>JAJTFM010000051.1 GCA_021298575.1 Saprospiraceae bacterium | reverse complement strand
TTTAGAGCTTGTTCAGGATTCTCTGCCGGTGGCAAAAACAGGCTTATTTTTTGTCAGTTTTTGCATTTTTGAAGGCGCATAGCCGGAGCTACGTAACTGAAAAAAGGTGAAAAAAGGCAAAAAATGAGACGTTTTTGACTCGGCGAGATAATCCTGAACAAGCTCTTAAACCTCAGGCCCCCCGGCTACGGGTTGCTCCGATTTGAAACCGATGCGTGTTGCAGGCTGCATGGAATCGTCATCATAGCTCTCCCACATGGTCAGGTCAGTCAGAAATTCGGCCACGTGGGAGGCCACCTTGTCTTCTGTGATCTCGTCGGGACTGAAAATAGCTACAGATCTCGGTTCCTGAGGCTGCCCGTACTTCTCAATATACGGAAGATTGATTAATGCCATTACCCTTCCGTTGAATAACTGCTGATAAATGAGGGAGCCATTTTGTCGCATCAGATCGCGTCGGTTGTTGCCCTCAAGTATCTCTTTCAGCCCGCTTGGCACAAGACCCAGTGAGAAAATAACAGACTCAAGTCCCTCTACCTCCATTCTCTCCTCGATTTCGACTGTGAGGTTGCAGTTCTGTGCGAGTTCCTTTAACCAGGTTACAAGATTCTTTTGGACTCCTTCCTGCCAGATCAGGCGGAAGCGGGCGGTGTTCTGGAGTGCATCTCTGTATTGCCGGGCTTTTGCCTGTAACAAGGCTAACTGGTCGGGACTTTTGATCATATTTTATCGAATGAAGCACAAAGGTAGTTCATGTATAGTCAAAAGCAGAAGCAAACAACGGTCTTCTTCTCAAATCAGACATTTCATCTTCATTAAGTCCGGTTGCCGATGCCATTATATATGTATGAGCATCCTGCACAAAGGAGTGCAGTAGCCCCGGGCGAATCACGGCCTGAATTCGCTGCCTTACAGGGCAAGTCTCTGCCATCCAGTACATAGCTGAATATCTGTTTTCCTGCCGGAGTAATCCCTCAAACAATTCTTCCAGACGATTCTCATAGCCGGGCACGCAGTAAATGCCCTCAAATCCCAGAAAATCAAAAGAAGCGGGATTGAAAAGACGGTTGAGCAAAGGGATATAGGGCGTCAGGTTAACAATCAGCTTGCCTGTCAGGCCCGGCATACTTCTGACTGCCCATTTAACCCGGTGAAACTGACAACCTGCCACAATCCTGCCCTCGTGCCGGATAACATAGTAGTCGTCGTGCAGAAATATGGAGTTGAAATGCACCAGTGCATGATCCTGATACTGTTTGCGGAGCAGCCCAAGCACTTCCGCACGCTGTTGTTCAGTTGATATTCTCTCCAGTGAAGACGATTTGCGCGGAAAAAAACGGCTGAATCCGTTGGTTCGCATTACACCGAGGTTCTCGTAGCCTGCACCACTTACCACCTTGAAAGAACGATGGTTTTTTCTTTCAACAGATGCAAAATATATGGTTTTCTGACTTTCACCCAGGCGAATTGCCTCCATAGTCTTGCCAGAAAAGTGCTTCATGATACCTTTACCCCTGATTTCTCCGGAAGCTGCGAAATACCTGACGTAACAGGCATTGAAAATACGAGGGCCAACATTTACTGCCGTCTGACAGAAAACAGCTGTGCCAAGTATCTTGTCGCCCTCCTGAATAGAAAGTAATACAGGGTTGTGAAGATGCACTATATGCTCATCCCTGTTCAGGTGCTCGTAAACAACGCCTTCTGTTCCGAGAGGTGCGTTCTCGAGTACGTATCTGGCTTCGTCGGTCAGACCGTTTCTTCGATGAATAGAATACTCACCTTCCGTATATATGACTTCACTCGACATTGTTTTTCAGGAGCCGGTCGTCCTCCTGACGCTGACGTGATTTGAAGAATTTGGGGTGAATAACCAGCAATCCGAATGACTCACCTTCCTCTTTGGTCCTTTTGGAGTGATGCGTCCCGTGTGCGCGAAGAATAGCGCGTGAGTACTTGCTGTCCAGCTGACGGAACCAGCTGAAGCGTCTGTGAATATATACGTCGTGAATGAGGAAGTAAGTCAGACCGTACAGAGAAATCCCCACACCGATGAACAGCACCCAGAAATGCTCGGTGAGTCCACCAGTCATATAGCAAAACATGGAAGGAATGGCGAATACGAGGAAAAAGCGGTCGTTTTTCTCGAAAAAACCATCTTTTTCGTGTTTGGGCTGGTGATGGTCGGCGTGCCAGTTCCAAAGGAAACCGTGCATGACAAATTTGTGTGTAAACCAGGCCATGAATTCCATGCCGACATAAGCTGCCAGCGTGATGAGTGAGTAAGTTAACCAGACAGGCATAACCATTCAGAACTTTTTAAATGCAGAATTACAGGAGAACAACCAAATTCGTGAATCGTTCAGGAAAAATGGCAAAACTCTTCATAAATTGAGTTATATCTGGCATATTTCCTCGTAATCGGGGCGATCATAGGCATTCCGGTGAATGTATGAGCGCTTTATCTCACCCTGATACAGGACGAATACTCCGGGCATCTGGAGCCCGTCGCCAAGGTCGGGGTCATTCAATAGGGGAGATCCCCCGTGACCCTCGATGACTGCAGCCTGGAAACCGCGCATCCAGTGCATGAAAGTCAGCAACTGCGCCGTCGTTGTTTGTCCGAGGCCAAAGGCTCTGTAATAGTTCTTCTCGGGGTCCTTGATGTGGTCAACGGGATACAGTTTGTATTTCCTGAAGAACTTGTCAGCAGTTCCCTGATTATCAGCCATGTGAACGAACACAACCCTGAATCCCTGTTTTTCAAAGTATGATCTCCTTCTGGAAATATCATTGATGGCTTCCCGGCAAAAAGAACAGCCGAAAAACCTTAGAAAAACGAGCAGAACGGGCTGCTTTTCTGCTATAGAGTAGAGGTCTTCTCCGCCATTGGCAGTGATCATCGAAGACCAAAGCGTCTGGTTTAAGTACATGAAGTTAACAAATTAGATTAAGCCGGAATATCGGGGCAGCTTTGGTGTTTGATCTGCCCCGATACCCGGGCTGCGGCCGATTTATGCAGGAGTTCCAGTTCGTCTTTTTTCAGGCGGAGTTTGATTATCTCCTGAACGCCTTTTTTACCGAGTTTTACCGGAGCACCAACAAAAATATCCTTGAGCTTGTACTGCCCGTTCATACGGACACAGCACGGGTAAATTCTCTTTTCATCTTTCAGGATAGAGATAGCCATCTGTGCTGCGGCAGCTCCTGGCGCGTACCATGCAGATGTTCCCATCAGATTCACGAGTTCGCCGCCACCCACCTTGGTGCGCTCAATGATTGCGTCCAGACGATCTTTTCTGATCATCTCGGTTACAGGAATACCGCTTACAGTAGTGTAACGCGGCAATGGTACCATGGTATCTCCATGACCGCCCATCAGCATAGCCTGAATATCCTTTGGTGATACATCAAGTTCCTCTGCAAGGAAAGCACGGTAACGAGCTGTATCAAGTACGCCAGCCATGCCTATGACCCGCTTGTCCGACAAGCCCGAGGCCTTCCATACAGCGTAAGTCATTACATCGAGCGGATTGGAGACCACGATGATAATCGGGTTCTTTGTGTATTTAAGGATATTCTGGGTAACCGACACCACAATTTTGGCATTGGTGGAAATGAGGTCGTCGCGGCTCATACCCGGTTTGCGCGGGATGCCGGCTGTGATAATAACAATATCGGAGCCAGCTGTTAGCGCATAATCATCTCCGCCGGCAACCCGGGTAGAGTACCCGTCAACAGGTGCCTGCTGCCACATGTCAAGAGCCTTGCCTTTGGCCATATTCCCCTGAATATCAATTAATACTACCTCATTGACAATGTCTTCATGTGCCAGAACGTTCGCGCAGGTGGCGCCTACGTTTCCAGCACCAACAACAGTAATTTTGCTCATTTGCTTAGGTATTGACCCCCCTCGCGGGGTGTTTGTTGAACAATTGTGAAAAGTGGCTCAAATGTAGGACAAAATTCCGATTTCAAAAACCCGGAATCGCTATTGTGTCAATAGCTATCGAATATCCTGAAAAATTTCCGAGGCCACCCTCCACGTTGTTGAATACCGCGTCAGGATCGGCCAGCGGAAGGTTGCCCCCCTGACGTGAAAGGGACAGATGGTAGCGATAAAATTCCTCTGAGAGCGTACGCCAGGTTATGTACAACCGGCTGGGACGCTCGGTATCCGGATCATAAGGTATTCTCGCTGTCAGATAAAGCGACTTGCGGTTGTCGTCCCAGTAGTTTTCATTAATGAGTACAAGCGGCTCGGGGATGTTGTGCAGGAGTGAAATTGTGCGTCCGTCTGATAAAAAATTGGTGGGCACCTGTTCTTTGGTGTAATCAGGGATAGCTGGATTCAATGATTCGTACACCTGCATATCGTGATTCAGAAAGAAAGCAAAATACCTTCCCTGATCCGGCAACTCCGCAAGTTTGAGCTCAATGGGTATCCTCAACTCATTTATCCCGTTTCCAATCTCGGATACCTGCAAGTCGGAAGTCAGTATCTGAAAAGGTGTGATACCATAATGTCCGGGGATACTGCTGCCAGCCTCAGCTACAGGATATCCCGGTACCCTGACATCAAGATTATACCGGATTCCCTCTCTGGGGATTTTTGCCTTGTGACTCTTCCAGTAATATGTATTACCCTCTCCCCTTTCCCGGTACAGCGCATCATAAAACTGGCCGTTTACTGAAAGTGTAACATCAACTTCTCCGGGAAACTCGGGGTCTGAACCGTCGTTTACCTCTTGACTCAGCGAAATATTGACTTTGAAATGCTCCCCCTCGGTAAAATGACAAATTGCCACCACTTTTGGCTCCTCTTCCGGCAAATCAATGACCACCTCCCGCGCACATCCGCACGCAGAAAGTATCCCAATTACAACCGGATAGAAATGCCTTTTCATCTCTGTCAGAATTTTATCTCGTACCTGAACACAGGTAATAACGGCAGCAAAGTAAACTGAATTGCTTTACCTTTTACACTACTCCCGGCATCAATATACAAATAAAACGGATTTGCCCGGTTATATGTATTGTAGGTTCCCAGTTGAAGGGTGTGTTTAATATTTCTGTTTCCCCACCGGGCATTCAGGGCCAGATCGAGCCGGTGGTAAACCGGCAATCTGTAGCCATTCACCTCCGTATAGAAAAACACCTCCCGCTGAACCTCTCCCTCCACAGATTCATGCCTGAACTTGACCCCCGTGAGTGTTATCGGGTTACCCGTAGCAAAACCCCAGATGACATCCGCCTCCAGCCAGTCCGTCAGTTCCTGCCTCGCGGTTATCTTCAGATCGTGCAACCGGTCAAAACGGAACGGGAAAGGGCGCCCGGAGTTTAGATCCGGAAAAAGTCTGTCGCTATTCGACAATGTATATACTATACTGCCCCTTGTTTTCCCGAGCAGTTTTTCGATGGTGATTTCTATACCTCTGCTGGTGCCCGTACCCGATGCAATTCTGTCTTCCCATCCGCTGGCATCCACAGCTCCGCCTGTGTACAGTGCATCCCCCGATGATATGAACGTAAGTACACGGTTAAATGATTTGTAGTACAACTCGGCCTGCCAGTTCCAGCCTTTACCCTGTTTGCTTATACCTGCAGAATACTGGTCAACCAGTTCGGGAGGTGCCTTGGATGTACTTGGAACCCATAACTCAAATGGCAAACTGATATTAAATGTCCCTATCTGATGTAAAAACTGGGCCGTTTTGTGGTATCCAGCCCACTGACTCCATCCCTTGTCTCCCTTTCTTATTATTCTCAGTCTGGGCTGATTAACTGTATAATCTGCATCCCTGACCTGAAAATAGGCTGTATTGATGCCTGCCTCCAGCCTGAAATGCCGACTGAATTCCCACTCCCCTTCCACGTACCCGTCTGTTTCCCTGGCCCCCAGTTTCTCGTTATTGAGCAGTATACTGGCCAGTGAATCAACGTTACTCCCTGTCTGTCCGGGCTGCAAAAAGTTCGCAGTGATTACTCCCGGCTGAAAATTGTGATTGGTCCAGGATACCCCCCAGCGCACAATCAGGGGAGCCGACACGTACCATGTAAAATCTGTTTTGCACGACCAGTCGCGTATCAACGTGCGGTAGAGCTGACCGTAGTTGGCCAGTTCATAGGTCTTCCCGTTGGGATACACTATATCTGACTGGAACCCAAGGCGACTCTGATAGGTAAATCTGCTATACCTAACTGTGGTATTGGTAAACAGATTGTCGCGCAGCAAATGATTCCAGCGCAGGGCCGCAATCGAATTCCCCCAGTCGGTGGCCAGGCGCGATTTATCGGTGATATATCCGTTCGGATCAGTGTACGACTGTTCAAAGTCGTTTTTGAAAATATCGCCTCCTCGGTAATAGCTGAAATACAGCCTGTCCCGGTCGCTTAATGTGTAGTTTAGCCTGACGTTCCCGTCGTAGAACCTGTACCTCACATCGTCTCCCGAAAACGTGAGCAGATTACCTCTCTTGCTGAAAAAATTTACCCAGGGCTCAAAGTAGGTCATTCTGCCTCCAAGCAGGAATGACGATTTACCAGGCACAATCGGTCCCTCAACCACCGCAGATGAGGCAAATAGCCCTGTGTTCAGTTCGCCTTTGTACTTGTGCATATTGCCCTCGCGCGTACGAACGTCGAGCACAGAAGAGGCTCTGCCCCCGTATCTGGCAGGGAAATCACCCTTCCACAGTTTTACACTGCTCACCGTTGAAGGATTGTATATCGAAAAAAGACCCAGCGCATGGCTCGGACTGTAAACCGGTACGTCATCGAGTAAAAACAGGTTCTGATCGGCATTCCCTCCCCGGATATGCAGCCCCCCGATTCCGTCTGTCCCCGTCTGTACTCCCGGTAAAAGGGCTGTCTGCCTGAGTAAATCCGCCTCCCCGCCGGGCATGGGTAACCTGCGCATTTCTTTCAGATTCAGGTATCCTGGGCTACCTGTTCTGCGCTCCCGTGCATCCCCCGGCTCTCTGGCGCTGATGACTACCTCACGCAGACGAGTGTCAGGCTCCAGTCTGATATACAATTTTTTATCCTCTGAAAGGTTTACTTCTGTTATGATAGGTTTATAACCGACGTAACTTGCCTGTATCCGGTAAATACCTGATTCTTCCCTCAGGCTGAAAAATCCGAAGTCATTCGTTACCGCCCTGTGCAAACTGCCATTCAACAGAATCAGTCCGGCGCCAATGAGCCGCTCTCCGGTATCGGAGTCCTCTATAAAACCGCTTACTGTGAAGCGTTCCGTATGGCTGTAAAAGACTACCTGACTGCCAATTACCTTATAGCTTACACGAGCACAGGCACTAACCCGGTCGAGTACCTCTGCAGCAGTAACCTGACGGAAATTCCAGGTAGCGACCCCGCACTCCTCAAACAGCCTGTCGCTGAAAACGATATTGATACCCGTTTCCCGACTCAACTTCACCAGGGCCTCACCCGGCCGACAACTTTCACAGGAAAAATCTGTACGGCGTTGAACAACGCTCTGCGACCAGACGGCTCCGGCAATATGTACCAGAATAAGTATCAGACAAACGGTTCTTGACATAGAAGGTCTTGACGACTGAAAGGTACGGCAAATTCACGGCAGGAAACGCTACCTTTGCACCGTTTACTGCAATAAGTATATTCAATGCCGGAAATAAACGACAAAAACAAAGGTAACGTCAGAATTGGCAATGTAGATCTCGGAGAATTTCCGCTTCTGCTGGCGCCAATGGAAGACGTAAGCGACCCACCCTTCCGTAAACTCTGCAAGGAACAGGGCGCCGATATGGTCTATACAGAGTTCATCAGCGCCGACGGCCTGGTGCACGACGCTATGAACTCACTGAAAAAACTCGAAATTTTCGACTATGAACGCCCAATTGGTATTCAGTACTTCGGCGGTCAGGTAGAAAATATGGTTGAGGCTGCCGAAATGATAGAGGCTAAAAATCCAGACGTCATTGATATCAACTTCGGTTGCCCGGTAGCAAAGGTGGCATGCCGTATGGCTGGCGCAGGCCTCCTCCGTGATATCCCTAAAATGGTGGAACTTACCGCGTCCGTTGTCAAAAGCACCAAAAAACCGGTAACAGTCAAAACCCGCCTCGGCTGGGACGACGCCTCCATCAATATCGTCGAAGTGGCCGAACGCCTGCAGGATGCCGGCATTCAGGCCCTCACCATTCACGGGCGCACACGCGCACAGATGTACAAGGGCGAGGCCGACTGGACATGGATTGCCCGGGTTAAGGACAACCCCCGCATGACTATCCCTGTTTTCGGCAACGGCGATGTGGATAGCCCGCAAAAGGCACTCGAATACCGAAACAGGTTTGGAACTGATGGCATCATGATTGGAAGGGCCAGCATAGGGTATCCCTGGATTTTTCGCGAAATAAAACACTTCTTCCTCACTGGAGAGCTACTCCCTCCACCAGATATTCACGAAAGAGTGCGGGCAGCAAAGCAACACCTGTCCGACAGTCTCGCCTGGAAAGGCCCAAAACTGGGTATCCTCGAAATGAGACGCCATTACGCTCCTTACTTCCGCGACCTGCCGCATGTCAAAACATTCAGGGCAAGGCTGGTTACTGAAATGGAGCCCGAAATACTGTTCGGTATCCTCGATGAAATGGAAGAACTCTACGCCAATCTGGAACCGGAAATCGCCTGATTCTATGATACGCCAGTCTTTCATTTCTGTAGTTGGCATCCTGCACAGTCAGAACGATGTACTCACGCTGCCAGCGTGGCTTTCCAGTGTGTACCAGTCGCTGCAGGCCAACTTCTCCGACTATGAAATTGTACTGATCAATAACCAGCGCGACCTGTCAGCAATCGAAAACATAATCAAACCACTCCCCGAAGAACTCAGAAAACAGATTTTCCTGCTCAACCTGAGCTCGGCAGTTAACCGCGATAATGCCATACTGGCTGGTCTCGACCGGGCAAATGGCGATTACACTGTACTATTTGAGTCCGATTTTGTCAGTAGCCCCGATCTGATTGTAAAGCTGTGGGATACCTGCCGCGAAGGCTACGACGTCGTTTGCCTGCGCGCGAGCGAGCGAAAACTGCCAGCAGCCCAAAAGGCGCTGTACCACATATTCTATTACATATTAAAACGATACTCCCGGCTGCAGATTGATCCATGGGCGCATCATTCCAGAATTATCAGCCGCCGAGCACTCAATTCGCTGCTTCGCCTGCGCGAAAACAGCCGATACCTGAAGGCCAACTATGCACTGGTAGGATACAAAACCGGACATATTGATGTCGCAGTACCCCTGCATCCCGACCCGGAGGCCACTTTCGGCGAACAGTTCCGTACGGCGCTCGTGGCCGTCACTTCTTTCACCACATTCCTGCGCTCGCTGCTGCTCTGGATTTTTATGTTCTCGGTCATTGTTGCCTGTACAGCCGTGTACAATGCCATCAAGGTGAAACTCACCAGTGTGGATATATTCGGCGACCCGGCCGAGTCACTCTCCGGATGGGCCTTCCTTGTCGTGCTCATATCGGTTTTCTTCGCTATTACCTGCCTCAACCTGTATGTTATGTCGATCTATCTGTCAAACATCTACAGCGAAATTAAAAACAGACCGCTTTACATTGTGGAGTCGGTAAAGCGCTATTAACTTGCCGGCTAAAACACCAGCTCTATGTTCCGACTGCTTCCTGCTGCCCTTCTCCTTATGCTTGCCATTCACTCCGCTCAGGCACAAACCGATGTAGAAAAACGAATACAGACCCAGTGTATCCTCGCCGAAGATGGAGATATTATCGAAATTCCAGCAGGCAACTTCACTATCTCCAGTACACTCTCGCTCGACGAAAAAAAGAATGTAACCCTTCGCGGCGCGGGTCAGGATAAAACCGTCCTGTCATTCAAAGGGCAAAAACAGGGCGCCGAAGGACTGAAGGTTACCAATAGTGCCAATATTGTTCTGGAAAATTTCACTATCGAAGATGCCAAAGGCGATATCATCAAAACACAGAATGTCAATGGTATCATTTTCCGCGATATTACAGCCCGCTGGACCGGCAAGCCGGATGAATCGAACGGCTCCTACGCACTCTATCCGGTACAATGCCAAAAGGTACGCATAGAACGGTGTACCGCCATTGGCGCCTCGGATGCAGGTATCTATGTAGGCCAATCTGACAGCGTATGGGTCACCGAATGTACAGCCAAAAATAACGTGGCTGGCATTGAAATTGAAAATACCACCAACGCGTGGGTCTGGAAAAATCACGCATTCGAAAATACCGGCGGTATTCTGGTGTTCGACCTGCCCGATCTGCCCAAAAAACGGGGCGGACACGTGAAAGTGTATGATAACCTGGTTGCTCGCAATAACTACAGAAACTTCGCCCCAAAAGGCAACATCGTGGGCACTGTACCCGCCGGAACAGGCGTTATGGTACTGGCTACCAATGATGTGGAGGTTTACAACAATAAAATATGGGAAAATAAAACAGTTTCAACAGGTATCGTAAGCTATTATATCACCGAAACTCCCATCAACGACAAATCTTACATTCCGTATCCCTCAGATGTATCGGTCCACGATAATATTTACTCGGACGGCCGCCGGATGCCAACCCTCTCGTTCAAACCGTCTTACCGCATTTGTATCGGTGAAAATGAAAACGGAACTTTCGCAAATCTCAGGGCCGACAAGCTCAGTCTGATGAGCGACCATATTTCCAGAGACAAAGCTCCTTTTAACTGCAACCGATGAACGCAGGATCTCATTTCAGGCTCTTCACCGCAGGGATAGCCATCATTTCGCTTGTTACCGGACTGTCTTTCAACTTCAGTGAAGATATCGCTCCGAAGATGCACTTGTCCGACTATCGTTTTTTCACCGGAAACTTGTCTGACCTGAAGCCTGCCGACGGTGTTTTCGAGTATGAAGTCAATGCTCCGCTATTCACCGATTATGCCGAAAAGCAGCGATTTATTTACCTGCCCCCGGGTACATCCGTGACTTACACCGGCCAGGGTGCTTTCGAGTTTCCCGCCGGATCGGCTATCATCAAGAATTTTTACTACTTCAATGATGCCGTATCTCGGGGTAAAGGCAAAAAAATGGCTGAAACCCGCCTGCTACTGAGGGAAAATAACGGATGGAAAGCACTCACCTATATATGGAACTCCACACAGACTGATGCAGATCTGGAAGTGGCCGGAGCCGTATTCCCGGTCGAATGGAAAAACAGGGACGGTAAGCAGATGCACATTGATTATGTCGTTCCCAATACCAATCAGTGCAAGGGATGTCACTCTTATGACGGGAAATTCGTCCCGGTCGGAGTGAACGCTGCGCAACTTAACCGGAACAACCAGTTGCAGCTATGGGCTGGCTTGGGCAAGTTGTCGCAGTTCCCGGATCAGGCCGATATTCCTGCGCTGTTCGATTATACCACTGTTGGCGACCCCGGTCACGCTGATGCGGCTCTGCTTGAGAAAGGAGCCCGCGCGTATCTGGAAGGCAACTGCGCACACTGTCACAATCCGCATGGACCAGCAAGCACCAGTGGGATGTTTCTGGAGGCAGCACAGAATGACCGCGAGAGGCTTGGCGTCATGAAGCCGCCGGTAGCAGCCGGAAGGGGAAGTGGCGACAGGAGGTACGGAATCGTTCCCGGAAAACCTAACGAGAGCATTCTGCTATACCGTATCGAGAGTACTGATCCAGGAGTCAGAATGCCTGAACTTGGCCGACAACTTGTTCACAACGAAGGCGTTGCGCTGATAAAATTCTGGATCAAATCCATGTAGTCGTTACCTGCGCGGCACAGGCAGCATTTCAAGCGGCGTACGCCACAATTGTTCCAGCGCAGCTTTGCGCTCTTCAGTCGTATTGGGAGCTGCCGGCTTGGCTGTACCGGGCAATGGTGCTGCTCCTTTCATGCGATTCGTAGCCATATCTTCTCCTGTCAGCTGATTACTGGAAGGTGTGGAAGAAGTATTATTTTTTTCTATGGCTAATACAGAAGTACTTCTCTCAGCTGATGGAACCTCCACAGTGATGTCCTTCTGAGTATCGGGCTCGGCTGCAACTATCGGGGTTGATGCAGGAGTCTCTCCGGTATTGTTGTTTGTACCGGGTGCATCGCTACCAGAAGAACGGAATAAATACATACCTGCAACTACAAATCCGACAGTAAGTGCGGCAAGCATCCATTTACTGTTGTTACCGGTAGCGGCAGGTGAAAATCCTGTTTCGCGGCGGATCCGCATCCAGACCTGTTCCGACGGAGTATCCCAGCCATCCGGAGCGGGCGAGTCGGGAAGGCTTCTGAAGGTATCCCGGAACAATTTGTCAATTGTGTTCAATTCTTTCGGATCAGTCATTGCGGATCAGTTTACGAGAAGGATTATTTTGAAGAAATGAAGGACTTGTCAATGATTTTCTTGATGTATTCTCTCGCTTTAAACAACTGGCTTTTACTGGTGCCAACAGTGATATTGAGTTGTTCGGCGATTTCCTCGTGACTGTAACCGTCAATGGCATACATGTTGAACACAGCCCGGTAACCCGGAGGCAGTTTCTGCAGATATCCCATCAGTGTTTGTGCATCCAGCTGAGAGGCAAAATCTTCATCAGTATGGAATTTTGCCTCATAGGGAGCGAAATCGGGTACATCTTTCACAAAATCTTTTTGCTTTCGAAGGTGACTCAGCGCTGTATTAACCATAATACGCCTGATCCATCCGCCTAAAGCCCCGTCGCCCCTGTATTGCGCAATATCCCTGAACACACGCACAAACCCGTCCTGCAACATATCTTCAGCCTCGGATTTATCTCTGGAAAAACGGAGTAATACCCGGAACATCGGCACACTGTACTGTTTATACAGCGCCATCTGATGCGCCGGACTTCCCCGCAGGATCCCGCTAACCAATTCCTGATCGCTGAATTGTTGCATTAGTACGATTACGAAATGATGATGTACCGGATGAAAAAAAGGTTGCCTTCGATGGCAAAAATATACCGTTTCTCTGGAAAATTATTTGGCCTGGAGCAAGGACTACCGGGTAATTTCTAACGAATAACAACGTCCTCCAGGTATTCCTCCCCGAGTTCTCTGTTTATCATGGCTTTTATCTTGTCTTTTGAATAGGAAAGCTCCTGCCTCAGCGGTGCGGAAATTATACTCAGATAGAGTATATTTTTACGCACCGCGATGCCGGAAGTATAGGTAGAGATCGTTTTACCCATCAGCGTATGCCACAGGCTCTGAATTCTCCGCTCGTGAAGTTCAGATCCCAGACGAAACTCGCTGAGCATCATCTGCATGGCTTCTGCCAGGGTTGTTTCGTTACTCTTTTTTCTCATTATTCTTCTGAAAGAAACGGATAGCGGTAATCAGTAGGTGGCGCCAGCGTTTCTTTCATTGTACGTGGTGATAACCAGCGATACAGGTTAATCATGGAGCCAGCCTTGTCGTTGGTGCCCGAAGCCCGGCCTCCGCCAAATGGCTGCTGCCCCACAACGGCACCCGTGGGTTTGTCGTTGATATAATAGTTGCCTGCGGCGTGGCGCAGCCTGTTGTTTGCCAGTTCGACAGCAGAGCGGTCTCTGGCAAAGATAGCGCCTGTGAGTGCATAAGGTGATGTAGTGTTTGTCAGGTCCAGTATCTGTTCAAACTGGTCATCTTCATACACATACACGGTAAGTACCGGGCCAAATATCTCTTCGCACATGGTGATATAGTTCGGGTCACTGACTTCCAGTACGGCAGGCTCAATGAAATAGCCCACTGATTTGTCAAAATTACCCCCCGCGATAACCTTTACCTTGTCCGATTTTTTAGCCTCCTGAATGTACGCTGAAATTTTATCGAAAGCCTTCTCGTCAATAACTGCATTGATGAAATTCCGGAAATCTTCTGTGGAACCCATCTGCATGGTTTTCAGATCGGCCACCAAATACTCCCTGACCTGCGGCCAGAGGCTTGCGGGAATGTACGCGCGCGAGGCTGCAGAGCATTTTTGTCCCTGAAATTCAAATGCTCCCCTTCCCAGGGCAACTGCTAAAGCCTTTGGATCGGCAGAGCTGTGCGCAACCACAAAGTCCTTGCCTCCGGTTTCACCTACAATTCTCGGATACGATTTGTATCCGGCGATATTCTCTCCGATCGTCTTCCAGATACGCTGAAAAACGCCTGTACTACCTGTAAAGTGAATACCTGCAAATTCAGGATGTCTGAAAACTATTTCTCCAATGGTGGGTCCGTCAACATATACCAGATTAATGACACCGGCGGGCAAACCGGCTTCTTCCAGTATTTCCATAATAAGTGCCGCGGAATATATCTGGGATTCAGCGGGCTTCCAGACAGCCACATTCCCCAGCATGGCAGGTGCGGTCGGAAGATTGCCGGCAATAGCCGTGAAATTAAATGGCGTAAGGGCGAAAACGAACCCTTCCAGCGGACGCCAGTCGGTACGGTTCCACATGCCGCGGGCGCTGGCAGGCTGCTGTTTATAAATCTCCTGCATGAAGTAAACGTTGTAGCGCCAGAAATCCGCCAGTTCACAGATACAGTCAATTTCGGCCTGAAAGGCGTTTTTACTCTGACAAAGCATCGTTGCCGCACTCATGCGTGCGCGGTACGGACCCGTGAGAAGATCGGCAGCCCTAAGAAATATGGCTGCGCGCTCCTGCCACGGCATAGCCTCCCAGGCAGGCTTGGCCCTGAGCGCTGCATCAATAGCAGCATGAACATGCTCCGCAGTTCCGCGCGCGTGATGCCCCAGCGTATGTGCGCGCTCGTGCGGGGGATGCATGGCTACCTTTTCACTGGTAAAGACATGCTTGCCTCCTATATACATCGGAATATCCTTCAGGGTTGCCTTTGCCTCGGCAAGCGCCTTCTTGAGTGCAAGTTTCTCCGGAGAACCCGGAGCATAATTCCATACAGGCTCATTAACGGGCTGAGGAACTGAAAAAATTGCGTCTGTCATGGTATTGAATTTGGATAATGGTGAAAAGGGCTTGAACGGATTCACAAAGGTACACCGAAAAACAGGATCGACAATTACGGTTTGAAGGGTTCAATTCTGATTTCGGCGGGAAGAAATGGTGTGGCATCGGCGCCGCCGATAATCACCTCCCTGACTATCGTACTGCTGATATGCGAATACTCGGGTTGGGAAATCAGGAAAACCGTTTCTATTCCCTCTCCCACTATGTGATTGACTTGTGAAATGGTTTTCTCGTAATCAAAGTCAGAGGCATTCCTGAGTCCGCGAAGCAAATACCTCGCTCCGATTTTCTGGCAATAATGGGCCGTAAGATGCTGGAAATGATCCACTTCAACCTTTTCATGTCCCCGGAAAACCAGCTTCAGCCATTCAATGCGCTGCTCCAGGGAGAAAAGATATTTCTTGGAAGAGTTGATACCAACAGCAACCACAATTTTATCAAAAAGTGGCAGTGCCCGCTCTACCAGATTAACGTGGCCAACGGTTATAGGGTCAAAAGACCCCGGAAAGACAGCTATTTTCATGACAATCATTTATCGGGGGCAAAAATGGGCAGAAATTATCACGAAGCCAAAAAACTGAGCTCAAACATGCCCTGAATCACCATATTGAACCTGAATCAGGATGTCTCTAAAGGCTATTTTGTTTTAAAAATCTTAATGTCGGTGAAGGTGATGCAAGTGATGTATAACTTAGCGCTACCAAAAAATGGGCCGAAGCCGAAAAGCCCTGAGCGAGTAGGCATAACCAACACTATTCCTTATACTATGAAACAACTCTGCCTAGCAATGGCTTTATTGTTTTCGCTCTATGGAAACATAAAGGCCGAAACAACTGTCAGTCTGAATGACATGAACAGCGCAAAAGCTGTCAAAGAGATTGACCCAAACCTCGTTAAAATGGGTGCGGAGAAATTTCTGGATCTGACACCTGCCAAGTATCACGAAATGACTGGCCAACGCCTGGGTATCAAAAATGCAGTGGCACTGAAGGCTGCCCAGATCAAGGTCAAAAATGAGCTTGGCGATATGCAGAACAGCGATCCGGATATTGACAAGAATGTCTATATCCTGCTGGCAATTTTTGGTCTGGCATGGATTGCCATGGGCCTTTTCAGTGACTGGTCTGGCTCCGACTGGATTATCAATCTGCTGCTCACGATGTTGTGCTGGCTGCCCGGACTTATCCACGCCCTCACAAAAATGAAAGACTACTACAAGTAATTACTGACATCGAAATTCAACAGCCGCGGTGCTGGTTATCCAACATCGCGGCTGTTTATACAGAATGGGAAAAAATAAAGTAATCGCGGGTGTACTGATAGCAGTGATGATACTGATTCCGATCATTCTGCTCATATTGCCGCCAAATTATTTCGACGATGGCCCGACAATGTGCCCGTCCAAAAGGTTCCTGGATTTTGAATGTCCGGGATGCGGCATGACTCGGGCAGTTATGCACCTTATTCATTTTGATCTGGAGAGTGCGCTCTACTACAACAGCCTCAGCCTGATTGTGACTCCAGTGCTGGGAGCCTGGTGGTGCTGGCAAATATGGAAAACGTTCTCGGGCCTGAAGAAACCCTCCTCCTCCGAAGAATTCTGAACTATTCCTCTTCGTCGAACATCTCCGCAATGGGCGGATCGTTCTCATTCCTTCTGTTCTTCCACCACCAGAACCCGATAGCTCCAACAAGCAAATAGGGCATCGCCAGCATGTACAAGATGCCATTATTGAGTCCCTGGGGATCACCTCCCCCCTGTTTTAATGCCGTTTCAGCTGCACCCTTGCACATTGCACACTGTGCCGAAGCGGACGCATAAACTGCGATCAGAAGGAAAAGTATCAGTGCTGTTTTTTGAAAAAAGGAACGCATAGTATTGCTTTATGTGGTTCAATAGTATGGTTTGAGCATCAGATAGCAAACCGGGCCGGTTACTGCCACATAAAGCCACAACGGGAAAACCCAGCGGGCCATCTTTTTGTGGCGGTCGAACTGGTCGGTGTACGCCCTGTTAAATGTGAGCAGAATGAAAGGCAGCGTTACTGCAGCCAGTACAATATGGGTAACAAGAATGAAAAAGTAAATGTACCTTATTGTACCCTCGCCACCAAACCGGGTTTCGGGCGTGGTGAAATGATAAAGCACATAACTGAGCAGGAAAAGTGCCGAGGTGACCATGGCAGCATAAATTGCCTTCCGGTGCTGCTCAACCCTTCTGTTTTTGATATGAATGAATGCCACTACCAGTATTACAGCCGTAAGGGCATTAAGAGAAGCATGCACAGGTGGCAGAAAACTGAAATCTATATCAGTTTCAATCTTCACACGACGCATCAGGCCTACAAGCAACAGTACCACTACTGAGACGACGTAAGCCAGGGTATTGAGTTTTTTCTCGAGTGCAATATTTGCCATAGCGTATATTGGATGTGTGTTGGGGAGTTATCCGGTTCAACTATTTGGGCAGCATAATAGCAATATGCTGCACCATTTTATTGATATCATCCTTGTCGAGAGCGTTGTAGAAATGCCGGATCTGACCAGTGGCATCGCAAACACCGAAGTAGTATTTCTCGGGATCAACGTCTTCGGATTTGCAATACATATCGTAGGCGTTTTCCATGATTGTCCGCCAGTGTCCTGTCGAACCGTTCCATGCCCAGGTGACGAAATCCGAACTCGGCATCTTCTGGTAATGCGAGCGAAACTCTGCCGTTCCATCTCGGGCGATCATCACCAGACGAAAATTGTTGTCGGGACCAAACTGGTCGAACAGTTTTTCTGCGGTATCGAGGATTTGCCTGTTCTCGGGAGTGAGATCGGGCCCCTCTCCGAAATAGTGAATAACACAAACCTTGTCCTTAATCTGATCTTCTTTCAGGCCATCGGGATAGATAACATATATCGGTCTTACCTGACCATAAGTCTCCTTCTTTCCTATAGCATCCTTCCGGAGCTTGAGCCCTCCACTCAGGTAATAATAGGAAAATGCGGGTAAAACTACCAGCATGAAGACTATAATGCCGGCACGAACTATTTTGTTCACACCGGTGGATTTGCCTGTACTTTCTTGATTGGACATATCGGGAAATTCCGGTTTAAGCGAGCCTTTGGCTAACGAGATGAAACAGAATGATCTTTTTTAAAACAAAAAAGGCGGGGTTTTGTTCCCCGCCTCAAATTTTTTATCCGTTGTACGTACCCGGCAGGATATATCCCTGGGGTTTGGGAGCCGGCTGAACAACTTCCAGATTTTTTTCCTTTATCTGTTCACGCCTGCTGCCCCATGAGCCACCTTCCTGGAAGAAAGCGATGATTGCCCATATAAGCAAAGTTGTGGGCAACAGTACACTAAGGACAAGTCCGCGAACTTCATGCGCCATGTGCATGAAATAAAATACAATGAAGTAAGCCTTGTAGACACTGGCACCTACCATGGCGAGCATGTAAAGTGCCTGACCGAAGCCACCGTCTTTACCGAAAGTGATGCTTGGAGAAATATGTCCCTTTGCGAAAAGTGCGAATGCTACTTCCACAATAGTTATTACAGCGAGCAATTTGAGTCCGTAGAATACCAGTTGCTTCTGCTCTTCGTATGTTTGATGTCCAGCCATATCGTTGAACTTGAATAGTTGAGAGTGATGAGTTGAGGGTTTAGAGCAGGTAGAACACTAGGAACACAAATACCCAGACGAGATCCACGAAGTGCCAGTAGAGACCGATTTTCTCAACCATCTCGTAGCCATTTTTGCGGGAAACATAAAGTCCACTCATTGCATTAAGCATAATGATAGTGAGGAACAGTACACCCGAGAAAACGTGGAAGCCGTGTAAACCAGTTATAAAGAAGAACAGTGCACCGAAAGCCTTCGGACCCTGACCAACCTCTTGTACCTGGCCGGCATAAGTACCGGAGGTGTATTTGATATACTTCTTTTCGAGTTCAATCTTGCCGTCATGTTCGTGACCATGCAGCAGATAAGAATCATCTTTTTTGACCACAACAGGGGCGCCATTCTCCAGAACAGGCTTGCCACTGGCGTCAACCAGCTCACCGTCAGCGATATAGCGTCCGAAAGGATTCCGCTCAAGAGATACATTTTCGTACTTGATCAGGGTAGTCCATTCGTAAGCCTGACTTCCAAGGAATGTTGCTCCTCCCAGAATAGTGAGGAACATCCAGAAAACAACTCCGCGTCTGTTCTCGCGATGCCCCTCCTGTACCGCCCGTACCATGGTAACGGAACTGAAGATCAGGACGAACGTCATGAATGTAACAAACACAAGAGGCCAGTGGGCCTTTACAAACGGGAATGAAGCGAACACGAAGTCGGGCTCCGGCCATGTAGGACTACTGAATCGGAGAGCTCCGTAAGCTATAAGGAATCCTGCGAATGTGAAAGCGTCTGATACCAGAAAGTACCACATCATCAGCTTCCCGTAACTTGCCTTCATCGGCTCTTTTGCGCCATCCCACAGATTTTGATCTTCTCCGTGAGCGCCATGTCCGTGTGTAACAGATGAATCTGCCATGATATTGAATGAGTTTGGTGTAATCCTGTTTAAATTGCTCAACTCCCGTTAAGCATGAAAAATATGATGAGATATACCCAGAGAAGATCCACAAAGTGCCAGTACTGCACTACCAGTTCGAACCTCTGTCTGCGTCGGAGCGTAGGTTTGTATGGCAATATAAAGGCATGTGTGAGTGCTACTCCAAGCGCTGCAATTCCTCCCAGAACGTGGGCAGCATGCAGGCCGGATATCACATAAATAAAAGAACTCGACGGGTTTACTGTGAAGGTAGCTCCGATTTCATTCAGAGCTTCCCAACCCTTGTATTGCAGAACAATGAATGCAAGCCCCAATACTGCGGTTGCTATCATCATTAACTTGTACCTCTTTTCATTTCCTGCCTTGAATCCTGTGTAGGACAAATGCAAGGTTATGCTACTCAGAAGAATGACTGCTGTACTGACAAAAAACACATCCGGCAATTTGAACTCCAGCCAGTTTCCGGCAGCACGCCTCACTATGTAGGCGCTTGTAAAAGCACCGAATACCATGACCATACTGGCTATGGCGATCCACAAGGCTACTTTTTGCGGATTAATCTTACTCTGGTTATAACGTTCAGCTGCGGAACTCATGGTTTACAGTTTGTCTAGGAGCAATACAATCAGAGAGAACGGAAGATGTGCAAAAGAAACGAACATTTGAGTCCTTGCGGCCTCTCTCGTACATGTCTTGTACAACTTCCAGCATTTGACGGCCCACCAAATATTGATAATTGCCAGAGCAACCGTTGCGACAGTACCTGTGTAGCCCATGTACCAGGATACAACAGCATTAACAATCAGCAAGATGCAAAACCAGAATGACAAATATCCGGTTGTCTTGTCTTTAGCACCATTAGCTCCCGGAAGCAGGGCGAAACCTGCCTGTTTGTAATCGTCATCAGCAACCCACGCAACCGCCCAAAAATGGGGAAACTGCCAGAGAAACTGCAATGAAAACAACATCCATGCTGTTGGCGAAATACCTGACTCAAAAGCCAGACATCCAATAATCAGCGGAAGTGCACCCGGTATGGCTCCAACGGCCACTGCCAGCGGAGTGGAACGCTTCATGGGAGTATAAACGAAAGCGTAACTGATGAGAGAGAGCGTTCCGAGGAACCCGGCCATCACATTCAGCAGCGTAAGCATAACAATACCCGTCAATGCCATTATACCGGCAGTGAGTACTGCAGTAGAAACGGACATTCTGCCAGCAGCAAGTGGCCTGCCCGCGGTACGAACCATCATGCGGTCATAGTCGCGCTCAAGCACCTGATTCAGGGCATTGGCAGCACCGGTAACCAAAAATCCACCCATCGTCAGCAGGAACATGGCCGGAAAGGTCACATTGCCCCCGCTGACGATAGCGTAAGACATAACAGCAGAAAAAAGAACTAACAGAGTCAGTTTAAACTTGACCAGCAATCCGAAATCAGTTACGGCCTGCCTCAATCCTGAAAAAAGAACGAACTGTTTGACTTCTTCGCGATGCATGAATCAAAGTTTATGACTGGTGGCTTTTTAGTGACCCATATCACGTTCGCCTTCTTTCAGCGGAACGTACTGAGGAATGAATTCTTCACCATTCTTCGAATAATCGTAAGACCAGCGCTGAACAGTAGGAATACGGCCAGGCCAGTTACCGTGACCTGCTTCAATCGGTGTAGTCCACTCAAGTGTATTGGCACCCCACGGATTCTTCACAGTAACTTTTCTGCCACTGAAAATGGAGTAGAAGAAGTTAATGATAAAGAGTACCTGCAGGAAGAACACGAAAATGGCAGCAACGGTGATGAACTTGTTTAGGTCGCCAAAGTGACGGAATGACTCGAATGTTGCACCGGCATCATAGTAACGGCGTGGAACACCTGCAAGGCCCGTATAGTGCATCGGCCAAAAGATGGCGTAAGCACCAACCAGTGTTCCCCAGAAGTGTATTTTCCCGAGCGTCTCATTCATAAAACGACCAAACATTTTCGGGAACCAATGATATACACCGGCAAACATACCGAAGAATGCAGCAATACCCATCACAATGTGGAAGTGAGCTACCACAAAGTAGGTATCGTGCATCTGAATATCAATCGCAGAGTTTCCGAGGAAGATACCGGTAAGACCACCGGAAATGAACATCGAAACGAAACCGACTCCGAACAAACTGGCAGACGTAAACCTGAAATTGGAACCGTAAATCGTTCCTATCCAGTTGAATACTTTCACTGCCGATGGTACGGCAATAATCAGTGTGAATATCACAAAGAAGTTACTGATAAAAGGATTCACCCCGGACATGAACATGTGGTGCGCCCACACAATAAACGCCAGGAAGCCAATGGCAAGCATGGAGTAAACCATGGCTGTGTATCCAAAAATAGGCTTGCGGGAGTGTACCGACAGTACTTCAGAAACAATTCCCATCGCCGGAAGGATAATGATATAAACCTCCGGGTGACCAAGGAACCAGAAAAGGTGCTGGAACAGGATCGGACTTCCGCCGATACGCTCGAGTACCTGTCCGCCAACAACAATCTCGCTCAGGTAGAATGATGTACCCATGCTGCGGTCGAACATCAGGAGGAGCACACCCGAGAGCAGTACAGGGAAGGAAAGTACACCCAGTACAGCTGTGATAAAGAACGCCCATATGGTAAGGGGCATGCGCCACAGCGTCATTCCCTTGGTACGCAGGTTCAGAACCGTTGTGATGTAGTTGATACCGCCCAAAAGAGCAGATACAATGAAGAGTGCCATTGAAACAATCCACATTGTCATACCTGCACCCGAACCCTCCGAGGCCTGAGGCAGCGCACTGAGCGGCGGATATGCCGTCCAGCCACCCGAGAATGGACCTGTACTCAGGAAAAGAGACAGGAATAATACCACACCGGCGAGGAAGAAGAACCAGTAGGAAAATGCGTTCAGCAGCGGAGAAGCCATATCACGGGCTCCAATTTGCAGCGGAATGAGAATATTCGAGAATGTACCACTCAAACCGGCAGTCAACACAAAGAACACAAGGATTGTGCCGTGAAGCGTAACCAGTGAATAGTAGAATTCAGGATCCAGTTTACCAATACCATTAGGATCAACCTGAATCCATTTGCCCAGAATCGGTCGGAGCCATGCCATATCGGCCTCCGGGAATCCAAGCTGAAGACGGAAAACGATGGACATTGCCGCGCCAATGAAGGCCCAGAAAATACCCGTCATCAGGAACTGCCGACCAATAATCTTGTGGTCGGTGCTAAAAATATAAGTAGTCAGAAAGTTTGACTGGTACTTATCGCCGTGGTGATGCTCATGGAAGTGGTCGTTATAACCAAGTTCCTCGGTGAGCTTATCCTCAAGCGTCTCAGCAGCTGTTACAACTTGTGCCATGGTACTTTTATGGTTTTGAAATCTTTGTTCGTGTGATTTGTCTTACCGGGAAATAGTCAGGCTGACTCCGCTCTCAGAGGCAGCTCCAGCCTTGAGGCGATCAGCTCCGATACCTCTGTCAGTCAGGTATTTGATTACTGCAGCAGCCCGTACAGCCGCCTCGGAACCACTCGCAGACACTGCAACACTTACAGCAGGGAAAGTGTTCAGTGCAGTTACCAGATTATCGAGTTCATATTTACTGTCGGCAGAAAGTGTAGCCGTTTCACCATCGTAGGAAACGTTGGAAAGTGACAGGGTTTTTGCATCTGCAGATTCTACTGCAGCTTTGAAAGCCTCACTGAATTCAGCAGCACGCTTGCTGACTTCCGAATCGAGTACTTTACCCATGTTGGGATCTCCTTCTTTACCACGTACTTCCGTATCATAAAAAGATTTCTGTCCCTTGTACCAGGCATCAAACTCATCCTGCGGAACAACCTTCAGAATACGGCGCATGGAGTAGTGACCCTTGCCGCAAAGCTCGGCACATGCCAACTCAAACTCGAACTTTTCCCAACGCTTCGGACCTGTCGGATCGGCCTTGTCAGCCGGCTCATTGTACTCCGGATACTTGCGAAGTTCTGACCGGAAATCTGCAGTGGTAATAGTAGGTTTGAACACAAAGTAAGTAGGCATACCAGGTACAGCATCCATTTTTACACGGAACTGTGGCAAGTCGAAGTTGTGGAGTACATCTTTGGCAATGATACGCACACGTATCTTCTTGTCCTTGGGCAAAAAGAACTCTCCGCCCGGAAGCACAACATCATCCCATGACTTGGAATCTGTGAAATCAATACCCAACTGATTGGTAGCCGTGGTCAGTTTGTAATTACGTGTACCGATTTTCCCGTCGGGACCAGGGTAACGGATGGTCCAGCCAAACTGCTGTGCAGTCGCCTCGATCTCCATATAGTCCTCGTCAGGTGAAACATCAGCCATTACTTCGTTCCAGGCATTCAGTCCCCCAATAACCAGCACAGTCATAACAAATGCGGGGATAGCTGTCCACCACATCTCCAGACGGTTATCATGAGGAATGAATTTGGCAGTCCGTCCAGGCTTCCACTGATACTTGTAGGCGAACCAGAACAGAGCAATATGTGTAAGAACGAAGACGATACCAGTGAAGAACAAAGTAATATCAAAGATATCATCGAGTGTCTTACCATGCTCGGAGGCCGACTGAAGCGGACCATATCCGTACATTAAATTTTTATAGTCGTAAGCCGACCAGACTACGCTGACAAGGAACACCACCACGAAGGCCAGTGAGAGTCTGCCGTTCCATTTGCTGTTGTCGCGCATGGCAGCTTCCTCACCCTTGATAACGGTTGTCAGTTCGTAAACTTTTCCGATCTGTACCAGTACGATTGCGACCAGAATTACACAAAGAAGGACAATTAGCGATGTCATTGCTTTATTATTACCAGTTTCGTGATGCAGACTTTCATCGAGGAACGGATCCTTGAGAGGAACCAGAGATGACTTGCTCAACTGGTTGAAGAAAAAGAACAAAAAGAGACTGAGGAATCCGATCAATACTCCCAGATCATCGAGGCCCGGTATAGTGTAACCGAGTTTGAATGACTTGGACTCATCAACCTCCTCACCATGGCCGGCTGCTCCATGTTCAGCTTCGTGTGAAGCCTCATGTGCAGTTTCTGCAGGAGCCGCCGCTTCATGCGCCTCATTGTGTGCAGCGTCGCCAGCAGCGTGTGCAGCTGTGTCTGCAGTTGCCGGAGCAGCATGGTCTTCCGCATGTTGAGGAGCCTCTGGAGCGGCCGCAACATGTGCAGTTTCATGCGCAGCGCCGTGATGCTTTCCTTCTGCGAGTTCCATAGCTTCATGCGCAGCAATACGCGCACCCGGCTTGATCATGTAAAAGAAATCCCACCAGTGACCAAAGAACACAATCAGTGCGACAAAGAACATGGTACCAAACTTGCGCTTGGTATCGTTACGCATAAGTATAAAGAATGGCGTAACGAAATTGAGAAGCAAGTTACCCCAGAAAAGAACGGGGTAATGATTCATTCGTTCAAAGAAATAGATAGTTTCTTCGCCATTATTGGCATACCATATCAGCATGAACTGGTCGAACCACAGATATGTCCAGAAAACAGAAATACCAAAGAGGAACTTGCCAATATCATGGAGGTGGTCAAATGATACATAATCCATATACCCCAATGATTTGAGGTAGATGATGAGTATAACAGTGAGCGAAATAGCGCCCAGCCATGTTGATACCATAGAGTACCATGCAAACATGGTGCTGTACCAGTGTGTATCAATTGACATAACCGACTGCCACAGGAATACCGTGCTCAGGAAGCCACCCAGCGGAAGGAATGACGCCGCCCACTTGCGCTGCTTCTTGTAGTATTTGAAGTCGGCAGTTTCCATCGTATCCTGATCTACAGAAGCCTGACGGAGTTTCATTGCCCAGAAATACCAGATAGCCAGGAAGCCAACAGTACCTACAGTGAACCACACCGGATTCAGGAAGCCTGCCTTGCCGGCAATGATTTTGTCGTAATGCGGACTGTTGATATCAGTGACGCCCTCGGCGTTCCAGTGGTACAGGTGGTGAAGATGCCCCCAAACTCCGACCACAATGAGGCCCATCAGAATGATACCGACCCACATAAACTGGCTCATGGACTCCCACACGCGCCTGATGACAGTATTCCAGCCTGCGAAGGCAGTGATCTGTCCGGACAGGAAGAACATCGCGGTAAAGGATATACCGCTGAAGAAGACCGCATGGTGAAGCCAGGTTGTCCAGAAACGGGTGTGATATGCGTCGTCGTTCATGTAGATGTACAACAGACTGAGCACACCCAAAGCCATACCGCCCAAAAGCAGTCGCTTTGTTTTGCTTTCAAATACGAATTGCGTATTCAGATTCATATCGCAGATCAGGCAGGGCCCGAGAATTTTGTTTTTGACTAGGTGGTTACTTCGTTTGAGCGGGGTAATTTTAGTTAGCCGCTACAGGTGTGGCATACTGAGGAACCCTTGCAGGTCCGGTTGCAGCACCTTTAGCCGGTTGCTCAATATTGCTCAGTGTATTCGCTGTTTCACTGTACTCTGCATTCTTTGTTTGAGCCTGCAGTGAACGGATGTAGTGCAGAACCTGCCAGCGCTCCTCAAAAGAAAGTTTGTCGGCATAGTGCCCCATCACGTTTTTGCCGTGCATGATAGCGAAGTAATAACGACCATTTCCGGCGCTGATCATTTCATCTACAACGAAACTCTTCGGAGCATTCGGGTACTTGGCATTCGGACCAGAGTACAGATAGCCCTGACCATCTCCCTTCTCGCCATGGCATACACCACAGTAAACATTATACAGTGGCTTTGCCTTGTCGAGACCAGCTTTTGTAATAGGATAAGGATTTTGAACCATCTCCTTCTCGCAACGAACGCGGTCCTCCTCTGTATTTACATAATAGAACGGAGCATTTCCGTTTACCGGAGCAGCAATAGCATTTGAAGCATTTTTTCCGCGAACCACATCAAGTGCGTCGGCACCTGTATAATAAACCGCAGTGTAGCCACGAGGCACTGTACCATTTACAGCCTCACGTGGCTGAGCAAGTTCAGCCTTCTTGATCGCATTGTCTTCTTCCCAGTGATTCCAGAAGTATGCGCTGTAGTTATTGGCTTCGTAGGTGATGGGGTGATACATATCCGGCATGTACTCGTGACCGGTTTTGTCTTTACCAGCCGGAGAACAAAGGGAGAAAAGCCACGCAAAAAGGGCAATCCCGATAACGGCGCTTATTAGATATTTCATTGTCGTGTGAGCGTTGATCGAAATTAGATGGTTTTCACATTCACCTCTGCGGCATTCGTTCTGGAGAAGAATCCTTTGAGATGATCCACATCGCCTTCAGATGCATCGGTCACATCAAAGGCCACGCAAAATTTGTCGTCGGTGATCCTGTCATCAAGCGTTTTAGCCTTGACACCGGGCCACATGCCGCATATAGTATAGAAAGTGATAGTCATACCCCATGCAGCGAACAGCACCGTCATCTCAAAAGTAATCGGAATAAAGGCTGGAACAGACCAGTAAGGTTTGCCACCGAACATAATAGGCCAGTCGCGGGTAAAAATCCATGACATGGTGAGAAAACCAAAGCTTGCGCCCGTAGCCCCGTAAATGAAACCCAGATAATGAAGACGGCTCTCCTTGAGTCCAAGCACAGGATCAAGACCGTGTACAGGAAATGGAGTATAAACGTCCATGATATCCAGATGCCCTTCATTGGCAACTTTGATAGCAGACTTCAGGTCTTCTTCGTCGTTGTAAAGTCCGAAAAGAACTTTTTTACTGTTTGAAGCCATTTATTTACCGAAATTTATTTTTGTTGACAGTGACCGGAGATTACCGGATTAGTTCAATGGTGTTTCTTGTTGGCATTTTTGCCGATGTACTGGTCGCCGGCTACCTTCAGGATTGACTTGACCTCGGCGATGGCAACAACAGGAGCCACACGGGTAAAGATGAGGTAGCAAACAAAAAACAGACCAATTGTACCGGCGAATATGGAGATTTCAACCCAGGTCGGGCGATAGTAGCTCCAGGATGACGGGAGGTAATCGCGGGCGAGTGTAGTCGCAATGATTACGAAACGCTCGAACCACATACCTATGTTGATAACGATAGACAGGAAGAACGTCCACCAGATACTGCGGCGGATTTTCCTGGACCAGAAGACCTGCGGGCTGACCACGTTACAGAACATCATACCAAAGTACGACCACCAGTACACACCGAATACACGGTTGTAGAAAGCAAACTGCTCATATATGTAACCGGAATACCATGCAATGAACAACTCGGTCAGATATGCCACACCAACGATTGTACCCGTGAGTACAATTACCTTGTTCATTGACTCAACGTGGTTAAGCGTAATATACTCTTCCAGCCTCAACACCTTCCTGGTAATAATCATCAGGGTTTGCACCATGGCAAAGCCCGAGAAAATTGCACCCGCAACAAAGTAGGGCGGGAAGATGGTCGTGTGCCAACCCGGAATAACCGACGTGGCAAAGTCAAATGATACGATAGTGTGTACAGAAAGTACCAGCGGCGTTGAAATACCGGCAAGTACCAGCGAGAGAGCTTCCCAGCGCTGCCAGTGCTTGGCACTGCCCGTCCAGCCAAAAGAGGCCCATTCGTACATCTTGCGGCGGAAACCGGTTGCGCGATCGCGAACGGTGGCAAGGTCAGGAACAAGTCCGGTATACCAGAACAGGAGGGAAACCGAGAAATAGGTCGAAATCGCGAAAACGTCCCACAAAAGTGGCGAGTTGAAGTTCGTCCAGAGCGGACCACGCGTGTTCGGAAAAGGGAAAATGAAGAATGCAAGCCATACGCGCCCCATGTGGAAGATAGGGAACTGACCGGCGCAGATAACCGCAAAAATGGTCATAGCCTCGGCCGCACGGTTTACACCTGTGCGCCAACGCTGGCGGAACAGGAGAAGAATCGCTGAAATCAGTGTTCCTGCGTGACCGATACCGATCCACCAAACGAAGTTGGTGATATCGTAAGCCCAGTTGATTGTTCTGTTGGCTCCCCATTCGCCGATAGCCAGAAAGGCAGCAGACAGCGTGAAAGCCACAACCCACTCTCGTGTCGGACTCTTCTCGGTTGGAGAAACGAGATCCTCCGTGATATTGTGGTAGGATTTATTCCCTTCGATCAATATGTGCCTGACCGGCGCAACTGCGTGAGACATATTAATTTAGTTGAGATCGTTGATCGTTTTTATTTGATCCGTGTCAGCTTTGGATTCCGACGGAACCCGGAATTGACCGATCAGGAGAAAAGTTCTTCGTTTGCGTTGTGAACCTTGGCAGAATAGCGCACACCCGGGCGTACGTTGATTTCCTCAAGTACCTGATAAGCAAGTGCACCGGCGTTCTTCTGGGCCTTGTTGACTTCACTTTCAGGGTTATTCAGATTTCCAAACACGATAGCTCCGGTCGGGCAAGCCGTCTGGCAGGCTGTGCGGACATCGTTATCCTGAATAGCGCGGCTTTCACGCTTGGCAGTCAGTTTACCTTCCTGAATACGCTGTACGCAGAAAGAGCACTTCTCGATTACACCGCGGGTACGAACCGTAACGTCCGGATTCAGTACCATGCGTACGAGGTTATCTGCGTAGAATGGAGTGTCGTCGCCGGCACCGTGGAAAACTCGCTCCTCGTTGGCAGGCCACAAGTCGGCTGTAGTGTAGTCGAGCCAGTTGAAACGGCGGACTTTGTACGGACAGTTATTGGCGCAGTAACGGGTACCAATACAACGGTTATATGCCATCTGGTTGATACCTTCCATGGAGTGGTTAGTAGCATTTACCGGACAAACATTCTCACATGGAGCATTGTCGCAGTGCTGGCACATCATCGGCTGATAAACCACTTTCGGGTTTTCGACATCGCCATAGAAATAGCGGTCAATACGCAGCCAGGTCATTTCGTGGTGACGCATCACCTCGTTCTTGCCTACAACAGGAACGTTATTTTCACTTACACAGGCGACCTGACAAGCACCACAACCGATACATGAATTCAGGTCAACGTACATTCCCCACTTCAGTCCGGTACCAAAGTACTCTTCGTTGGTCGGGTAAAGTGTCTTGGAGTTCAGGTAACCGGAGTGTTCATGGAACTCTTCCATTTGGGTCTCGAGCTTGTCGAGATCTTTGACATTTGTCTGGAAGATAATAGAGCGCTCAGTCAATGATCCCTGGAAAGCAAGGACTGCTTCATCCACGTTCACTGTTTTGTCGCCCTGTTTGCCCTGCACACCCATTGTGTGGTGGTGCTGAACACAGGCAAAGTCTTTTTCTACATCACCCGTTGGAGTAACTTTGGCATCCGTCAGGTAGTATTGCGTGAAACCGCCTTCGTTTTTGAGGAGCGGATTTACATTTACACCATAGCCGGCGGCACAACCACCTGCCTCGCGGCCGTAACCAAGTGCGATGGAGGCTGTACCCGGGGTCTGACCGAAAGTACGAATTACCGTGCAGCGGATTTTCTGTCCGTTTACTTCCAGTTCAACAATCTGACCATCTTCCAGATTTCTCCATCCTTTGATGTCTTTACCATCCCACTCTACCGGGACACTCAGGTAGTTACCCCATACGGTACGGTTAACGGGATCGGGCATTTCCTGAAGCCAAGGGTTATGTGCATACTGGCCGTTACCGATATTGACTGTCTCGTAGAATGAGACTTCGAGCTCGGAAGAAGAAGGCTGGGATACTGCGCCAGTATTTACAGCTGCGGCACTATTGAAGGAAACTGAGCGTCCGGAGGGTGCATTTTCGAACACACCATCATGCAGGCTCATATCCCAGAATGCGGCTGGTGTGCTGTATCGGGATTGTGTATTGAATACAGCAGACGTCCAGGCAGCTCTCACATACTGATAGTACGGCTGGTCGCTGTTGCGGTCCAAATTAGCGCTGTCGGCCCATTCGAGCAGGCTGTGCTCTGCCTGACGGGTGCTGAACAGCGGAGCAATTGTAGGCTGGATGATGCTGATATGTCCCTGTTTGGGCTCTGCATCGCCCCATGATTCCAGCGCGTGGTGTGCGGGCGCAGCGTGCGTACACAGGAGCGTAGTCTCGTCGAGTGTTGTATTGAGAGAGATACGCGTGGCGACCTTTGCGAAAGCTGCTTTGAAAGCTGCTCCTGAATAGTCGTAAGCAGGGTTAGCGCCCCACACGATAGCGGTAGCCACCTGACCGTTATTCATTTCGGCAACGAGCGCCTCCATTTTGCGGTCATCGCCCTGACGCTGGTTGGAAACAGCATTGAAAGCGACTGTATTATTCAGGTTACCGAGTATATCGTTGATTTTATTGACGATAATTTGCTCGGCCACATTATTGGAACCGCATACTACCAGTGATTTACCGCGGGCGGACTACATGTGTGTTTCCACCTGATAATGGCGCGACATCTTTGCGCCTTTCTTGGCAGACACCTTGCGGTTGGCAGAGTAAGAGCGGGCGTATTCAACCGGGCTAATCCACGTTCCGAGGAAGTCGGCACCGAATGACACGATAACTTCAGCTACATCGAAGCGGTAGTCGGGAACAGCTGCGACACCAAAGCACTGCTCATTTGCTGCAACGAGTGCAGAGGCAGAAACAGGGTCGTAGGTAACTACTGAAGCGGTCGGATACTTCGCCAGGAATTCACCGAGTGCTTTCTTTGCCGTAGGGCTGAGGATCGTGTTTGTGATAACACGGATATTTCCACCTGCGGCGAGCTTCTCTTTTACTTCGGCGTCAAGTTTGGACCAGTCGGTTTTTTCTACCTGACCGTCTTTAACCTTGCCGGCGAACTGAATACGGCGGTTATCGTACAGGCTGAGTACAGATGCCTGTGCGCGGGCGCTTGTACCGCCTTTAGTTACACTGCTGAGTGAATTGCCCTCAATTTTAATCGGGCGGCCTTCGCGGGTTTTGACCAGCACCGCGCAGTAATCACCGCCGTTGACGAAACTCGAGGCATAGTAATTAGCTACACCGGGAACAATTTCGTCGGGTTTAGTGACATAAGGAATTGCCTTTTTGACAGGAATCTCGCAGGAGGCAGCTACAGTAGCAGCGCCGAGACCGAATCCCATCAGTTTGAGGAAATCGCGGCGGTTTGTTTGCCATTTACCGTCGGTCTGGTCAATAGTTTCGACCGAGAACTCGCGCTCTGCTGACTGCAGGAAGGATTCTTCGCGGCTCAGATCTTCGGTGCTTACCCAAATACCGTTATCGTGGTGCATATATTGAAAAAGGTGCTGGTTTGTGTATTGTGGTCTGCGGGGTTGGTTTTGGAACAATCAATAGTGACATTTTTGACACTCGAGGCCTCCGATATCTTCGACGGTGACTTTCTCCATCTCGGATTCCGGTTTTTTCACAAGACTCTTGTGCATTTTGATGTACTCCTGATTGTACTGTGCATAGAAACCGTTGTCTTTGAATTTAACTTCAGTTTCGCTGTGGCAGGTGATACACCAGCCCATACCCAAAGTAGAGTACTGGTAAACAACATCCATTTCCTGTACAGGTCCGTGGCATTTTTGACATTCAACCTGACCGACAGAAACGTGCTGGGCGTGGTTGAAGTAGGCGTGATCGGGGAGGTTATGGATACGAACCCACTCAATTGGACCCTGAATTTTCCCGTTGGAATCTTCTTTCAGTGCTTTTACAATACCATCCCACTCTGCCTCGACAGTGCTTTTGCCTGCTTCATCGAGTGCGGGAAGGCTGTTCTTCTCCATATACTGCTGGCCGATCCATTTCTTGTAAACATCTTCGATCTGTTTCTCGCTCAGGTTCTCATAATCAGAAATATAGCGGTTGGCAGAAGGGTCGAAACCTATGGAAGCGAAAATTTTGGTCAGTTCCTTGGTGCCTCCCACTGAACCTACTTTGATTGCCGAGTGACAATTCATACAGGTGTTGGTAGCCGGTACGGATGCATGCTTGGAGCGGCGTGCTGTATCATGGCAATACTGGCAGTCAATTTTGTGCGTGCCAGCGTGTGTTTTGTGGCTGAAGTTAATCGGCTGAGTCGGCATATAGCCCTGCTCGCGACCCATACGCGTCGCATTGTCCACCGTTTTGTAACCAAACACCAGTATGAGACCGAACACCAGGAATGCTATAGCACCCTTGGTAGTCAGAATATCACGCATAGTGCGGTAAATGGGAGATTTGCCATCGCGGACACGTGCCACATTATTGAGATTGTCAACAATGCGCATCAGAGCAAAGGCAAGCAGCAGGAGACCTGTTACCAAACCTATATAAAACCAGGGGAGACTCTCGGCTTCCTTGACCTGCTCGGAGCCCGGGGCACCTGCAGCACCTGGAACTGCAACTACAGGTTCCTTGATATAAAGAAGGAGACTTTCGATCTGCTCATCAGTAAGACCAGGGAAACTGTTCATCACAGTTGGCTTGTACTTTTCCCAGAGTTCTTTGGCACGGGGGTGGCCCTTGCCGATGAGTGCCTGAGAATTGCGAATCCAGTCGTAAAGATCTTTTCTCGGATAACCGGCCCAGCGCTCCTCCAAGCCTGCCAAAGCAGGGCCGGTAGAAGCTGTCTTCATGTCCTTGGCATGACAGGCAGCGCAGTTAGCGCCAAAAAGTTCTTTACCGGCTTCTCTTGTGGGCCCTGCATGGAGGGAGAGCGTTGCGGCGATGAGGAGCGTAAAAACCCAGCAAATGCGTTTCAGCTGCATATTAGCGGACGTAGATTGATTTTCTCGAAAAGCTTCCCGAATTGTTTTGTTTCGGGATTATTAGCATTTTGTCGATGCAAAGGTAAAAACGGTGCGTACTAAAAAAAGACTGCACGTGTAATTACTGCCTTATTTAGATACACTTTAAATTCGTTCAAGGCACACGTCTTTACTTTGATTTCAAAAAGCGGCGCAAAGGTATATAAGCAGCGTAGGTTTCCAAATTCATAAGAGAGAAAAAACAAGTATAACACAACAAAAAGGGCAACCGGTTGTACTCCGGTTGCCCTTCACATTGAATAGCCGGAGTTTCCGGCTTACTTTTTGGAACTTCCACCGAAGCGGTAGCCCACTGCAAAACGGCCCATCAGATCGAGATCAAAATTAAAGTCTGTGATTTCGCCGTTCGGGTCTTCGAGGTTGTTTATGAAGGCACGGCCTACGCCGAAAGCGAGTTCAAAGACTATATTTTGCTTTGAAACCCACTTCTGACCAATCTGAAAACCCAGAGACATTCTTGTATAGCTGGCCTGTGTTTCTGTCTCTGTCTCCTCGGCACTTCCTGCATTGAAGCGGGTATAGGCGCCTGCATAAAACCTGTCGAATCCCTTTTGCGGATTGAAATAGTACTTGAACGATCCGCCGGCATTTATTGCAGAAATCCTGACAGCATCGGCTGCGAACTTGCGGGAGGTATATCCGATGAATGGCTCGATACCCATGTTGTCGTTCAGGCGAAATTCGGCGGACACATCGGGAGAGCCGAAAAGAAGTCCCAGCGGGTTGACTTTCAACTCAGTTTGGGCACTCAGCTTTGAAACGATGAAAAGAAAAGCAATGGCGACTAATTTGGCGAACTTCATGGTGAAGAATAGTTTTAGTGATTTGATTGATGTTTACGGAGCAAATGTACCCTGTATCTGTTTTCTCACAAGGTTTGCATTGCGGTTTAATGTTGAAATAACGCTTTGTGTGAAAATATTTTAACACTTTTCACCTGGGCGCGCACATGGGAACAGTGCCGTCTGTTCTGCGGAAGACGAGCGGTTTTATATCCAGCACCTCAGTATTCTGCTCTCCTTCAGTAATTTTGATGAACTGGCGGGGCTGGATATTTCTGAATGTCTGTACCTCTCCGGAAACGGGCCAGGTCACCGTGAGTTCGTCAATTACGGTAGCTGCACCTATGCCAATTTCCCTGCGCAGGGGGGAACTGCCGAAACTGCCGCCCGAGTTAACATCCCGGTATATGGTGCGCTGAACTCCATTTTCAGTAACCTTTAGTAACAGTCGGGTGCCGATAGCAGCTCTGTTGGTCTTTTTCCCTTCCAGTTGAACAGTAATCCAGTTATTTCCGTTTTGGCCGGGATTGAGGAAGAAGGATGTATAATAGGCGTCTCCTTTGTAAGCGCCGCCCATATCCACGAATATATCCTGGTCGCCGTTGTTGTTGAGGTCAACGAAGGCTACACCGTGTCCTTTCTGCAGATTTCCGACACGGGCACTGGTCGTAACATCTGCAAAGTCTTTTCCTCCCAGATTTTTATAGAGTTTATTGGGTATCACCGACTGGTACGACGGGTTTCCTGTGGCCATGTACATATCCAGCCAGCCGTCGTTGTCGAAGTCGCCAAAGTTGTTTCCCATGGCATATATTATCTGGTTAACCTGCATGGAAGGGGCCATATTGGTGAACGCACCGTTTCCATCATTGCGATACAGGTACATTTTACCCTCTGGTGAAGCTGAGGACTTCAGGGCTTCTTTGGCTGCATAGTAGGAAAGCTGCCGGTCGAAGCTGTAGTTACACATAAAGATATCGAGGTTGCCGTCGTTATCGTAGTCGAAGAAGAAGGTGGCGAAAGTGTTGGCTTTTTCGATACCGGCGCGGGCCGTCACATCTTCGAAGGCGGGTACTTTGCCCTGAATACCTTTATTTTTGAGAAGAAACTTGTCGCCATTGAGGCACGACAGGAAAATATCGGGCCACCCGTCGTTATCGAAATCGCCGGAAGTGACACCTTTTACGAAAGAGATGATATTCAGCCCCTGCGGTGATGCCACGTTGGTAAAGGTACCATCCTGATTATTAATATAGAGTTCGCAAGGGTACAGATGCTGAGGTTCGGTGGTTTCGTTACCTACAAACAGGTCGAGCCAGCCATCGCGATTGAAATCATTCCAGACAGCCGACTGACAGGGGCGATACGACAACATCTTTGCCTCGATGGTTACATCGGTGAATGTGCCGTCGCCATTATTCCTGATCAGGGAGTTGGGCTGTTCGCCGAATCCTGACATACCCTGCCAGGCACCGCGACACACATATATATCAATATAACCGTCGTTATTGTAATCGGTCTGCATAATATTGATCCCTCCGGTAAAGGCCGCCAGTCCTGACGATCTGGATGCATCAGTAAAGGAACCATCACCGTTATTGTGGAAGTAGTGCAGCGGATCGGTCAGATCCCAGGCAGAAGAAACAATATCGAGCATGCCATCATTGTCAAAATCATCCAAAATCACTCCCCCACCCCTGTTTTTGACATCGAGTTTCAGATCGGCAGCAATATCCGTGAAAGGCTTGACAGCTACCTGATCCGGTTTGTCGAGGCCGGGGATGAGCCATCGGGGAGGTATTCCGGCGGGATATTCACCGAGCGTCATGCCGGCGAGATTGAGCAGCCACCGGGAATCGAGGTCGTCGGGATTTTCATTCATCACAGCGGTGAATGTTTCCAGTGCCCTGCGTGCGGGCGTTTTATCGTTGTGAACACCTCCTCCCTGAATCGGCATAATACAGGCACCATCGGCGTGCGAGTTGATACAATTGGAGCGTTCGGCCAGACGCAGGCAGGCCATGCCGAGAAAAGGTCGGAGTGCCCTGACAGCCGCCTTGTCGCTGCCGGCTTCGGCAATCAGTTGATCGTACAAAGCCACCGATTCGGCCTCTTTGCCGGCTTCGAGCAGAACGGCTGCTTTTTTGGTCAGCAATTCGGTTTTCATTTTCGGGTCTTTGGTCTGACTGATTTGCGATTCCAGGTAATTCAGTTTGGCATCGGCGGCATATACGTTGGCCGGATGCGTAATGCTGTTTCTGACATACTCCAGATTTTTGATCATTTTCAGATCTCCGTCTGTCTTTTTCGGGCCATTGGGGTCGGGGGCGCTTTTGCCACAACTGAGGGCCGAGATCAGTGAAAGTGCGAGCGGAAGAATCAGAGGGCGCATATTTTCCAGTTTGTTAACTTCAGAAGCAGTGAAAGGAAGAGAGTGTTTGGGCTGCAAATCTCTTATATGAAAGTGATAACAGGTACAACTAAACGACAAGAATTACAAAAGCAGCACTATTCACAGGCCGGACGTAGGAAAATCAGACAATTTGGGCCTACTTTTGCGGTGCCGGAGATTTCCGGTTACCCTGCCAGTATTTCACCAAACAATAATTTATGGACGCCAACAGTCGCATTTACGCATCATCAGAAATTGGTAAACTCAGAAAAGTAATTGTTCACCGTCCGGATGAAGGTATAGCCCGTATTACGCCCAAAAGAGCAGGAGAGTTGCTTTTCGACGATATTGTTCACCTGCCAAACATGCAGGATGAACACGATATTTTCACCGACGTGCTTCGTGCATTCGTTGGCAAGGAGAATGTATATGAAATCAGGGATCTGTTAGCAGAAAGCACGCGCAATGAGGAGAGCCGGTACGAGGTGATCAACAAGATTGTGGACTTTGAGGAGCTACCCTACTCGTTTATACCCCGACTGGCGGGTTTGTCGCCCGAGCAACTGGCCGACACGCTGATTACGGGTTATCTTGAGCCTGAGGATCGTATTCTTTTTGATCCGATTCCCAACCTGATTTTCACCCGCGACATTGCGGTTATGGTCAAGGAATATGTGCTCATCACGAAAGCCAACAAATCGGCCCGATTCAGGGAAAACTTCCTGACAAGGCTCATTTTTGGCAGCCACCCCATATTCCGCCGGCTTAAATCGGATGGCAAAACCATCAATCTGAACCGGGTGGACAAATTTCCGCCCAACAAGCGTGGTGAAACCATCAGTATTGAGGGTGGTGATGTCATGATGCTTCACAAGGACTATCTGCTCATTGGCTGTTCGGAGCGCACCAATGAATATGCTTTTCAGATGGTTAAAAACTATTTGTTCGACAGAGGTATCATCAATAACGTGGTACAGGTAAATATTCCTGCGGAACGCACGTATATGCACATTGACACCGTGTTTACCCAGATAAACCACAACCACATGGTAGGTTACAAACCTATTGTACAGGATGGACTTGGGTCGTATGTAGAGGTTCACCGTTCAAACGGCGAAGAGGTTGAATACGCCAGTCTGAAAGATTTCCTGCTGGCGGAAGTGAACCCGAAAATGGAGTTTATCTGGGCTGGCCGCGGAGAAACGCCTTATCAGGAACGGGAACAATGGACAGACGGGTGTAATCTGGTTGCACTGAAGCCGGGTGTGGCTATCACCTATGACCGGAACCCGGCAACTGAAAAAGCATTCAAAGACTTCGGATACAGGGTTGTGGGTGCCGAAAAGCTGCTGCGCGAGATAGACAACGGCAAAACCGATCCCGACAAAGTGGAAAATACCATTATCACCATACCGTCCAACGAGCTCTCGCGTGCGCGCGGGGGAAGCCACTGCATGACCTGTCCGATAGAGCGAGATGATATTTGACCCTGCCTGGAGCATGTCCAGGATTCACAGCCAATAGCAAGAATGACGACAAATGAGCCATTTTTAAATCTGCGAGAGAATCCCGGACATACTCTTATTCCAGGTGAACTGCTTCGTGCAGTCCGAACGCAGCGATTTGGTTGAGCGACCATCGCTGGGAGGGATCGGCGCCGAAGTAAAACGCGATGAAGAGTATGATGTAGGTGTCGAAAAACTGGGATATGACCGTCGAGCCGGTAGCCCTGAGCCACACATATTTATCGCCTGTGGCCATTTTGAATTGCTGGAAAATGAGTGCATCGAGCAGCTGGGAAACCACGAAAGCCGTCATGGAACCGAGGATGATCATCATGCTGGTTCCGAATATCCGGCTGTAGGCTGTATTGATATCGGGTTTTATATCCTGATTGACATTTATCCAGAAATCGGCGGGGGCGGCTCTGGTAGTCAGCAACATGACCATAAAGGCATAGGCAATCACGCACAGAGCGATCCAGGTAAGCAGGCGCACACCCCTTTTCCCGAAGTATTCATTGATGACATCAGTCATGATGAATACGATAGGCCAGATGATGGAGCCGGAGGAGAAATTCAGCGAGATATGTTCGATCCCGAAGAGCGTCCAGTCCACCGGCTGCAATCCAAATACCCCCTCGAGAGAGAAAATTTTGGGGCCGATTACTTCAGCAACGATGGTATTACCTACAAAGAAGCAGGCGAGTATCACGAAGAGTTTGTGTTCTTTACTGAGCCTTCTCATACTGACTAGGGTGTTGATGAAGAAACCGGGATAATTTTACCGTTGAAGAGAGATCTCTGGTTGATGCTGAATTCGCCGATGAACCGGGCCATGTCCTCGCTGCTTACCGGTGCCTGATAACCCGGGAAGGCAGTTCTCAGCATCTCTGTGTCAACGGCACCGAGGGCGAGGCAATTGACGTGAATACCGTCATTTTTCAGTTCTTCGGCCATGCATTCGGTGATATTGGCAAGAGTGGCCTTGCTTGCGCTGTAGGCGGAAAGTCCGGGGAATTTGGACGACCCCTGAAAACCGCCCATACTGCCAATGTGTACAATATGAGGAGTCCTGCTTTTTTTAAGCAGCGGAATGAGAGCACGTGAGACTTTAACAGCGGAGAATACGTTTGTTTCGAACGTTTGTCGCCATATATCGAGCGGCGTTTCCAGAAACGGCTGGTTCATCAGGATGGCCGCATTGTGTACGAGAATGTCCAGTTCATCTAAATGAGCGGCCACACTATTATAAATATCGGCTTCGGCAACATCTGTGAGATCGAGCGAACGGACGGTCAGGCGGTCATTTTTAATACTCTCGAGCGCAGAAACATTGCGCGAGCAAGCCCACACACGGGCGCCTGCATGGAGGAAAAATCTGACCAGTTCGAGACCAATGCCCTTGCCGGCTCCCGTAATTGCAACATTCATACAGCGGTTTTTTTCAAATCTACGGGGCAAGGTAGTAGGTTTGCACCGACATTTCAACCAACAGGGAAAAAACATGTACGCATTTGAAACACAGATAAGGGTAAGGTATGGTGAAACGGACCAGATGGGGTACCTTTATTACGGCAATTATGCCGAATATTACGAAGTTGGACGAGTAGAAACCATCCGTTCTTTGGGGGTCTCCTATAAAGAACTGGAAGAGGTACACGGAATATGGTTGCCGGTTGTAAGTCTGGAGGTAAAGTATCTGAGGCCAGCTTATTACGATGACCTGCTGACTGTAAGAACAGAGATTACCGATTTGCCCGACAAGTACATCAACTTTCGGGTGGAGGTGTTCAATGAAAACAGGAAGCTGATTAACACAGGTGCTGTAAGGCTCTGTTTTTTCGATCCGGCGACCAGGAAAACATGTCAGGCTCCCGAATTTCTTCTTGAAAAACTCAGACCATTTTTCGACTGATTTGAAACCGTCAAAGCACATACAGCGATTCAGCGATTACATTCGGCGGCATCCATTACTGAACAGCGTGACAGAGTGGTCGAAGCGGCACTCTCTGCCCGGGTTAAGCGATATTCCGCTGCACAATCTGCTGTTATTCATCTACCGGGAGCTGCAGAAGGAGGCGTTGGTAACCAGGGCCAACTCCATGGCCTTCAGCTTTTTTCTTGCCATATTTCCGGGTATCATTGTATTGTTTACACTATTGCCGTACACCCCTCTTTACCATCTGAGTATAGACGTTAACGGTGCTCCCCATACATTTGAAGACGTACTCAGGTCAAATATTTCCGAGGTCATGCCCGGCGAGGCAGGCGACATGCTGTTCAGTTCGATCCGGGAGATTGCCACCATGCAACGCAGCGGTCTGTTATCATTCGGTTTCTTTCTGGCTATCTGGTTCGCTTCAAATGGTATGGTATCCATGATGGAAGGGATGAAGAAGAACTACAGCACCTTCAAGAAACGCAACTTTCTTCAGAGCAGAATAACAGCCTTTCAGCTCACCTTTCTGGTGAGTATGGTGCTGGTGGGTTCTGTGGTATTTGTGATACTGGGTGATCTGATACTTGATTTCGTATTCCGCTATATCAAGGCTGATTTCGTCACCAGAATGTTGATTTTCAGTTTCAGGTGGGTTGTTGTGATATTGTTGTTTTACACTACTTTTTCCACTATTTACCGCTATGGATCCTCAACGCGCCGGCCAATACCGTTTTTCAATTCCGGGGCCATGCTTGCCTCCCTGCTATCCATTCTTGTTTCGTGGGGATTTTCCTTCTATGTGGACAATTTTGGCAATTACCACACACTCTACGGTTCCATTGGCGCGCTGATTGTGCTTATGATCTGGATACAGACCAACTGCTTCATTCTGCTCATCGGTTTTGAGCTGAACGCCGGAATCGCAGTACTCCGCGATCAGATGACAGAAGAGTGAAGACTCAGCCTACAATCTGAACCAGAAGGTACTTCCTTCTTCGACTGCGCTTTCAAAGCCGATAGTTCCACCCATCATTTCGGCGTATCGCTGAACGATATACAGGCCCAGGCCGGTACCCTGAGTGGTATTAACGGCATTACTGGCGCGGAAGAAGCGATCGAAAAGGTGTTTTTGATCCTGATACGGTATTCCCATGCCCTTGTCTTTGACACTGATCAGAATTTCATCCGGGCTGACGGTACTTTCAACGGTGATTGGAGCTCCTTCGGGGGAGTATTTGATGGCATTTGAAATCAGGTTAATCAGGATATTCTTAGTGAGGTTGGCATCAATACGCACCATACTATCACCTGAATGATTATGGAGGAAGGATTGTCCGGTCTTGAAAATATTTTTCAGTGTTTCATGGACATCCTGTACCAGATCGCCAATATCAATATTTTCCGGATTGACGGAAACGCGTCCTTCTTCCAGTCGGCCCAGCGACAGAAACTCGGTCAGGATCGTATTAAGTCCGTTTACTGCATTTTTGATTCGTTCGGCGTGTTTTTTCACATTGGTGATATCTTGCCTGTCGGCATACTGCTGTATAAGTCCTGACGACGACAGCACCGATGTGAGCGGAGTGCGGAATTCGTGGGAGGCCATACTGACAAAACGGCTTTTCAGCTCACCGAGTTCGCGCTCTTTGTCAAGGAGAGACTTGAGTTCATTTTTGGCTTGTTCAAGTTCTTCAGTTCGTTCTGTCACCTTGTTTTCGAGGCTCTCGTTCAGTTCCCTAAGCGCCTGTGACAAGCTTGACAGCTCCTGCTTCTGTTTCAGAATAGAGTGCTCGTTATTCTTTCTGATGGTGTTATCCACAACGAATGCCACCACATATTCGCTGTCCTGAATACGGAAGGGGCTCAGACTTACTTCTACGGGCAATTCGCTGCCGTCCTTTTTTTTACCGAACAGACTAAGGCCGATACCCATGGGGCGTGCATTCGGATTTTTGTGAAAGCTGGTCCGGTGACCTGTATGCCTTGATGCGAACCGGTTTGGAATTAGGACTTCTATTTTTTTACCGATCAGTTCGCCGGGCTGGTAGCCAAACAGCAGTTCAACTGACGGATTGGCCATAACGATATCGCCACTCCGGTTAGCCAGCAAGATTCCCTGATTGGCGTGAGCAAAAAGCGCCTTGAACCGGCCCTCCTGCAATTCTTCTTCTTCCCTGAGCAGCATAAACTTGATCACAAAAAAAGCAGCAGCCCAGAAACTGACTATGGCAGGCGCTCTTTCGAGTAGCATTTGTTCGAGGGGGGCATCTTGTGGCTTAATAACCAGCACTACAATGGACAACGCAGATGTGACGACGGCGAGAAGCATCACATCGCTTTTCTCACGAAAAAAAACTGCCAGAAAATGAGCCAGAAGGTAAACAAATACAATATCGTAATATCGTGGTATAAGCAGGTCGGCTATAAACACGCATGCCACGATTACCCATACCAGGCGGGCGAAGTGGGTATTTTTTTCAAAGGTCAGCATTGTGCAAATTTGAAGAAAAAAAACCGCACTTGCAGTATTACATCACTATTTTTTGAAAAAACAGCACGTTTCTACCGTTCAGGACATGGCATAGGTGCTTTCTCCGTCATTTTTCAGGATACGCCGGGCGGCCAGATTGCTCATGCCCACACCAAACAGTACAATAGAAATAGAGCTGGTTGGCATAAGAACAGCCGCTACCAGCGGAGAAAGTTGTCCGGTAACCGCATAGGCAAGACCGATAGCATTATAGGTGAAGGCTACTGCGTACGACCAGTGCACCACGCGCACGCCTGCACGGGAGAGGCGCACAAAAGAGGGCAGATTCGGGAACTCCCTGGCATTCAGTATGGCATCGCAGGCGGGAGTAAAGTTGTTGGTATCTTCTGCGATCACTATACCGAGATCACTTTGCAGCAGAGCACCCGCATCGTTCAGTCCATCGCCGATCATCATGACCTTGTGCCCTTCCGACTGCATATCTTTCACAAAGTCAAGTTTATCCTGCGGGCTCTGGTTAAAACGCATGACCTGCGTGTCGGGGAAGAACGGTCTCAGGCGAACTGCCTCCTGATCGTGATCGCCCGATAGCAGCCAGACAGGCTGGCCTGTTTTATTTTTTGAGAAAGTTGCACTGCCAAAAAAATTCAGAACCGTTTCCAGTCCAGTTCTGTAGCGGCTTTTCACTTCAAAATATCCTGCTATTTCGCCATTTACAGAAACAAATACGCCCTGTCCTTTCCCGCCGGCAAATGCTGATGATCCCACTTTTACATCCAGTCCGTTCACCACGCCTCTCACCCCTTTTCCGGTTATTTCCTCAAAAGAATCCGGTTTTACTACCGGAAATAGAGAAAGCGACTCGTAAATACGGCGGCTGAGCGGATGTGCCGAATGACGGGTGAGTGATCTGACAGCCACTTTTTCAACATAGGAGAGAGTTCGGCCGTGAAACTGCATTTGCTGTCCTGCTACATTGGTAATAGTGCCTGTTTTGTCAAAAATGACCGTATCAATAGCAGAAAAAGCCTCCACGACTTTAATATTTTTGACATAGAAACTATGTCGGCCGAGCACACGCATGACGTTACCGAGAGTAAAAGGGATTGACAGTGCCACCGTACAGGGACAAGCCACAATCATAACGGCGGTGAACGCGTTGATTCCCTTTGAAAAATCGCCTGTTACGGTCCAGTAGAGGAATGCAACACCTCCGACAGCCAGAATAATCCAGGAGAAGACACGCCCTGCCTGATCTGCCAGCTTGGTTACGTTACCATTTTCCGAGGTTTTGAATGCGTTATCGTTCCAGAGCCGTGTGAGATTGCTTTGAGCTACCCTTTGTGTGAGGGAGATTTCGATGCTTTCGCCGATTTGTTTGCCGCCTGCGTAAATCCTGTCGCCGCTTTTTATTTCCACGGGTACAGCTTCACCTGTTACAAAACTGTAATCAACGAGGGCCGGGCCCTTTAGCAGAATTCCGTCTGCGGGAATAATTTCCTGACCGCGGACCACAATAATATCGCCGGGAACGAGGCGTTGAATGGGAACTGTACTTTCTTCATCTCCCACCCTAACTGTTGCGGCAACGGGGAAATAAGACTTGTAATCTCGTTCGAAGGAGAGTTCGTGCCAGGTCCGCTGCTGGAACCAGCGTCCGATGAGCAGCAGGAAGGCAAGTCCGGCGAAAGAGTCGAGATAGCCCGGGCCGGTACGGGTGAGAATTTCCCATAAACTGCGCAGAAAGAGCGATCCCAGCGCCAGACAAAGCGGTATGTCAATATTGAGTTGCCGGGTGCGGATTCCCTGCCAGGCAGAAAAAAAGTAGTCTTTGGCACTGTAAAACAGGACAGGAAGGGATAATACGATACTTAGATAGCCGAAAATACCGGCAAACCACTGGAAAGTTTCCTGATCCATTCCCACATAATCGGGGAAACTGAACAGCATAATGTTCCCAAAAGCGAAGCCGGCGATACCGAGCTGGTACGCCAGCTTCCTGCTGAGTTTAGGTGTTTCCTGCTTATCCACATCCCCCAGATTAATCTCCGGGGCATATCCAGTCGAGCTGAGCAGGGCAGCTATCTTTCTGAGTGAGGTTTCCTGCGGGTTATAGGAAACGGTAACAGTCTTTTTCAGAAAATTGACCCGCGAGTTCAAGACACCGCCATCCAGTTTATAGAGGTTCTCCAGCAGCCAGATACAACTTGCGCAGTGCATCCGGGGCAGGTAGAAAGTAATCTGATTTTTATGTTCACTACTGAACCCGAGCAGTTTATCCTGTACTTCGGGATCGTCGAGGTAAGCCCAGGATTTTGAATTTTTGGGGTTTTTAAGGCTTATTCCTGCGTTTTCATCCAGATTGTAATAATTGCAGAGCCCGTGAGTATTCAGGATCTCGTACACCATTTTACACCCGTCGCAACAAAAAACCTTGTCGTCAATTTTCAGTCGCTCGTCCTCACATTTTTCATGGCAGTGATAGCACTCCGCTACCGGTTTTACTATATTTCGGGGCTGGAGGAGAGCAGAGGCGGGCATATATCCAACTTTTGATGAGAACAAATACGTTCTCGGCACGAATACCAGTCACGTATCGGGCACAAAAGTAGAAGTCAGGTATCGCAGTGGATGCTGACGGCTGTCACCGGCAATGGTGATTCAGGTTAACTCAGCGTTTGGAAATGCGGTTTAGCGTGATTGTGCGCTGCATGCGGCTTTTGAAGCGTCCTACTTCTTCCGAACGGAGTACGGAGTGCTTGGTTGCACGTCCCTGTACACGTGCGCGCCACTTTTTCCAGTTCTGGAGGCGCATCTCGGATTTCATCAGGGCGATGACTTCGGCTTCCGTGATGCCGAACTGGACGAGAATGGCATCGAAAGGCGTGCGGTCTTCCCACGCCATCTGAACAATGCGGTCGATATCTTCGACACTCAGCAGTGCACGCAAATCTGATACTTTTCTCGCCATTGATACCAAATAATTCTTTCGAAACAAGAATTCGGTCTGTATGTTTGCCAAATCGGGAGATTTATATTTACCTTAGTTGCTTCAATAGTTCGTGAAGTTTTTCCCGGACGATCTTGTTGAACCCCAGAGCCCTAAAAAGAAAAAGCGCGTACATTTGGGTTGCTTAGACACAAAACGCACGCGCTATGACCGGAAC
>JAJTFM010000050.1 GCA_021298575.1 Saprospiraceae bacterium | reverse complement strand
TGAGTTGTGAATGATCTGCACACGCGCAGTCGGGGTAGCAGGAAGTGCCACTACCGTTCCGTTCGGAAGGGCAGCGTACAGGCCGAATGAAGGTGAAGAGGCCAGGTAACCAGAGGCAAACACAGTAGCAGCGCCGCCGGCCAGACCACTCAGGTCGGCACGGAAAGATGCTACAGTGCCATTGGTGCCAGCAGCCTGAATAGCCAGGTCGTACTTCGCAGCCGGCAGACTCAGGTAGCCTGTGAACTCGCCAAATGCGAGGTTGGATACTACGTTGTTGGCTACGAACACAGCGTCAACGTCAACCGCAGGGGCATCAGGTGAACCGTGGAATACGGCTACATCAACATTGCTGCCGGTGCCTGCCTCGCGGGCATCAGCATTTACAAACAGGTTGAAAGCAGTGGCGCCGGTATTGCCTACCACGCCGCCAGCCATTACTACATAAGTTTTGTCTTTTTCGAAGTTAACCGGGAAGGTGGCAATAGAAGAAGAAGAGGAAGTACTGTTGTCTCTGGCCACCCCTACTGTCATATTGCGATCTGCAGGGATATCTATGAATGCTGTGGCTGAGCGAAAAGCAAAATTGTCGACCAGGCGTCCGTTGTCAATATAAAGGTCAACGGTCGGTTCAGGTGAGTTGTGTATAACCTGAACGCGAGCTGTCGGGGTCGTTGAAAGGCGTATTACGGCACCGTTTGCAAGTGCTGCAAACAACCCAAAGGAAGGGATTCCTCCCAGATAACCGGATGCAAATACCGTCGCGGTATTGCCTGCCAGCCCGCTCAGGTCGGCACGGAAAGATGCAATGGTATTATTTGTAGCTGCTGGCTGAATCGCCAGGTCGTATTTTGCTGCGGGCAGGTTCAGATAGCCTGTAAAATCACCAAAGCCCAGATTGGATACAATATCATCGGCTGCATACACGGCATCTATATCTACCGGCGGCGCATCGGGTGAACCGTGGAATACAGATATATCAACACTGTTGCCACCACCCGTCTCGCGGGCGTCATCATTTACAAACAGGTTGAGCGCCGTGGATCCGGTATTTTCTACCACACCGGCGGCCATTACCACATAGGTACGACCTGCCTCAAATTCCACAGGAAAGGTGGCAATCGCATCGGCTGCAGAAGTACTGCCTTCCGGTGCAATACCGATATTGATTTGTACGCCAGCGGGCAAATCAATAAAAGGCGTGGCAGTTCGGAAAACAAAGTTGTTGAGCAGCAGATTGTTGTCGGCATAAATATCCACCACCGGCTCCGGCGAATTGTGGATAATTTGTACCCGGGCAGTCTGCGCTACCGAGATGACACTGGCAAACAGCATCATCAAAAGTACAGAAAGTAAAGTCCTCATTGAAAGAATATTGTTAAAGATTGGTTGGTTAGCAATAAACCTGAAACGAAATTTTATTTAACATGTTCAGTAAAATACATAAAAAAATCAATTAAAATCAGCTTTACATAAAACAGACATTTGTTTTAGAGCTTGTTCACTGGCAGGAGACTACACCTTGCTCATCCAGAAAAGTAACGTCAGGCCGACAATCAATATGAGTCCGAATCCTGCCATAACGGCCTTCCCCAGCTCCGCCGATCCTCTTGTATAACTCAGCACAGCTTTAAAAACGGTATTGGAAAGGATAGCCAGAATAATCACTGAAGAGGCAAAACTCGTCTGTTCAGGATCTCCTGACGCCCACTTGGCCGAACTGATTGTAATGGCATCAATATCAGCAACGCCCGAAATTGCCCCCGAAATATAGGCTCCAAGATGCCCCGACCATTGCCGGGCATAATACATTCCAAAAGTAACTCCCGTGTATATCAGGGTGAAAACAGTCGCATTCCGAATATCCAGCGGATTGCCCGGATTGAGCGAGGGGGTTTCGCCGTTGTGTTTCTGCAGCCGGTAAACCCGGTAAGCTATTCCCAGATTCATTAACAGCAATATACCCAGCGGGACTGCCAGTAATCGGGCTACCGGCTGATAAAACACCGCAGCCAGTGCAAAGGCCCTGACAAACATCACCGAAGACGCCAGTATAATACCAGCACCATAAGACGCCGACAATTCGGGTTTCTCTCTGCTTCTCTCCGAAAAAACCCACGTAACCATGGTAGAAGAAAACAGCCCGCCAATAAGGGCCGTAAGCAGAATACCGCGCTGTCCAACGAACTTCAATAACAGATAGCCTGTAAAACTGATACTCAATACGATAATTACCAGCCAGCCCAGTTCAAGTGAGTTGATCAGACCCTCGGGACCAAAATTCTTGTCGGGCAGTATCGGCAGTATCAGTAACGCCAGCACTGTGAATTTTATAAAGGCGAACATCTCTTCCTCTGTTATCTTTTTCACTATTCCGTGAACCTGCTCTTTTACCGATAAAAGGGCTGTCATAACTACTACCACCGCCAAAGACTCCTGTACGTATCCCTGTGACACAAAAATCCCGAGTAACAGGGTGGTAAGCATGGATAACTCCGTAGTGAGTCCGTACCGCTCCTGCCGAACCTGAAAATAATAAATGACCGACAAAAGAAGGAAAAAACCTAAAATGGTGAACGGAATGACCCACATTACAGAGTTTGTTGCCACTGTACCACACAGATAACCCAGTATGGCTGCCAGAGTGAAAGTGCGTATCCCTCCCACATGCGCGCGCTCACTGTGCGTATTAAACTCTCTTTCAAGGCCTATAATCAGTCCGATCGCTGCCGTTACAAGCAAATGCAGAAAAAAAGGCGGTAAAATGGTGTTTTCCATAGTTCAGTCTTCTGTAGTAAATGCTGCAATGATACTAAAATCTTACATTTGCGGCATCCCTGAAAAAACAATCAATCTTCCCAGCAATGCAACGTGTCTATTTTGATAATGCCGCCACTACTCCTGTCTCCAGCGAGGTAATCGAAGCAATGATTCCTGTCTTGAAGGAGCAGTTTGGAAATCCATCCAGTATCCACGCAGAAGGACGACAAATCCGGGCCGCCATTGAAACCGCCCGGAAAACAGTGGCCCAGTGTATAGGAGCCGGTACCGGCGAGGTCTTTTTTACCTCCGGTGGCACCGAAAGTAACAATATGGCCCTAAAAAAGGCTGTCCATGATCTCGGTGTGCGTCGCATCATCAGCTGCCCCGCAGAACACCACTGTAATACCCACAGTATAGATACGCTTGTAAGGGAGGATGATATCGAAGCAATCTGGCTCAACCCAGACCACCTCGGCAGAATCAGTTATGAGGATCTGGAAAAAAATCTGTCGGAGGCCGCCGGCGTGAAAACACTGGTTTCTCTCATGCACGCCAATAATGAAATCGGCACCATGATTGATCTGGCCCGCGTATCAGAACTCTGCCGACAATACGGAGCGCTACTCCACACCGATACGGTGCAAACGGTGGGTCACTTCCCGATTAATGTGCAGGAAACACCTGTCAATTTCCTCTCCGGAGCCGCCCACAAGTTCCACGGTCCAAAGGGCGTCGGCTTTATTTATATCAACCCGGACACACATATTAAACCCTTTATTGACGGCGGTGCCCAGGAACGCAATATGAGGGGCGGTACCGAAAACGTTTATGGTATCGTCGGTCTGGCCCGCGCACTTGAACTGGCTACCGCTCAAATGGAAAGCCGCTCGGCTCATATCCTGGACGTCAGAAACTATATGAAATCCCGGCTCCTCGAATCATTTAATGATATACAATTTAACGGCGACCCCGAAGGACTGAGCCTGTACACTGTACTGAGTGTTTCCTTCCCGCCGGGCCCCAAAAATGAACTCCTGCTGCTGAACCTCGATATTCTCGGTATAAGTTGCTCCGGCGGCAGTGCATGCAGCAGCGGCTCGGAAAAAGGAAGTCACGTACTGGAAGCTATCGGCGCCGACCCGGCCAGAAAAAGTATCCGCTTCTCTTTCTCTCACTACAATACCCGGGAAGAGGTGGATTTTGTCATTGAAAAACTCACGACTATCCTCCCTGCCAGATAACAATCCATATCATGAAATTTTTTGTGAATTGCCTGCTCGCAGTAATACTGCTCGCCTCTGCCAGCGCGAAGGCTCAGCAGCCCGCAGGCCCCTCTCTCAACCCGCCAGCCGAACAAGGCGAAGACAGCGTGCTGGTCACCATCATCCTGAAACATCAACAGGATAAAAATCTGCCCGAAATCAGGCGGGTTCTCGAGGCACAAGGCTTTTGGGATGTGTTTCCGCCACAGGATACAAGGGTAGTGTCATGGACACTGGCCGTGGGCCTCGGACACATAGTCACGCTGCAGGTACCCACAGGCTCCGTTCGCCGCCTGAACCTCGCACTGGAAAACGGAGCCTGGGGTGCTTTTAATACGGAAGTCTATCTCACTTACGACTACCAGAATGTGTGGGAAACCTACATACATCAAAGGGAGGAAGCCAAAGAAGACCGAAATCGCTGATGAGTCAGACGGTATATTTCCCGAAACCGACCAGCTTATTCGCCCTTGTACTCTCCCTGAATGGAAGACTTCACCACGCGCATGAAGGTCTTCTCGTCAACCATCAGCCTTACAATGGGTCCGTCAACTTTGGTAATACGGCCAATGATGCCGGCATTCGTCACCACGTCCATGCCCTCCCGAAGCTCTTCCTGGAACTTTTGAACCTCTTTCTGGCGTTTTGCCTGAGGTCTGATGAGAAAAAAGTAGAAAACTGCGATAATGAGTAACGGAAATATCATGCCCCACGGACTGCCGCCCGGCTGAGCCTGAAGTATCAGGTTGGAAATGACCATTTTACAAGTATGAATTTGGTTAAACATAGTGAATGGCTGTTTCACAGAAAAACACAGAATACCATTCAGGCGGCAAAACTACTATTATTGTGGCTTTTTTTCGCCTGTATTTCTCAGACAAAACAGACATTTGCGCCCGCAATCATTTCAGAGTATAATTAACAAAAAAATGGGTTCCAGTAACGGTCACCATCGCCTTTCTACCGCAGGCGTTCTTATTACACTGGGTATTATCTTCGGAGATATCGGCACATCTCCGCTCTACGTGATGAAAGCCGTCATCGGAGAAGGCAATATCATTGACGCCCGTACAGTACTTGGCGGCGTGTCGCTGGTTTTCTGGACGCTCACTATCCAGACTACCATCAAGTATATATTTCTCGTACTGCGCGCCGACAATAACGGCGAAGGCGGTATATTCTCGCTTTATTCTCTGGTCAAAAGGCGCAAACGATGGCTGATGATACCGGCACTGCTGGGCGGATCGGCCATGCTCGCCGAAGGTATGATTACCCCGCCTATCTCGGTTTCATCCGCTATCGAAGGTCTGGCTATCAAGTATCCCAATATGCCGACGATACCAATCGTTATCGTCATAATTTCTGTGCTTTTCTACATACAGCGGTTCGGAACAGCAACAGTAGGAAAGAGTTTCGGCCCGATGATGCTGATATGGTTCTCTATGCTGGCAGGCCTGGGTGTCAGCCAGATAATATACTACCCGGAGGTATTCAAAGCCCTCAATCCTGTGTACGGCATCGAACTGCTCAGGCAAAGTCCCAACTTCCTGTATGTGCTCGGCGCTGTCTTCCTCTGTACTACCGGGGCCGAAGCCCTGTACGCCGATTTGGGTCACTGCGGACGCTCCAATATAAGGGTAAGCTGGATATTCGTCAAAATCAGCCTGATTCTCAATTACTTCGGACAGGCAGCATGGCTGCTTCAACACGAGGGAATGAAACTCGACGATAATCCGTTCTACGGAATAATGCCAGCCTGGTTCCTCTGGCCGGGTATTATTATTGCCACGTTCGCTGCCATTATTGCCAGCCAAAGTATGATCTCCGGCTCTTTCACGCTGGCTTCTGAAGCTATTCGCCTCGGATTCCTGCCCAAAATGACGGTAAAGTTCCCCACTCACTTCAAAGGCCAGATTTATATCCCGGCCGTTAATACGTTCCTCTGGCTCGGCTGTATTGCCGTAGTACTCTACTTCAAACACAGCTCGGAAATGGAAGCAGCCTACGGACTTTCCGTGGTATGTACCATGCTCTGCTCCACCATATTGCTGTCAAACTTCCTGGTTATCAACCGGGTGAAGGCTGCACTTGTATGGGCTTTCCTGGCGTTTTATCTGATCTGGGAAGGAGGCTTCTTCCTCGCAAATACCCTGAAGTTCATGGAAGGCGGTTATATCACCGTCATAGCAGCCACACTGCTCTTCAGTACGATGTTTCTGTGGGTTACCGCACGCGAGATACGACGCAGATATGCCGATGAGGTCACTATCCAGGATTATCTCGATCAGCTGATCATGCTGAGTAACGATATTGAAATTCCCAAATATGCCACCAATCTTGTTTTCCTGACTACCGCAAAAAGTCCGCACAAGATTGAAGAAAAGGTACTGTACTCCATTCTGCAAACCCAACCAAAACGCGCCGATGTTTACTGGTTCGTTCATATTGAAACTACCGACGAGCCGTTCACCATGGAATATGATGTGAATACCATCGCTCCAAATGATGTGTATAAAGTCAATTTCCGACTCGGCTTCCGGGTTCAGCAGCGTATGAACCTGTTTATGCGCAGGGTGGTGGAGGATCTGGTGGAAAATGAAGAACTCACGGTTTACTCCAGATATCACACCATCACCAGCAAGTACCCCACCGGCGACTTCAGGTTCGTTCTCATCCAGGAATTCCTCTCCAACGAAAATGAACTTCCCTGGAAGGAAAATATCATTCTTTCCATTTATCTCACCGTAAAAGGCTGGGTTTCTTCGCCAAAAAACTGGTTCGGACTCGACTCCGATTCTGTTGATGTGGAAAAAGCTCCGCTTGTTCTGGAACCCGTAAAATCCGTACCACTCAAACGGCGCCATCGCTGATCCGACTCCAGCACATGAAATATCCATCTCCCTGCTTTATCCTCGAGGAAGCCCGCCTGCGCAGTAACCTCGAGCTCATTGCCCGTGTACAACGCGAAAGCGGTGCACAAATTATTCTGGCATTCAAAGGCTTCGCTATGTGGAGTGCCTTCCCGATTGTACGCGAATACGTACACGGTGCCACCGCGTCTTCTCTGAGCGAAGCCCGCCTCTGCTTTGAGGAAATGGGGGTTAAGGCTCACACCTACTCGGTCGCATACCTGCCATCCGAATTCGGCAAAATCCTGAAACTGTCGAGCCATATCACTTTCAATTCGATCTCACAATGGAATAAGTACCGGAATAAAGTAATGAACGCACCCGAAAAGGTGAGCCCGGGTATTCGCGTAAATCCGGGCTGGTCGCCAGTCAAAACCGACCTGTATAACCCGGCATCCGCAGGATCCCGTCTTGGCGAACCCGTTGAAAACTTCAAAAGCAGGTTCCCGGAAGGTATTGAAGGCCTTCACTTCCACGTCCTGTGCGAAAGCAACAGCCACGACCTCGAAACCACGCTCGGCTACTTCGAAAAACAGTTCGCTGCCTTCCTGCCCAAACTGAAATGGGTAAACTTCGGCGGCGGTCACCTGATGACCCGAAAAGGCTACGATGCCGATCACCTCATCAGGGTAATCAGAGACTTCAAAAAACGCCACCCGAACCTGCAGGTGATTCTCGAACCAGGAAGTGCATTCGCCTGGGATACCGGCATCCTGGTCGCCACCGTACTCGACATAGTGAATAATAAAGGGGTAAAAACGGCAAACCTCGATGTTTCCTTCACAGCCCACATGCCCGATACGCTCGAAATGCCCTACCGACCCGGTGTACGCGATGCCAGTACCGACCCCGAATCAGCAAAATACCGGTATCGCCTGGGCGGTATCAGTTGCCTGAGCGGCGATTTCATGGAGGAATACGGATTTGACAAACCCCTGAAAGTGGGCCAGCAAATCATCTTTGAAGATATGATTCACTATACCATGGTGAAAACTACTACCTTTAATGGCGTGTCTCACCCCTCCATAGCTATCCTGCGACCCGACGGAAAACTGGATATAATCAGAAAGTTCGGTTACAAGGATTACAGGAACAGACTCTCCTGAACAAGCTCTAAGAGCTTGTTCAGGAGAGTCTGTCGATGGCAAAAACAGGCTGATTTTTTGTCAGTTTTTACATTTTTGAAGGCGCATAGCCGGAGCTACGCAACTGAAAAAAGGTGGAAAATGGCGAAAAATGAGACGTTTTTGACTCGGCGAGACTCTCCTGAACAAGCTCTTATTCCTCGTCTGCCTTCTTCTTCAGAAAATCGCCGTGACAACGCTGCGGATAGCAGTGGCAGCCAAGGGCTTTACCCTTCAGCCCGCGTATCTTGTTGTGCAGACTGCTTTTCAGCCCGTAAAATATCTCGTATTTATCGCAGATCTCATCCCTGTTGCCATCCTGGCCCATCAGAAACGGATTGGCCCAGTCTGATGTTTTATCTATAGCCACGAAAATACCCTCGTCGCGCGCGTACCTGAGCGCGTGAAAATTCTTGTAAGTATTGAGAACAACTGTCTGGCCAGCCTTCATTTGTTCGATAAGCTCGCGATCAGCTTCCGGGATAAACTCAAGCGGCGCTTCTGTGTCAGTGGCAGCCCCTTCTTCGTCCGGCTGCTCATCGCGTACCTGCTTATATGCCTCATTGATACTGATTTCTCCGCGAAGCAGCTGCTGCTTCATCTCTTCGGAGCCCTTGTGTTCTATCTTCTTGACCTTGGCAATAGTATCATGTGAAACGGAAGCTATCCGCGCAAGCTCTTTCTTGGTATCAACAGGCCTGAACTCATCTTCTCCGGACGGCAGAAGCACACCTCCTCTACCCCCGCGCTGGTTCTGCCTGCCCTTTTCACGAAACAAACCTTCCAGTTGCAGGGCCAGCACCGAACGCTGGTAGTTGGATATGTTCCTCCTGCCAAACTGATTGGTTATCATCCAGGCTTTCGCACTGATGTAACCATCGAAGTCCCGATATACTACATTGAAAGGTTTACCGTGCTCGGTGGCAATTTCGTAGCGGTTGTGGCCGTCTATGAGCACTTCGGTCAGCGCACCAGTTTCAGGGTCGGGCCAGCGCCCTACAACAAGGGCATCCCTGACCCCTTCGGCAAGGATACTCTGCTCCAGTGTCGTCAACTCGTCGTGCGACAGGGGCGGTATGAGGTTCCGGAACTCGCTAAGTATTTTCATGCCCGTTGATCCTGATCAAGCTCTTACGGACAAATATAACGGATTACTGATAACCCGCGCCGGATTATTCCGACATGTCCATGGTGTGATAAACGTTGAGCACATCATCGTCCTCCTCAAGGCGATCAATGAGCTTGACCATCTGCTCCACCTCGGAGTCGTCCAGCTTTTTTGTCGTGTTGGGAATATATTCGAGTCCGGCACTGGTGGCCTCAATGTTGCGGTCTTCCAGTGCCTTCTGCATGGTGCCAAAATCGGTGAAACTCGCATAGAGAACCATCTCGTCGTCTTCGCGCTTCAACTCTTCCAGACCAGCATCAATCAGCTCCAACTCCAGTGAATCCCAGTCATGACCCTCTGCCTTCACTTTAAATACGCCCTTCCGGTCGAACAGGAATGCCACACTGCCGGAAGTGCCAAGCGCCCCGCCGCAGCGATCGAAGTACATGCGCACATTCGCAACCGTACGGGTAGGATTGTCAGTGGCTGTTTCCACCAGCACCGCAATACCGTGCGGCCCCTTGCCCTCGTAAACAACCTCCTGAAAGTTCTCCGCTTCCTTGCCACTGGCTTTTTTAATGGCACTCTCCACGTTGGACTTGGGCATGTTGGCCGCCTTGGCATTCTGAATGGCAAGCCTCAGCCTGGAATTATATTCCGGGTTGGATCCCCCCGACTTCACCGCCAGAGCAATCTCACGGCCAATGCGGGTGAAGGTTTTGGCCATACCGGCCCAACGCTTAAACTTTCTTTCTTTGCGGAATTCAAACGCGCGTCCCATAATTGCGGAATATTTTGGTTGTTCGCGGCAAGTAACTTGCCAGACACTGATAATGCTCTGATAACAACAATTGCAGCTCAAAAGCGGCGCAAAATTAGCCATATTGCCGACATCAACAAAGAAATCTTTCCAAAAGGGCGCTCATTTATTCAGATACTTGACATGTATGGCGCAAAACTTGCACCTTTGCATCCGAGTTTTTGTTTTACGCACAGCAATACTTCCGTTATTATGAAAAACTGGTTCTTCGCAACAATGTTCTTCAGCCTCTTTGTCTCAGCTCTCTCCGGACAGAACAAGGCTGCCAATTCCGACATTTTCGTTTCTCCCTCCGTTCTGAGTACCGCACATTGGGCTGGCTTCAAATACAAGGAACAACTCGACCTCGCTCGTCAGGGCGACATGAGGGCCGTGGAAGAAATACTCAACTTTAACGGAACTGTTGACGGTCGCGACGGACTCGATCATGCCGTTACCTGCCTCGAACTGATACCTTACTCGTCTGATCTGGCTTTTGCAGGTGCACTCAACAAAGGCAAGCCTGCACTGCGCAAACTCATGCTCGAAAGACTCATACTTGCTCAGGGCCGTACCAAAACGGAAACGCTCCGAAAACCACTCTCCGAGTGGGCGCCGCTCACATGGGCTGTACTCAACGGACAACCATTCGAGCCTTCCGACAACTCCTCCGATGAATGTATGATGTCAAGGCCACGCCAGCAGAAAGACCCGGAAAAGGCACCAGCCGACATTACTCCAAAGGAAATCAAACAATAGGGCAAACCACCCCTCCAGATAAAGACCAATGGCCTTCAGAATTTATACCAAAACCGGCGACAAGGGCGAAACTGCCCTCTTCGGAGGTAAAAGGGTGCCCAAAAGCCATCTGCGGGTGGATGCTTACGGAACTACCGATGAACTCAACGCTTTCATCGGACTGCTCCGCGATGGCCTGAGTGACGAATCCGTCAGGAATGCGCTCTCTACAGCCCAAAATAATCTGTTCGCCATCGGCGCTCATCTGGCGTCCGATCCGGAAAAAAATCCGGCCGCACCGGGTATCAATCCCGGCGATATTGAAATGCTTGAAAAAGATATTGATGTAATGGAGGCCGGGCTGCCCCCGCTGCGCAACTTTATCCTGCCCGGAGGCCACTCTTCCGTATCACACTGTCATGTGTGCCGCACCGTGTGCCGGAGGGCCGAACGACTGATTGTCGCACTGCAACTGGCCGAAGAGCCCGTCGATGAAATTGTACTGAAATACATGAACCGACTGTCCGACTGGTTTTTTGTTCTCGGAAGAAAACTGGCAGCCGACCTGAACGCTGAAGAGGTTATATGGAAACCCCGGCAGGCGTAACATCCTGCTTCTTGTCGAAAAAAAGTACAGAATCCGTACCGTGTGTCTCCCGCCAGCGCACCTTCACGTATGCCTCATCCAGCGCATCCACGCTGATGCCGGCATAGTCGGGCTGCACTGGTATCTGCCGGTTGAAACGCCGGTCAACCAGTACCAGCAACTCAACAGCACGAGGCCTGCCGTAATGCTGTAACGCAGAAAGCGCAGCAGAAATGGTACGTCCAGTGTATAATACGTCGTCAATCAGCAAGACTTTTTTTCCAGCCACCACAAAATCTATCTTGTTGGGATAGGCAGTAAGCGGACCGGCCTCCGTGCGAAAATCATCCCGGTAAAATGTGATATCGAGTTTCCCGTACTCAATGGGCATGTCGCCGGTCAATACCTTCAACCGTTCGTAAATACGATCAGAAAGTAAAACACCACGGGGTTGTATACCTATTATACAGGCCTCCGTGAAATCACCCCAGTCCTCCAGAAGCTGGTGGCAAAGCCGCTCAATAACGAGCTGCATCTTGTCCTGATCGAGAAGTGTTTTTCCAACTTGCATAGCGCGGCTAAGGTAAGACGTTTGAGAGTTTCTTTAATCCTAAAACAAAGAAGGATAAACTTTGTTAAACATCTTTTAACCCCGCAACTCCTTTGCCGACACCACCGGTGAGCCTTAATACCAACTGATTTCACTTAAATCACGCCGCCAGGTAGCCGAAAAGCAGCACTATTTCGTTTCTACTACCATGACTTTTGGAATTGACGACATGGCACTCTATGTGCCCAAAATTTACCTCGACATTCATACGCTGGCAGAAAAGCGTGGCATCGCCTACGAAAAACTGTCGCGAGGTCTGGGCCTGCACAAAATGGCTTTCTGCGACGCACATGAAGACGCAGCCACCATGGCTGCGGAAGCAATTTACGAACTCATCGAACGCAACAATATTGACCCGCGCACTATAGGGCGCATATACATGGGTACCGAAAGTGCGCTCGACGGCTCAAAACCGACCGCCACGTATGCAGCAGAAATGGTACAAAAGCGCCTGACTGCCAAATGGGGCGATAACTGCTTCCGCAATTGTGATGTACTGGACATGACCTTCGCCTGCAGCGATGTGGCAAAATATGAACTGGAATCGTCCGGCGAATACACGCAGGGCGCCGGAGCCGTTGCCATGCTGGTCAAATCCAGCCCGCGACTCCTCTCTTTCCGGCGCGTATGCGGCGTAGCAATGGACAGTGTACACGATTTTTACAAACCCCGACGGGATACTTATACAGAAACACCGGTCTTCGACGGACAGTTCTCCAACCAGTGCTACCAGTGGCGTATGCAGGAAGCACTCGAAGACTTCAGGTCAAAGGCAGAAGACTCCGGACTGATGCGGCCAGGTCAGTTTCCGGCTATCTCGGAGCGCTGGGCCCGTATGATTTTTCACCTGCCCTATGCTTTCCACGCAAAGAGAATCTATGTGGAACAGTTCATTGCCGAACGCAAGCAAAAAGGTATATGGGAGAAAGATGTAGCCAGATTCAACCTGCAAGAGCCTGATCTGTCGCATTACACCGACCAGAAATCAGCCGACAAGGCCACTGCAGTATTCCTGAAATCGGTGAGCGAATCACCCATCTACAAAAAGTTCGTTCACGATAAAATCGAAAAATCACAGCGCGCAAGCCAGGAAACTGGCAACTTGTACACCGCCTCCGTATTTCTGGCTCTGATGAGCGCTCTCGAATCCGACTGGCACGACAAGGTCAGCCTCGACAAAAAACGCCTCGGCTTCGTAGCTTATGGAAGTGGCTCCAAGGCCAAGGTGTTCGAAGCCGCAGTACAGCCAGGATGGGAAAATGTGGTACAGCATTTCCACCTTTTCTCCAAACTGAAAAAAAGAACACCCCTCGCCTGGGACCAGTATGAACACCTCCACAAAGGCTGCTCCAGTGTATCAGTACAACCCGAAAAAAATGCCTGGGGCCTTGATGAAATCGGTACCGAAGGGGTAACTCTCGGTGCCAGATACTATAAACTGTTCGAATAGCGCCGAAAATAATGAGCCAGGAAGACCCTACAGCAGAAAGCAGAAAACACGATCACATCGCGCTGGCATTCAAAAGCCGGGTCGAATCCGGAGAACTGGATGCCCGGTTCTATTACGAACCCGCTCTCTCGGCCCACCCGGAAGAGGGCTCTCTGAAGCCCCTCGATTTCCTGGGCAAGCAGCTCCGTACGCCCATGTGGGTGTCTTCCATGACTGGCGGCACAGCACTGGCACGCAAAATAAACGGAAACCTCGCGCGCGCCTGCGCAGAATTCGGTATGGGCATGGGCCTTGGATCCTGCAGGCAACTGCTCAACAGTAACGAATTCCTGACCGATTTCCATGTAAGAAGCATTATCGGCCCCAACCTGCCGCTCTATGCCAATCTCGGCAGCGCTCAGATCGAACAACTGCTGGAAAACAAATCTGCTGAAAAAATACAGGAACTGATTGACAAACTGCAGGCAGACGGCCTCATTGTTCATATCAACCCGCTCCAGGAAGCCATGCAGCCGGAAGGAGACCATTTCAGCCGCCCACCGCTGGAAATTGTGGAGGAAATGATCAGCCGGTTCAGCTTTCCTGTGATTGTCAAAGAGGTCGGACAAGGTTTCGGCCCGGCAAGCCTGCGCGCCCTGATGAAACTGCCGCTGGGAGCCATCGAATTCGGAGCCGCTGGTGGCACCAATTTTGCCCTGCTGGAACTGCTCCGCAGCAATGAACAACATCAGAATGCATTCGCCGGACTGGCACGCGTGGGTCACTCGGCAACTGAAATGCTGGAATGGACAAACAGTATAGCCAGCGAACAGGGAAATTCATGCCAAACACGGCACCTGATTATCTCGGGCGGAGTGTCCGACTTCCTCGACGGTTATTATCTCACCAGACGGTCCGTTCTCCCGGCTGTTTACGGACAGGCTTCAGCATTCCTCCGACATGCGCAGGGCGACTACGAATCGCTTCGTACCTTTGTGCGCGCACAGGTGCGCGGACTGGAACTCTCGAATGCTTTCCTGACGCCCCGATAGTGCGCAGCCACCACGAAGGTGGACATGTCTGTTTACTAATAATTCTGAATTATGAAAACCATCAACGGTTTTTCAAAGTTGTCCAAATCGGAGAAAATCAACTGGTTAGCGGAAAATTACTCCGCCTCTCCCGATGAACTTGAAGCAGTGTTGTCATCATGGCAACATGAAGATGACGCTGTTCAGCGTATTGTTGATGGTTTCACAGAAAATGCCATCTCGAATTATGTACTCCCCTACAGCATCGCTCCCAACTTCGTAATCAACGGGAAACCATATGCTGTTCCAATGGTGATCGAAGAAAGCAGCGTGGTTGCCGCAGCAAGCAGCGCCGCCAAATTCTGGCAGGAAAGGGGAGGCTTTCACGCAGAAGTACTCGGAACTGTCAAACTCGGTCAGGTACACTTCCGCTGGCCAGGTAAAACTGAAAAACTCCGGCAAATCTTTCCAGAAATCAAAACCTGTCTTCTCTCCTGCGCCGACGACCTGACGGAAAACATGCGCAAACGCGGAGGCGGTATACTGGATATCGAACTGGTTGATTTTGAAACTGTTGAGCCGTATTATTTCCAGTTGCGTGTTTCATTCGAGACCTGCGACAGTATGGGTGCCAATTTCGTTAACTCGGTGCTGGAACGGTTCGCCGACAGTCTCGAGCTGTTTTTTACCGATTACCCGGGCCTCACCGACACCGAACGCGATGTAGAGGTCATCATGTCTATTCTATCCAATTATACCCCCGACTGTGTCGTGCGCGCATGGGTCGAATGTCCGGTCTCATCCTTCTCGGAACTGGCCAAAAGTCAGGGTATGGATGCCGAAGCGCTGGCACGCCGGTTCGCAATGGCTGTGCGTATCGCTCAGATTGACCCGTACCGCGCCACCACCCACAACAAAGGCATATATAATGGTATTGATGCAGTTGTACTCGCCACCGGAAATGATTTCCGCGCCATTGAGGCTTGCGGTCACACCTATGCCTGCCGCGACGGTCAGTACCGCAGCCTGAGCAGCTGCGAACTTCGCGATGATTTTTTCCACTTTGAACTGAAAATACCGCTTGCCATGGGAGCCGTCGGTGGCCTGACCGCCCTTCACCCGCTGGCCCGCAAATCGCTTGAAATTCTCGGAAACCCCTCAGCAGAAGAACTCATGTGTATTACAGCAGCTGTAGGACTTGCCCAGAATTTCGCAGCAGTCAGATCGCTGATTACTACCGGCATACAACAGGGACACATGAAAATGCACCTGACAAATATACTGAACCACCTCCAGGCCACAGAGGAAGAGGCCGCCGCAGCCCAGTTTCATTTCCAGCGGGAAACGGTAAGCTTTAGCGCAGTACGATCTTTTATCGAAACTTCGCGAGCAGGGTTCAGCACAGAAAAATCTGTGTGAAATCTGTGAAAAATGAGACGTTTTTGACTCGGTGAGAGAATCCTGAACAAGCTCTTATTCGATATCCACATTCATAATGTCAAGAGGGATCCGGATTAGTATCGTTTGACGCCGGTCACGTAATACATCTCCATAGGGCCCTTGTTTTTGGCTTCCAGTTTGCCGCGGTATTCCCAGTCAAACTCGTATTTTGAATTCCAGTACGCAGTTTCACTCACGTTTATTCGACCGGTTTCACACGACTCTTCCATTCGCGCAGCCGTATTAACAGTATCGCCCCAAATGTCGTAAGCAAATTTTTTGGCTCCTACCACACCAGCAACAACCGGCCCGGCGTGAATACCCACCCGTGCCTCAAAATGAGGCAGGCCCTGTCCCATACGCTCGGCCTTCAACGCCAGGAGAAAGTCCTGGATTTCCAGCGCTGCCTTGATCATGTCCGCCGGATTAACGTTTTTATCCGACAAACCGGAGGCACATATATAGGCGTCACCCACAGTTTTGATTTTTTCAATGTTATACTTGCTGATAATCTGGTCGAAACCGGAAAAACAGTGGTCGAGTTCCTCTACCAGCTGCTCCGGAGTCAGTTTCTCGGCCATATTGGTGAATCCCTTGAAGTCAATAAACATCACGGTAGCCTGCTCATACCTCCTGGCAGCCACCTTGTTGCGCGTTTTCAGTTCCTCGGCAATGGCAGGCGGCAGGATGTTCAGCAACAGACTGTCGCTTTGTCGCTGGGCAGTTTCAATCATGGAATTTTTCACCGACAACTCGTTGGCCATCCGGCGCTTGGCCCTGAAGCGCAGATAAAACAGAAAGGCAAGCAGAAAGGCAAATCCGAAGAGCAGGAATGACAGATTCCGGGTGGCCTGCAGGGCTTCTTTCTCCAGCCTGAGCTCGGCTTCCCGGCGTTTCTGACCCTGAATCTCGCGCTCCTGCTGCGCTTTCACGATGGAGTCAATCATCTGCTCCTGTGTAAGGTTCTTTAGTCGCAGGTTGTTTACTCTTACAATGGAATCAGCCCGCTGCTTTTCTCTGGAAATCTGGTCAATGGCGGCAGATTTTTCGTCAATCTGTAACTGTGTCTGCTCCTGTACGTCTTTCAGTTGCGACTGATAACTGGTTTCGAGTACTTCCGTCTGTCCGGTAGCCTGCGCCAGTTGTTCTTTCAGTTGCCGGTTCTCTGCTTCAAGCGCAGCCAGCTGATTTTCAAGTTTGCGCTGGGCTTCTCCCCCGCTTCGGGCTCCTGGTCCTGCATTATCCTTCAGATACTTGACAATCTCTGTACTCCACTTGAGGGCTTCCCTGTAATCGTTCTGCTTCGAAGCAATGTCCTGCAATTTCTCCATGGACGTTACCGCTGCATCGCGGTATCCGTAGTTCCGGGCGGTATTCCATGCCCTGATGTAGCGGCCGTTGGCTTCCTTGTAATTCCGTTGCCGGTACTCAGCCTCCGCTGCCAGTAAAGCAGCCTCGGTTTCTCTCTTCTTGTCTCCGATCTCTGTCGCGAGCTGATTGGATCTCGTGGCATAGTCAGAAGCCTTTTTTGGCGCGGAAGCGAGCGTTTTCTCGGCAATCTGATAGGCATAATTCATTTTTTCCTGCTTCGAACCGGATCGGTTGAAACGTGATTCCAACTCGGTTACAGACTGTGCACCGACTGTTTGCGCTCCAAGTGAGCATAGAAACAAAATTAAGACCGAGATATACCTCATCAGGATAGCGTGCTGTTAACCGGTTAGTGTGAAATCCAAAGGGCAATGGCAAATATCTGAATAAGTTGGTATATCATGTATTATCCGGCCACATAAGTGATGAGCAGAACGACAAACAGGCAGCCGGCTGTATAACCAGTTGCCTGTTTGCGGGAAGTTCAGGGCGACAGTTTTTCGCCCAACACCTGTTCTGTGTTATTGTCTGTGCATCGAAACTGGCATGTTGCCGTCAAATTTGCCCGTTAACACGGGTGTCTGCTGATCTCCGGTATATTCACGCACCCTGCTATACACAAAACCGTGCAATTCCTTGATAGACACAATATTGTCATCATTGGTATCAGCCTCGCCCTTCATTCCGCGAAGCAGGTAATAGGTAAAAACTCCCTGGCGAAGTCCCTTGTCCTCCAGTGAAAGTTCTTCTCCCTTGGATGACATAAGCAGAGCAATACCGCCTTCAGACTCCTCAAATGCCCTGTAATAGCGCTCAAGGGAAACCTGTACCGGACCACCGCGTGCTGCCACATCACTGTTGTACTCCAGGGAACCACTGTGGCATGCATCGGCAATACATATCTTGTGCCTGGCCTTGCTTTCCATAAATATGCTCCGTACTTCATCATGGCGCAGTTTGTTGCTGTAGCCGTCAAAATCGGAAGGCAGAAAACAACCCTCCAGTCCGTGACCACTGAAGTACATCATAATCACGTCGTTCTCGTCGGCCTTCAGAAAGAATCTGCGCATGGTGCGCAGGATATTCTCGCGCGTCGCTCCCTCGTCAACCAGTATCTCGATCTGCTCGTCGGGCAGTGCTCCACCCAGCGGACTTTTCAGATGAGAATAAAAACGGAACGCGTCATCATCGGTAAATTTCAGTGTAGGCATGGAGGTATATTTACCCACTCCGACTACTACTGCCCATATTTTGACATCGCTGCTGTTTTCGATAGCGACGGGCTCTTCCGGAACTTCTTCACTGGAATCCAGTTCCTGAACTATAGAACCATTCAGCCAGACTGCACCGTACGTTCTGCCATTGGCAAACCGCATGACACCCTCGCCGTTAGGCTTGTTGTTTTCCCATTCGCCCTCATACCGATCGCCATTGGCGTAATAACAGGTGCCTTTCCCGCGAGGCGCTCCTTCCTTGAACTCGCCTACCCATATTGATCCCTCCGGATAACGGTAGTAACCTTTGCCGCTGCGGCAATAGGTGGCCCCGCAATTGCGCAGACCAGTCAGATCAGGCTTTTCTCTGACAGTCGAAGCAGATTCCTGCTGCAACTCTTCTTTGATCTGCTCGCCGGCAGGTTCATTTTCAACTTTGTCTGTGCTGTTGCGTGTAATCCGGTCGGAAGAAGCAACGGGCTTGCCAATTTCCCACTGACCGTGCTTTTCGGTACCATCGCTGTAGTGAAATACACCACGGCCATGTTTCTTGTTGTTGCTCCACTCGCCGGCATAATAAGCGCCGTCCGGGTAATACATGGTACCCTCCCCCTCAAATACTCCGTTCATAAAGGAACCCTCATAACGTTCCTTCGAGGCGAAATAATATACACCCTGACCGTTGGGCTGGTCATTCTTCCACGGCCCGATGTAGCGGTCGCCGCTGGCAGCAAAATACATGGAACCCTCGGCCCCCTGCTTTTTCCCCATGAAGAACGAACCCTCATAAACGTTACCGTCAGCATAGGTCATTTTGCCATTGCCATGACGCTGGCCGTTCTGGAATTGTCCGGTGTACTTGGATGTGGCTGAATAGCGGTAAGTTCCTGTGCCAGTCTGGCAGTTGCCGCTGATGCATTGCGCCTTCGTTTCTGCTGTCAGGAAAAGCAAGAAAACTGTGAGTGCGCAGGTAATAGTAATAAGATTAAACCCCTTCATAACGTGATGGTTTAAGAGATGAAAAACTAACAGAAAGGATGAAGAAGGGCGTAGTGATGCTCTTTTCTGGATTAAATGCCGGAGGCTCCGGATTCCTGTACATCGTGGCAGAAGACGTTTACCCTGACGGCAACCGAGGCGGATTAAACTGATGCAGGAACAACAATTATATATCTAATATTGTGCCATTCATATACAGCTGTTTCAGAATTTGTAATTTTGCAACTCAAATTTCTCCCCAAAATTGTGACTTTCAATTAATTATAAATTTTTACCATGTTAAAAAATTTTTTCATTTGTCTGATGGCTGTATCCATGGCGGTGTCGTGCAGTCAGAAAGGTGCTCAGTCTTCCAGTGACGGCAAGCATTTCGGCAAAACCATCACCGCTAAAAATGCCATTACTTTCGATGCCTTGATGTCGAAAATGGAAACAGCCGACTCTATAAACACCAAAGTAACCGGACTGATCAAGGATGTTTGTCAGAAGAAAGGATGCTGGATGTCTATGGTGTCCGAGCAGCCCGGCAAACCTCCCATGCGCGTTACTTTCAAAGACTACGCGTTTTTCATGCCCAAAGATCTGGGCGGAAAGAAGGTGGTAATTGACGGCTTCGCACGCGTGGAGGTCACCTCTGTCGAGATGCTGCGCCACTTCGCTGAAGATGCAGGCAAGTCGAAGGCTGAAATTGAAGCCATCACTCAACCCAAACGGGAGGTCTCATTCGAAGCCGCCGGCGTGCTGATTCTTGACTGAATCACCTGAGTTCCTGCATCTCGGAATAGAAAATCAGCTTCCACTCCTTGTTCTCATCCTTGTAAAAATGGCGCTCAAGGCCATAATTTACCATAGGATACTGCAAACGCTCGATGACCAGCAGGTCGTCGAGCGTTTCTGTTGAACGCTTCAATCCCGCATCTTTCATATCAGGCCGGCGCTGCATGGTCCAGTTGGATGGCTCCCACATAGCCAGCACTTTTTTGGGGGTGCCATCGCTCTGTGACTCCGCCTTTTCTCCTCGCAGCGGCCACTCAATGTGGGCCGTCTGGTACAGACTGTCCTCGTGAAATTTGTCGTAAAAAGCGCGGAAATCGGCCGGCAAATCGGAAAATTCTACCGGATGCGGGTCGGCAATTGAACCGGATCCGCCTCCGCAGGAAATCTGTATCACCGATAATGCCGCCATCAGAATAATAATCAATCGCATTTTTTCTGTTTTTCATCAGTGCCCGTACAACCAGGCAATGGTGTTTTTGTAAAAGATTCGCTCCACCGTGTCAGCAGGCAACTCCATTTTCTCTATGAAAGCCCCTATCTCCAGGTCGCCGAGCGGGAAGGGGTAGTCGGTGCCCAGACAAACCCGGTCGTCACCCACTACTTCCAGTATATAACGCAGAAGTTGCGGATCATGTGTTGCAGAGTCGTACCATCTTTTATTCAGGTAGTGCCGCGGAGTCACCGGATTGTCAATAGCCACCAGGTCGGGCCGGCAGTTGAAACCGTGTTCTATCCTGCCGATGGTAGGTACCAGCGAGCCTCCCGCGTGCGCAAAGCACACGCGCAGGCGCGGCAACCGCTCCAGTACTCCCCCGAAAATAAGCGAACAGGCAGCACGGGCCGTCTCGGCAGGCATGCCCACCAGCCATGGAAGCCAGTATTTTTTCATGTCACTCTCACCCATCATCTCCCAGGGATGTACGAAAACCGCTATATCCAGCTCTTGACAGGCTTCAAAAAACGGGAAAAAGCAGGCCTCGCTCAGATTCTGCCCGTTGATATTGGAGCCAATCTGTACGCCCGGGAAACCGAGCTCCTTCAGTCGACGTAACTCATTGATAGCCAATTCAGTATCCTGCATGGGAACCGTACCCAGCGCAATGTAGTGCTCCGGATAATCATCGGCAATTCCCGCCAGGTGATCATTCAGAAACATGGAAAGATCAAGACAGTGCTCAGGCTTTGCCCAGTAGGAAAACATCACGGGAATGGTACAGACAACCTGCACCGATGTCCGGAATAATTCATACTCCCTGATTCGCACCTCGGGATCCCAGCAGTTTTTCGCTATCTCCCTGAAAAACACTCCCCCCTTCATCATATTGGCAAACCCCTCGCGCTCGTGTACAAGATGGATGAAATCTCCGTATCCGAATTTCTCCGCGAAGTTGGGAAGCTTCTCCGGGAGTATGTGGGTGTGCATGTCTATCTTCCTCATATCCTCTGTGCTGGTTACTCTCTGATCAGTTTTCCGTTGAACGAACCCGTGCCGGAACGAACTTCCCAGTAATAGATACCGGAAGGTTGCTGTGCCACCGGAAGCCTGACCACTGCGTGCCCGGATACATCCAGTTGTTGCCGGAATACCTGCTGCCCCGCCTGATTGTAAACGGTGACAACTGTTTCTCCCGACAAATTGTCGAGGGTCATCAGGGCATCCGAGCTGGCCGGATTGGGTGTTACAGCAGCCATGATGCTTTCAGATGGATGCATGGTCGAAGAAGGAGTGTAGGCAAGTGCTTTCTGTACAGCCGACAGGGCGTCCACGCCGCCATATCCGTATGTGTTGTTGGGCACTACTGTGCCGGAAACATCGCCGCAATCAATGAAATCGTACAACGGATAGGCTGTTCCCTCCAGAAAATCTTCAAGCAACTCCACCTCTCCGGCAAGGTCAGGACGGGCAGATAATACCAGCGCCACTACGCCTGCCACATGCGGACCAGCCATACTGGTACCACTGGCGCCGCCATACTGTCCGCCAAGGGTGGATGAACGAACTCCCACTCCGGGAGCGCTGATGTTGGGCTTCAGCCTGTTGCTGCCATCTATGGTTACCGGTCCGCGACTGCTGAAATTCGCAATGGTGTCGTTGCTGCGAATTGCTCCTACGCTGAAGCTCTCCTCGAAATAGGCAGGTGGCCCGTATGTGGTGGCACAACCGGAACCAAAATTACCGTTGCTGACTACCACAAATACACCGGATGCCTTGAGGTTTATCACCGCGTCATGCAGTATTCCACTGATACTCAAATCGGTACATCCCTCCACGTAGTCGCAGTACCATGAATTGTTAATCACATGAGGTGCCTTGGCCGGATCGGCATTCTGACCACCCAGATCTGTCGGCGCGAGGAACCACTGGAAACATTCCAGATACGAGGAAGGGCGCCCCCAGCCGCGTTCCATATTTCTGCAACCAACCCAGCTGGCACCGGGGGCAACGCCAATCTGATTGCCCTGCCCGTCGTCGCCGGCCATGGTTCCCATCGTATGGGTTCCGTGAAAATGATCATCGCAGGGCTCCTGGGCACTGAGTCCGCAGGGGTTGGTGCCTATCGGATTACCCATCGAATCAAGGTTCAGCGGACTGTATTCATGTATGGCGTCGTGCCAGTTATACTGGTGAACTGCCGTTGAGGAAGTTGCATCCCAGCCGCGATATTTACCTTTGAGAGCAGGGTGGGTCCACTCGTAACCGGTATCGGCCCCGCCAACGGTGATTCCCTGACCCGAAAAGCCCAGACTCCATACCTCGGGCGCGTGCACATGCGCGACTCCCCATTCCACACCATTCCGCTCGGCCACTGAGGTGCCCTGTGTTTCTGCCGGACCGTGGAAGAAAATCCATGGATCGGCGGAAATCTGTTTCACCTCGGGTAAAAGGGCAAGTTGTCGCACAAGTTCAGGCGTAGCTGCATCCAACGACAATGCATTGGCTATAAAAAGGGTATTTCCTCCTGTGTTGTATTCATCCAGCAGTTGCAGCGCACGCGCCTGCGAGTGCTGTGCGGTTGCGAGGAGCCTGTCAAATACAAAACGGGCTTTGGCTTCTTTTCCCCTGATCATGCGGGCCCCTGTGAGGTCGGCCTGTTCGCGGAAAGAAATGAGCAGTGCAGGCTTTTCTCCCTTGTTCAGGGCCGCACGGACCTCGGGTGCCACTTTATCCTGCCATACAGACTGGCTCTGAACGAAAGCGGGAAAAATGATACAAAACAGGGCAATAATCCTTTTCATGAAATTGTGTTGAATTGCTTGAGTTAATTGCAAAGGTACAGCTTGATCTAATTTCTGGCACTGATGGCATCCTGAATGATTTTCCATACGCGTTCACGCTCTTCACCCTCGAGGGGCAGACGGGGTGCGCGAACATGCTCGGTACCGAGTCCGGTAGCCACTTCAGCCAGTTTGATGTACTGAACCAGTTTGGGGTGTATGTCGAGTTCAAGCAAGGGCATGAACCAGCGGTAAAGAGCAGCAGCCTCGGTAACATGACCGTTTTTTGCCATTCTGTAAATGGCCACCGTCTCCTGCGGAAACGCATCCACCAGCCCGGCAACCCATCCGTGCGCTCCCACGAGCAAACTCTCCAGTGCCAGCGTGTCAACACCACACAATATTTTAAACCGGTCGCCAAAACGATTGAGCATCCGGGTAACATTGGTGACATCGCGGGTACTCTCCTTAACTGCCCTGATTGTGGGCCACGAGGCCATTTCTGCAAACATGTCAAGTGTCACCAAAATCTTGTAGTCCACGGGATTGTTGTAAATCATTACCGGCAAAGGGGTTGCATCTGCAACAGCGCGGAAATAGGCCAGTGTTTCCCGCGCATCCGCATTGTATCGCATCGGAGGGAGTAACATCAGTCCGGAAGCGCCGCAACGCTCGGCTTCACGGGCAGCAGCCACAGCACCTCTGGTGGTCTGTTCTGCAATATTCATGATCACAGGAATACGCGAGGCCGCCTTCTCTACAGTGAAGCGCACCAGATCGTACTTCTCCTCGTTAAGCAGGCTGCTCGCCTCTCCGAGCGTACCTCCGAGTATCACTCCGTGTACCCCGGCCGCTATCTGCGCATTCAGATTTTTTTCAAAAACGGGGTAGTCAATTTCATCCTGAACCGTAAACGGCGTGGTCAGCGCAGGATATACGCCCTCCCAGGTTATTTCCATAGCAGTTATTTTTTGCGCAATGGTAAGAAAATACCGGCTATCCGGAACCAATAATCTGATCAGATGGCATCGTTTATACTATATTTTATGGTTGGTAAAACATCTGACCCGTCTGTGCGTTTTGGGAATGTTCTGGCAAGCATGGCAATGCTGAGCTGGAAAATCGTACATTTGTGCCTCAAAACTGTGATTTTATGACAAATATCAGACGTGCCGCCCTTCTTTTGTTCGTATTCGGACTGTCGCTGCAGTCGGCCACAGCCCAGATGCGCGGATGGGAAGTTGGCGGATGGGGCGGTGCCTCCAATTATTTCGGCGACCTCAACACAAACTGGCGGGTAAACAGCGCCCAGCCAGCTGGCGGACTCCTGTTCAGATACAACGTAAACGACCGGCTCGCATTCAGTTTCGGCCCCTCCGTCGGCAGTATCACCGCCGATGATGCCGATTCAAGAAATATCTACGAACAGCGCCGCAACCTGAATTTCACCAGCCGGATTGTGGACTTTTCCTCTCAGTTCGAGTTCAACTTCCTGCCCTATGTACACGGAAGCAGGGAACTCAACTACTCTCCATACATGTTCCTGGGTGCCACTTTCTTCAACTTCAACCCGCAGACTGAATACGAAGGGGAAATTTACAATCTCCGCGAACTCGGTACCGAAGGCCAGTTCCAGGGCGACGAATACACCACAACGCAGTTCGCATTCAACTACGGCATAGGTATGAAATACGACTTCTCCTACCGCTGGAGTATTGACGTACACCTGAGTGGCAGAAAATTGTTTACCGATTATCTGGACGATGTGAGCGGAGTGTATGCCGATATCCGCGATGTACGCTCGCTCAGGGGTGAAATCGCCGCTGCGCTTGCCGACCGCTCGCAGGAACCTTTTGTAGGGGTAGCCGGACACCAGCGCGGCAATGGGAAAAGCAATGATACCTACGTGTTTATCGGAATAGGTATCAACTACTACTTCGGCCAGATACGGTGCCCGGGTATGCGGGACTGAGCCCCCTCGGGCATACGCAATCACAAGATAATATGATTATGCGCAAGTTTCTGCTCCTGACCCTGCTGCTTATATTCTCTGCATGTATTGTAGTGGCACAAAACACCGATCGCATACTCGACGATCAGGTGCGCAGTGTCAAACTTTCTGTCATGGGAGCCCCCTTGTCCATGCCCATCGTAGATATCAAGGCACCCGGTGGCGTACTCAGCCTGGAGTTCGATCACCTGGGCGATGAACTCAAAGACTACGCATATACGATTCTCCACTGTAACCGCGACTGGTCATTCTCCGAACTGGATCAACTGGAATATATTGACGGATTCACCGAAGACAGGATAACCAGTATAGAACCGTCTTTCAACACCATCACGCAATATACGCACTACGCCCTCCGGCTCCCCAACCAGAACGTAAAATGGAGCAAATCAGGCAATTATATCCTGAGGATAACTGATAAAGAAGACGACAGTGTGGTGATGGAACGGCGTTTTATGGTAGTGGAACCTCAATGGCGTATTGATGCCAGCCTGACAAGGACTGTCATGGTCGAAAAAAGCAATACGCACCACGAAATTGACTTCAAGGTGGTAACCAAAAATGCGCGTATCTCCAATGCACAAAACGACGTGAGTGCCATCATTCTCCAGAATGGTCGCTGGGACAACGCCATTGGCCCCCTCAAACCATATATCGAGCGTGCCGACGGTATATCCTTCGACTATCAGGATGTCGTTGTATTCCCGGCTGGCAAGGAATTCCGCTTTTTCGACATCAGAACCTTCGACTTCCGCGGTGATCACGTAAAGGCTATCAGCGACCGGGGCGATTATATTGACGTCACGCTCCGCACCGACGAAAGCAGATTTGCTCGTCCGATTGATTTCCGCCCGGATGCCAATGGCCGGTTTATCATAGAAAACAATAACGCCAATCAGACGCTGCTACAGTGCGATTATGCAAAAGTG
>JAJTFM010000049.1 GCA_021298575.1 Saprospiraceae bacterium | reverse complement strand
TGCCAATAAATCCGTACGATTGATAATCCTGGTCAACCCAAACAGGAGCTTCGGCCACAGACGGCGATTCGTACAGGTCACTTCCGGTTTTCAGTGAGTAATAAAAATCACCGAATCCAAACGCAAGCGGATTGGTATTGTCAACCCGTGCGCGAACGATTGCACCCGGCAAACCATCGCTGATTCCGGCACGCTGCCTGTCGGCCAGCGCCTTTCTGTTCCAGGATGAATCACGCGGAGGAAGCGAACGGGCGTCCAGATCAAAACCATCCATATCCGAGAACGCTCTTATTGCACCATCTATTGCGATTAAACGACCTCCGTTCTTTACCCACGACCTGATGGCGTCCTTCTGACCTGCGTTCAGAGTATATCGCCCGTCGGGGAAAATAAGCGTGGTATATCGGTACAAATTAATCCTTCCTATCTGGTCAGCGTGTACGGGTGTGAACGGATATCCTGTTTCCTGCTCAAAAAAGTACCACAGATAGCCGTAAGAGTTATCGTCGGCATCGTCGCAATAGACTACCGCAACTTCGGGTTTTGGTATCAGTCTGAACATATCCGAACCCAGATCCCCCCCCTTCGACGACATGCCGGAAAATATGGGGTGCAGCGTCACATTTGTTTCAGAGGCTGCTGCGCGCACAATATCATCGAGTTCGTTCTGTATTGGTTTGTTATCGCCCCTGTTAATTATGTAGGCTCCCGGGGCAAATTGCTGATCGGCGATATCGAATTTTTGCGTTGCCGTGCGAACCCTGACACCCTTCTGCAGTAAAATCGCAACGAATTTTGCCTCCGCCAGAGACCTGCGGTGTATGCACCAGGAATATGTTGGCGCAGCCAGTTTTATTTCCGGTGCCTTGTAAGGCTGATACCCTTTTTTGGGCTCAATACGATCTTTCAGGGCATAGGCATCGAAGCCGTGAGCAAATATCAGCGACCACGCTGTGATGTCGTAGGTAGAGGAGTCGGAAAGTGTGGGTTCCGGCTCAAGCAAGGCCTGAAGCAGGGTGGAATGTGGCTGATAGGCACTGATTACGATGTCATTGGGGTTGACCGAAACACTCGTTTCCTTGCCCGATATGTAGTCGTAAGCTCTGATGCCGCTGTATCCGGCACCAACCCGTCCGTAACGGATATGGTGGCGGTCGAGTAATGAACAGAATTCGTTAACCTTGTTCGGGTCGTTTGTTTCCCTGATAACATAACCCTTGTACTGCCCCTGGGGCTGTGTAGCTGATTTTCTGTAGTATTCACCAAATCGCTTCACTAGCTCACCTGCAAATTTGCTGCTCACTTCGATGGTGGACATACAGGTGGTGTAATGGTGCAGAATTCGGTCGCTCAGTTTCAGTGTATCACCATTGTCGGTGACAACCGCCCTGCCACCCCTTGGTCCTCCGGCCTGTTCGTATGTCATACCAACAGCACCGTTGAACGTCGGATAGGTATCGCCGTACGACGGATAAAACAGGTCAAAAACCTCTTTGGTAAAGTAGAGCCATCCCTTTTCATCGAAGTAGCCGGCGTGATTTTTTCCTATCTCTGCCTGAAATTCGCGCTGCCACGGGGTTACATACTCATGCACAGGCTCCGCTGCCGGAGCGAAAAAGTACGGATCATTGATACCCTGCTCGTGAACATCCGGATGCACATGTGGCAGCCACTGGTGATAGATAGTCAGTCGCTGGCGCGTCTCTGTCTGCGTTGCCCAGGCCCAGTCGCGGTTCAGATCGTAATAATAGTGATTGGGCCTTCCTCCCGGCCATGGTTCCCGGTGCTCACGCGCCTCCTGACGCGGATTGGGCGTTTTGTTGGAAGCCATCCGGTTCCAGTGCGTATATCTGTCGTAGCCGTCAGGATTCACGGAAGGATCAATGATAACCACTGTATTTTTCAGGTACTCCCTTATTTTTTCATTTTGCCCGGTGGCCAGGTCATAAGCAAGCAGCATACTCGACTCGGAGCCCGGAGCCTCGTTGCCGTGAACGCTCATGCTTATCCAGACAATAGCTGGCTGATTTGGTGAGGGATCTCCCTCAGCCATTCCGGCCAGCCGCAGGTTGTTCAGCCGAATCTCTTCCAGTCGCGCCATATTTTCCTGACTGGAGATAATGGCTATCTGCAGGGGTCGGTCTTCATTCGTCAGTCCGTACTTCACAAGCTTCATCGTGGCGGGAGTGGCGGCTGCCAGATACTGGAAGTAGTCGTTCAGCATATGATGCGGAGTGAACTTGTCGCCTATCCTGTGTGGCAGGAAATCATTGGGCGATTTGATCTGCTGCCCGTAAGCAGCTGTGAGGCACAACAGCAGAAAATGAACAAGCGTGAATCGGAGTGATTTCATCTGAAAGCCGTTTTAGGCAGATGTGAACGAAATATGGCACGGTATTGCCGCAAAAATGCGAATAATTTGCGAATAATGCTTCAACTTGCTGATTAACTCCGATTTGTGACAAACTTTCCGAACAATGACGGTATTTTTGCTCCCTAAAGATAACATTTCCGTCCATGAGCAATTCCATTCTCTCCGATCGCGTACTGCAACTCGCCGAATCTGAAACCCTCAAAATGGCCCGTATGGCCCGCGAATTACGCGCTCAGGGTCACGATGTTATCAGCCTGAGTCTCGGAGAACCGGACTTCGATACACCTGATCATATCAAGGAGGCTGCCTGGCAGGCTCTGAAAGATGGTTACACCAAATATACACCCGTCGCAGGTCTCGCCGAGCTGACCAAAGCGATTTCCGACAAGTTCAAACGGGATAACAACCTGGAGTACCGCCCCGATCAGATTGTCGTCAGTAACGGTGCCAAACAGACAATTTACAATCTGTGTCAGGCTCTGCTGAACCCCGGCGACGAGGCAGTGCTGTTCTCTCCGTACTGGGTCTCCTACTACGAAATCGTCAAGCTCTCCGAGGGTGTGCCCGTGTGCGTGTACGCGGGAGTCGAGCAGGATTTCAAGCCAAGTCCGGAACAACTGGACGAGGCAATAACGACAAAAACCAAGTTTGTCCTGTTCTCGTCACCCTGTAACCCGACTGGAACGGTTTTCAGCCGCGATGAACTGGAGGCCTATGCCAATGTGCTGGCCCGGCACGAGCATGTCATTGTCATCAGCGATGAAATTTATGAATATATCAACTTTACCCACGAGCACGTCAGCATAGGCTCGTTCCCGCAGGTAAAAGAGCGCACTGTAACGGTGAACGGGTTTGCCAAGGGCTTTGCCATGACCGGATGGCGACTGGGCTACATGGGTGCTCCCAAATTCATCGCAGACGCCTGCTCCAAAATTCAGGGACAGGTAACCAGCGGTGCAGCGTCATTCGGTCAAAAAGCCGGTGCCGTGGCACTTGCGGCCAGTCTGGAACCCACCTATGCCATGCGCGAAGCTTTCCGGGAACGCCGCGATATCGTTATTTCCATGATTCAGGAAATACCCGGCATAAAAACCAACAACCCCGACGGCGCATTTTACATTTTCCCCGATATCAGCGCGTATTTCGGCAAAACTGACGGGCATACCGTTATCAACAACGCAGACGACTTCTGTGACTATGTCATGATGACCGCGTACGTGGGCCTCGTTTCGGGTTCCGCTTTCGGCGACCCGAACTGCTTCCGACTGAGCTATGCTGCTTCCGAGGAGCAACTCCGCGAAGCTGTCAGACGCCTGAAGGATGCTCTCTCCAGACTTCATTGATTATTAAAAACCAATACAAATCAAATCCGATGCAAAAAATCTCTTCACTCCTCTTCCTGCTTTTTATTCTTCAACAGGGTTTCGCCCAAACTGATGCCAAACCAGCGGCTACCGACTTCAGCAGTTACGGAGGGAAAGTCAGTGTCGGCATTTCCATTCTGGACGGTGTCGGTGTACCGGCCAGGCTGTACCGGAACAACTCTGTCTTTGAACTGGGAGCCTACTCTGCAGGTATTTTACTCGAAGATTTTGATCCCAATAACAGTCCGGTAATTGTATCTGCTCCCATGTTCGGTGCAGGTTATTCCTACTTCGGCAACAAATTCCTGAAAGCCAAAAGGAAGCGCAACAAGATCAAGTCGCACGGCATTGCCCTTCGCGTTAACCAGATCGTAGGGCAATACCGAACCACCGTCCCGTCGCTCTCCTGGGCACAGGAAATATTCAGGGAAGGCCGCACGAATCGTTCGTTCCTGTTTGAACTGGGTATTCAGTACGGCTTCCCCAACTATTCCTACAACGGCACTATTCCCGACAGTTCCGTAGGTATTCGCCTGCGTTGCCAGTGGAATTTGTTCCTTAAATGAACAGGCTATCCCTTAATGACGGGAAATACCCTGCCAACACCTTCGATATTTACGAAATATATACCTTTCTGTAAATCAGGAAGGTATATTGTTTTTTGCCTGCTGTCAATTGTACCTGTCAGGACTACCCTACCCTTGCTGTCGGTAATTGAAAATCGGGTATCGCCGGGTAAATCATCACAGTCAATCACGATGAAAGTAGATACTGGATTCGGAAATACGGACACATTGAAACGCTCTGTCTGGATTACCGATGTTTGCTGTTCGGGTACGTAAGCTCTTATTGTATTTCGTCCTGCAGCTACGGCAATGCCGTTAGAGGCGAAACAAATGCCGGAGGTATTGGTATTGGGCAGGTAGTCTGACCATAACAGATTGAGCGCCAGATCGAAGGCATAGACATAATCTTCTCCGTTAGTGGCGAAAACGAGATTATTGGCAGTTGCCGATAGTCTGGGTGAATAAAATCCTCCCTGTGTTATGGAAGGGGATGTATTCAGGATACTGCCGCTTTGCGGGTCGAGTCTGACAATTCCGCCATCCGACGGTGCGTAGATGGAGCCATCGGCCCCCATAGTCATCAGACTGAACGATGAATTCCCATATATCTCTGTCTGCCAGAGCAAGGAGAACTGTATGCCATCATCAGCAAAGGCTGCTACATTGTCCTGTGTGAGTTGTACGTACACCACTCCATCATTTCCGACCATCAGTGCCGACTGTGGTACGTTCCCGCCAGGCTGAAGATCCTTTACTATGTGCCTGTACTTTTTGGCGCCCGTTGCCAGATTTACTGCCCATACATAGGAAACACCACCACTCTGTTCAAGGGTGTAGCCAGTATTATTATCGTTATTTATGGCCATTTCGCCGCTGCCCGACGCCATTGGCACGGTGGTGGTTTGCCATATTTTGGCTCCGGTTGCCGGGTTGATTTTGAAGGTTTTCTGATTACCTCCTATGTACATATCGCCTGCAGCATCAAATACGGCTGTCTCACTGATATACGGCGCTACGGTCACATCCGATTTCCACAATCGGGAACCGTCGGCGACATTAAGGGCAAAAAGACTGTCGTTTTGTGTTTCCCGGTGGTTTACAACGAAAACACGACCATCGCGAAGACCAACCGGTAGTGAGCGTCCCGTAAGATTGGTCACGTCTGCACTCCATAGCAGATTACCTGAAGTCAGTTCATAACATTCCACCGGTGCATAGTTCTGACCCAGGAATCTCATCGTGACAAGATAGTCTCCCTCGATCAATAATGGAGTTCCGAAAAATCCGGGAGAGTTTACCTGCCAAAGAACGGAGTCGCTGGCGGGGCCTGATACGCTGGTATAGCCGTTTCTCTGGCTGTTTGCACCACCGTTATTCCAGCCTGTGGTCTGGGCTTTCATTCCTGCCGAATACATCAGCAGCATTGTCAGTACAGTGAGTAATTTGTTCATTTTGTGAAATATGGTTTGAAAATGGTGAGCAGGACTTTTACGGGACAAATCAATGCCCCAAACCCGTCAGCGGCTCCATTTCACCGCCCGGTTTTCCAAACTGTGCCTTCAACCCGAAGCCACCGCCGGCGTTATAGTACAGTATCCGAATACTGTGCCATCCTTTCTGCAGGTTGGCGATACCGGTTTTCTTTTCCATTCCGTGATCGCCCTCGTTATCCACGATGAGTTCGTTGTCGAGGTACAACCGGGATCCGTCATCGGATTCCAGGGAAAACTGATAGCCACCCGTTTGCGCGATATTGATGAAACCCTTCCAGATCATTCCGCATTTACCGTTGCACAGGGTATCGAGTGAAATTTCGTTCACCACGGCCGTCTTTTCAATGGTTCCTTTCTGTATAGTGGTGGTAGAGTACTTGTCGTTCACCGTGGTCACGCGCATATTAAGCCCGCGCTCGGGTGCGCGAAACATGTCCATGGATGGCATCAGAGGGTAAGTAAACACCTCTGCTGATACCTCTTCGCTGGTAATACATCCCGATTTGAACGCTCTCACGCGTATCGTACAGGCTGAATCGGGTCTGATACCTTTCACATAAGCGGGCGATTTTTCACCGGGGGCTGTGCCATCTGTGGTGTATCGCAGCGTTACTCCGGGTGTTTTGCAACCGAGCGTAATAATTGGTTTGACGGTAGCGGGATCGTACTCCGTCGTAATCACCGGTTTGGATACAAATTCGGGCACACCGGAAATTTTCACCACCCACGCATAACCGGTTTTTATCTTGTTCGGATCATATTCAGGCAACTGAATAACAACATTTCCATCGGTCCGGGTCAACTGCAGTTTTTGTCCGGTAGCCAGTAGTGTGGCGGCTGCATTTTCGGGCAGTTGCAGTCCTTTCACGGTGATTTTCCTGTTCGAAGGCCAGGTCGGGAATATGGCACAGAGCGATTTTGACTGCTCATTCCAGGTAAAAAACAGCTCTTTCACGGCATAACCGGGGTCCGGATCAACCGTCTGTTTCAGCAGGGCATCGCCACCCGTTTTCCAGCCCTCCTCCTGCGCTGCCTTCCAGTCGCGGCGGCCCTCGCTCCACTGACTGGCCGTGCGCCAGCGGCGGGTACCGTAAATAGCCTCGCCATTCACCTTGAGCCACTTGCCTATTTCGAGCAGGCGATCCTGCATAATTGGTGGTATATTGCCATGCTCGTCGGGACCAATGTCGAGCAGGAAATTACCGCCCCTGGAAACCTTGTCAATCAGGTGGAGAACCAGCGACTGTGTGGAGTTGTAGTCCCAGGCATCTTCTGCCCGGTTATAGCCGTAAGAGAAGCCCATTCCGCGGCTCTCTTCCCACGGATGATCCTCGAAATCCAGATCAGGCTGATATTCGGGGGTGTAAATTCCTGAATGATTAAACCGCACTCCACTACCCCACCGGTCGTTAGCCACTATACTGTCGCGCACCGGGCTTTCGTTATACAGCCAGGCCAGAAACTCGCGAGATTTCCACTGCTCTGGCGTAGCATCCCAGTCGCCGTCGGACCATATCACCTGGGGTTTATAGCGGTTAATCAGTTCATACAGTTGGGGCATGGCGTGTTCACTGGCGTATTTTTCCCTGTTTTCGAGCCAAAGTGGATTAAACCATTCGTACAGGGAAAAATACAGGCCGGGCCTGACACTTGTTTTTGACAGTGACTCAAAAAGATCACCAATCAGGTCGCGGTGTGGCCCCGCTTTGTCGCTGTTCCAGGGGAAGCCCCAGGTTTCAGAGGCTGTTTCATTGGGCCACAGACAGAAGCCATCGTGGTGCTTGGATGTGAGCACTACATACTTTGCACCTGCATCTTCGAAAAGGCGTGCCCACTCATCGGGCTCGTACAAATCCGCCGTGAAACGCTCTGCCAGATCGTAGTATGATTTGTCGCCAAAGTTGGTCTTGTGATACTGCCTCACCAGACCGCCGTGGTTATTATTCTCCAGCGAGTGCTGGTACCACTCGGCGTATGCGCCTTTTTTGGTGAAACCGGGTACTGAGTACACCCCCCAGTGGATAAAAATACCGAACTTGGCATCCTGCCACCATGTTGGTACCGGACGGGTATCGAGCGACTCCCAGTCGGGGGTGTAGGCAGGTTTCTGGGCGTTTGAATGAACGAGGAAGAGAAAAACAAAAAGAGCAGAAAGGGAAAGCAGGCGCATACAAGTTAGTTTGAATGCGCAAGTTTAAGTTAATCTGATGAAAAGGAAGCAACCGGTTTTAAAAAGAGCGTGTACACGACACGCAAAAGGAACTATTTCCTGAGCGAAGCGGCTTCATCAAGCGTCTTTTTCACCTCGTCAAAGGTAAACGGCTCGATGTTGTTGCCCCATGATTGTCCGATATAGTTCAGCAGATTGGTCACCTGAATTTCGTTCAGACCGGGCATGCCGGCCATCTTTTCAGCATAAACCACTCCGTTGACCACGATGGTGTCCTGTAGCCCGTAGCGAATGACCAGTGGCAGTTTTTTCCGGTTGGCAGCAAGGTAATCTGAATTGGCCAGCGGTGGTATCAGTGCGCCGAGTCCTTTACCATCGTCGAGGTGACAGTTGGCGCAGTAGGAGGCGTAGATACGCTGTCCGCCCTCGTGCGTGCCCATGCAACGCTCGAGAGAAAGAGCGGCGATAATCAGAAGAAAAGGGGTTTTATTCATTGTCAGATCAGTTCTCCGATGTGTACGCGTATGTTGTGGGCAATTTTGCCGAGCGGCAGGTCATTTTCATCGCCTCCGAAAGGTTCCTCGATTTCTTCTGCAATGAGTTCCAGACTGGCCAGAACATAGAAGATAAACACAACGATAGGGACAACCAGATAGCCCAGACTGAAAACAAATCCAAACGGCAGCGTTACTACATACACGAAGATGAATTTCTTGATAAAACTACTGTAGGAAAATGGTATTGGCGTATTTTTAATCCTTTCGCAGGCTCCACATATATCGGTGAACGACTGGAGCTCGGAGTTCAGAAACAGCCAGTCGGCATCAGAAATCACGCCTGATTTTCTCAGCATGGCAACCCGGGCAATCAGTTGCATAGCCACCTGATTGGGTATATGCCTGGACTTGTCGAGATGTGCTTCCACTTCATCGGGCAAGTTGTCAAAGAGGGCTATGCGGGTATCCTCGGCACCCAGATGATATTTGAGTACCTGTGCATAGGCCGGGATAGTTCTTCTGAAAAAAGCCCGGTCGGGGTGATCGGCTGGCAGCAATGCCGATAATTTGATTGCCAGGTTCCGGCTGTTATTTACGAGGGAGCCCCACAATTTGCGACCCTCCCACCACCGCTCGTATGCCGTGTTAGTTCTGAAAACCAGGGTAAATGATATCACAAACCCGAGCAGCGTGTGCATTACCGTCACATTCTTCACATGGCTGTTCTCGCTGAGCTTCCAGTACTCAATCTCCAGCCATGCAACTCCCCAGGAGTAAGCTGCCATGACGCCCAGCAGGGGCAACAGGCGCCTGAAAGTATCCGACCTTTGCAGGCGGAAGATGAACATGAACCAGTCTTTGGGGTCGTAGCTGACCATCAGAGCAAATTTGAAAGCAAAATTAGAGATAATGCGTTGATTTTTGTAGAAAATCCGCTAACTTTGAAAGAATGAAAACAGATACCGCCCCCCAAGTCTATTTCTCAAATCTTCAGGACTGTATCGTCCGGAACATTAACAATGCCCGATATTCTGTCGTGGCTGCACAATGCTGGTTCACCAATCCGGAAATTTTCAACAGCCTGTACAAAGCCCTTGAGCGGAAAGTGCGCATTACTGTGGCTCTTGACTACAATACGATCAATTTCAGCACAATCGGGCTGGATTTCCGTTCGCTGGAAAAGGAAGGGGCCAGGGTTCTTGTTTTCACCGGTGAGGGTCTTCTGCACCACAAATTTGCCATTGTTGACGCGCAGGTAGTCATCACCGGATCATACAACTGGACACGGTCGCAGATCTCGGACAACCTTCTTGTAGTAACCGACACACATATTGCCCGGCAATTTACCGATGGCTTCATGAATATTGAATCGCAATGTCACATGCTTCATTCTCTAACGAACTGCGTTCCGCGGGAAATAACATTCAGGGAGATGATCAGGCCCGCTTCAGTCACAGCGGAAGAAATCAGGCGAAATATTGTTGCCGGATACAGAGCCTGGGTAGTATCCCCAGGTAATATCACCGTATGGGAAAAATGGCTTTCCGGTCAGTTTCATGAACTCGCGATGAAGAGAAATATGTTCACAGAAGGGGTCCTGTTATCCCGTTCTGCAGCGCGCAATGCGTGGCGTTACGCAGTCCGGATAAAAGACGGAGACATACTGATTGCTGTTGACAAAAATCAGTGTCTGCTGGGAATAGGTGTATGTACTCCCGGAATACCGGATAGTGAAAGGGCGGATATTCCCCTTAAAAAGTCGGTCCGATGGATTGAAAGCAGGCCCTTTCAGGTGAATATCAGGCCTGGAAAGCTCAAATTATTCAGAGGATCGGTACTTGAGCTGGTGTCAAAAATCGAATTGCCTGTTGACAATCAAACCAGAAAGCCTTACCTTTGAATTCAAATACAATGTGTATTGAAACAAAAAGAGCCGCCCTGAAACAGGACGGCCCGGTGGTTTGTCTTCGAAATCCCTGTCTCAGACAGAGAAACTCTCTCCGCACCCGCATGTACGCGAGGCGTTCGGGTTATTGAAAGAGAAACCCTTGCCGTCCAGACCGCCTGAAAATTCGAGCGTAGTGTTGAACAGATAAAGGAAACTCTTCAGGTCGGTTACTACTTTCACGCCATTGTCCTCGAATACCTGATCGGTTGGTTTGGATTCATTGTCGAAGTCCATTTTATACGACAGGCCGGAGCATCCGCCGGAGGTCACACTCACGCGTACGAAGAAATCTTCAGCGATATGTCCTTTGGAGCGGATTTCCTGAATTTTGGATTTGGCACTTTCAGCGACGAAGATCACAGCTGACGAATTTACGGGTTAAGCATTTGCGCTTGCCGCAGTGGCATCGGCCAGTTCGGGCAGACCGTTCTTGGTGCGGTAGTCGTTGATAGCTGCCTTGATGGCATCTTCTGCCAGTACAGAGCAGTGAATTTTCACGGGCGGGAGTGCGAGTTCTTCTACGATATCCATATTATCAATACCGGCGGCTTCGGTGAGGGTTTTACCCTTGAGCCATTCGGTAGCGAGTGAGGAAGATGCGATAGCGGAGCCACATCCGAAGGTTTTGAATTTGGCATCGCTGATGACGCCGGTGGCTTCATCAACTTCGATCTGGAGGCGCATTACGTCGCCGCATTCGGGCGCGCCCACGAGGCCGGTACCAACATTTTTGGCTTCTTTGTCCAGTGAACCCACGTTACGGGGGTTCTTGAAGTGGTCGAGAACTTTATCCGAGTATGCCATAGTTCTTTACAGAGGAGTTTGATTCGGTATTTGACGGAGGATTTTATTACCTCCCGAATGTTGTGAATGATTTTGTTTGCGCTGCGATGCAGCTGGCAGCGCTAGTGCGCAGCCCACTCGATTTTTGTCAGGTCAACCCCGTCCTTGTACATTTCCCAGATTGGCGACAGTTCGCGCATGTGATTGACACCATCTGTGACGAGTTTGACGGCCATATCCACCTCTTCGTCGGTAGTGAAGCGACCGAGGGAGAAGCGGATACTGGAGTGCGCGAGGTCATCGCCCAGGCCCATAGACACCAGCACGTAAGAGGGCTCGAGAGAGGCTGATGTGCAGGCGGATCCGGAAGAAACAGCGATATTCTGGTTGAAAGTCATCATGAGGCCTTCACCTTCCACGTGTTTGAAAGAGATATTGCTGACGTGCGGCATACGGCTGTTTTCATTGCCGTTCACCTTGGTTTCTTCAAGTTGACAGAGAGAAGCCTGCAGGCGGTCGCGCAGTTTGCCGAGGCGTTCTGCGTCCTGATGCATTTCGAGACGTGCCAGTTCGGCTGCTTTGCCGAAGCCGACGATACCCGGAACATTGAGCGTGCCGGAGCGCATACCTCGTTCGTGGCCGCCGCCGTCCATCTGGGCGGTTACCTTGACACGCGGGTTTTTTCGGCTGACGTACAAAGCGCCTACGCCCTTTGGGCCGTACATTTTATGTGCGGTAAACGACATCAGGTGAACGCCCGTTTCGCGCGGGTGTGTGGGGATTTTTCCTACGGCCTGCGTGGCATCAGAGTGGAACAGAATACCGTGTTTTTCGCAAATTTTTGCGATATCGGCCATAGGCTGAATCACGCCGGTTTCATTATTTGCCCACATGAGCGACACCAGAATAGTGGAGGGTTTGATAGCGGCTTCGAGATCGGCCAGGTTGACGAGCCCGTCCTCCTGAACTTTCAGGTAAGTTACTTCGGCACCGGCCTTCTCGAGGTGCTTGCAGGTATCAAGTACAGCCTTGTGCTCTGTTTCGGCCGTGATGATGTGGTTGCCTTTCTTGGCGTACATTTCGAAGACACCCTTGATAGCGAGGTTGTTGCTTTCAGTTGCTCCGGAAGTGAAAATGACTTCCTTGTCTTCCACATTGAGGAGTTTTGCAATCTGCTCGCGGGAATAGTCCACAGCATCTTCAGCCTCCCAGCCAAAATGGTGGCTGCGGCTGGCTGCGTTTCCGAATTTGTCGTAAAAATAGGGAACCATTGCATCCACCACACGCGGATCGCAGGGGGTGGTTGAGTTGTTGTCGAGATATATCAGTCGCCTCTGGCTCATTGTTCTTATTTAGATTGATTCAAGTGCAAAGGTAAACAGAGCGTGAGGAAAAAGGTTGAAAAAAAACGTGTAATCAAAATAAATTTCATCTGTTGGAAAAGTGCTGTTTGGATAATCGCTACATTTGCCACAGATGGCAACCGATACATTTTTCGATGAATTTCAGCCGGTCAGCAAGGCAGGCTGGCTGGCGCGGGTAGCACAAGATCTGAAGGACCGGCAACCGGAATCTCTTGACTGGCATTCGCCTTTGGGATTCCAGATATCTCCGTTGGTGCATGCGGACGATTTTGGGGATGAATTTGGCTTCGTCCCTGTTGAGTCAGAGCCTAACAACTGGGAGGTAGTAGAGGGGGTATATGCAGCCGATCCGGTGGCTGCCAACAGAATTTCGCTGGATGCACTGGAAGGCGGCGCAGAGGGGCTGTCTGTTTATCTGACCAGTTCGCCCGATGGCCAGTTTTTCAGCCAGTTATTGGAGGGTATTTACCCGGACTACATCGGGTTGCATTTTACGGGGCCGGGGGCTCAATCAAATCCAGGTGCCATTTTGGGCGCTCTGCAGCAGGTCACCTCGTCGAGAGGAATAGACTCTCATGCATTGAGAGGCTCTATTGCATTCAATCCGCTTGCCTATGAGCGTCCAGACTGGAGGTACATGGCCGATCTGATTACTTTTGCGAGCGAGACATTTCCCCATTTCAGATTAATTGAATTACCAGTAGGAAATGATGGTACTGCAGCCAGCGAGCTTTCAGCGATGATTCAGCGGGCCGATGCGTGTTTCAGGGAGCTCTCATCGAGAGGAATCAGTGTGGAAAGAATAGCGGGCACCACATCCGTCTCTCTTGGAGTTGGCACGAGTTATTTTGCCGAAATTGCACGAATAAGGGCTTTGAAGATACTTTGGCTGAACCTTGCGGATGTTTGGAAATCGCCACTGATACTGCCCGAAATTTCTGCAACTACGCATGCGGGTGCGTACACAGACGAATTATATACCAATATGGTACGATCGGCAACCATAGCCATGTCGGCTGTAATCGGTGGTGCCGACAGGCTCCAGATATCTCCCTATGATGAGTACAGATCTGAAAAATCGGGCTATCCGCCTGCCTTTGGCAAACGGATAGCCCGTAATGTACAGCATTTGCTCAAGATGGAATGTCATTTGAATGAGGTGACAGATCCGTCATCGGGCAGCTATTATAGTCAGTTTTTGCGTTTTTGAAGGCGCATAGCCGGTGCTACGTAACTGAAAAAAGGTGAAAAATGGCGAAAAATGAGCCGTTTTTGACTCGGCGAGAGATTCCTGAACAAGCTCTTAGTGATGATGGCCACCTGGCCCATGTATATGACCGTGTTCGAGTTCTGCGGGATCAGCGTCGCGCAGTGACTCTACATGTCCCGTGAAGAACAGGTCCACACCGGCCATCGGGTGATTAAAGTCAAGCTTGACGGTATCAAGACCTATCCATGCTACCATGCCATTAAACCGGTTTCCTTCCTGGTCTTGCAGTGGAATCATATTTCCGATTTCGAGGAGTCCATCGGGGATTTTGCCATCCTGTTCGAAGGTAGATTTGGGCACTTCCACCAGCGCTGTGTCGTCGTAAACGCCATAGGCCTCTGAAGCGGAAATTCCGAACGCGAATTGATCACCTGCTTTCAGGCCTTCCAGATTGCGTTCGAATTCGGGGAGCATCATACCGACGCCGTAGATAAACATAAGGGGTTCGCGACCTTGCGTGGATTCCACCAGTTCGCCTTCGGCGGTTCCTTCCGTCAGGGTGTAGTGAACGGAAACAACCTTATTGGTTTCGATAACCATTTAAGAAATGTTTTCAAACGGCATACGAACCGTCTGTAGTGAAAAAATGATCACAAAGGTAGGGCAAAAAAAGCAGGTCTGCTCAAATCTCGGCTAAAACCGACAGAATTGTTTCGCGGTCGCGTATGAACTTGTCTGGAGCAGCTCCTGCGTAAACGGCCATTTCACAGTCGTCCCACGCGGTAATCAGTTCCTGTACCCGTTCAGGAGCCATTCCTCTCGAAAGAAGCTGGCGGTACACATCATCGCGATTCAGGCGGGCAGTTGGCAGGTTCAGGCGAGCACACAGGAAGGAGTGGAGCGCCCTGAGGAGTTCTCCGTAAGTGGCAGCAGAGGCAATTACGTTGCCCGATGGTACGGGTTCCTTCCTGACTGGCGAAGCGGATAGTATTTCGGTAACGGGGGCAGTTTTTTTTCTTTTCAGGTAAAAAAACAACAGTATTGCACAGAGCAAAGCAGCCAAAATACCTGCGAATAGTAACGGCGAAGTAAAAAAACTGTCTGTCTTGCTCTCCGGCTCCTCAGTAACAGGCTCTGCCATATCCACCTCCCGGGCGATTTGTCCCTGACTTACAGCGATCCTGACAGGATCGGCAGTAAGCATACAGTAACTGTTGCTGTCGGGATTGAAATAGGAGAGCTGCGGTATAAACTCGTGATTTCCGGCTGTTTTTGGCAACAGAACATACTCCATTTTCCTTACACAGACCATTTCATCCAGGCTTTCATATGTTTCCTCCTCTTGTACAGAGGGCTCGAAAACCTCAAAAGCCGGGCCGGCATATATTTTGGGCTTACCGAAACGGCGGGCATCACCATTACCTTTCAGTACGACGGAGAGCGCAAGAGCGCCATCGGTGGTAATTGCGGTTGTATCCGTTGATACTTCCCAGGAAAAGGCCCCTACCCCACCACTGAATCCTTCGGGTATCGGTTCGGGGAGCGGATTGACCCGCAACCTTGCCGGTTCGGATGTAAGTGTAACAGGTTTTACTCCGAAAAAAGAATTCGGGTTTTGCAGCCCCACCCTGACCTGTGCCTCACCGATAACCACCTCGCCGGAGGTCTGAGGAAACAGAGATTCCTCGTGCAGTACTTTGACAGCATATTTTACGCCCTTGATAGTCTGGTAGTTCACTTTGGCTTCGAACCTCTTCCGTTCCTGAGAGAAAAGGCCATCGAAAGAGGGCAATGAAATCAGATCGGCACCTTCAATAGCAACACGCGTGTAGAGCGTCAGGCGCCATATTACCTGTTGCCCCGGGAATGCGGAGGGAATGCTTAGTTCTCCGGCAATAAATACATCTCCTCCGGCGGCAGAGGGGCTACCCCGGAAGGGCTTTCGTTCAGCCACCCTGAACCTGACAGGATTGGTGCTGATTTGCTTTCCGTTAACCGTAACGAGAGCCGAGCCTATGGTGTAGTCGCCGGGCTGCCGGGCTTCGAGGGTGTAGGTCCACGATTGTTTGACGGAGGTTCTTCCGTTTATAATAGTAAATCCTCTTGATTCGGAAACCCCGCCTGCAGAGTTGAGCTGATCGAAAGGGGGTGGTATGAATCGTTTGCCTTCTGCGCCTTCCAGCGTGAAAGTGACTGTAAACGGAGTACCGGTTGCTACCTCGGTTGCTTCGAGTTCAGTTTTGAATACAGGGTTTTGAGACCACGCGAGCGTAGTTGCACACAATAACAGGAGTGGGAGTACCCGCATTTTTTGAGCGCGGAGTAACCGGAATAAGAGCGGGAGGTTCCTGCGGACCATAAACAGGGGCCGTATTAGGGAGCTTTTTACAGACGGATAGTTTTTATTCGTTTTTTGGGATCATCGGAGGGCAAGGTACGGCGTTCCTGCGTTCCGTATAGTTTTGTTTCGCCCTCTTTGCCAGGTTTTACATAAATAGTAACCGGATCTGTAGTGATTTCGTGGCTTCCAGACTTTAGAATACCTGCAGGAATTTCGAGCAGTCCGGTGTCCTGAGGCATGAGTGTATATTCGTAGGTGGCCGAAGATACCATTTCCCCGCCGGAAAGCGTGTAATTTGAGCTTTGGCTACTGCTTACAGAGGCCCAGCCGGCGGCATCCCATTCGGGGGGAGTGAACCTTCCGTTCCGGTTATTTTCGACTTTGAAAGTAACTTTCAGAGACTCGCCTATCCGAAGTTCCGTTTTTGAGACACTTACAGAGCATTCGGGGGTTTTCTGGGCCAGGGATGTAGATACAATCGCGGCCAAACCGGCCAGTATCAGGCTAAATTTGCGCATACCAGAAGTTGTTTGCTTGATTGTTAGAGCTGTAACAGATTCCCGGAAAAACACAAGCCG
>JAJTFM010000013.1 GCA_021298575.1 Saprospiraceae bacterium | reverse complement strand
CATTCGACCCGAACGGATCCTGTGTGGCAGTGCCGAACCCGAACCCGAACGCAGCCACCAATCACCCGACCAACCTGCCCGGTCCGATCGTATCGCCGATTCAGACGGCAGGTGATCCGTGGAAGTCAACAGTGGTGAAGGTAAATCCGAATGATGCGCAGGCAACGAATTACTCGGTATTCTTTGATGCCAACGCCAACTGTTACACGTACAAGCAGATTATCAAGATCACCGATTCTCAGGGCCCGGTGGCATCGTGCGACGATGCCACCGCGGCTGGCAAAATCTGCGATGAGACGGATAATGACGGCAGCCTGTGGAATGAAATGTACTGGTGGGATCTGGCCAACTCTTCCCACGACCTGTGCGAGGCACCATCCGGGATCAGTCTGACGGCCACCGATGCCTGCAGCGGTGCAAATATCAGTTTTGAATACCAGCTGCTGCTTGATCTGGACGGCGACGGTACCATGGAAACGGTGGTGAACAGCACACAGCTGGGCAGTCAGCCGGGCGGACTGGGCTGGAACAATATTCAGTACAACAACCTGAACGGAGCACCTGTATCGCGCCAGTTCGACAACCGCGCAGTGGCTGCAAACCAGAAGTGGGGCTTTGCGATTCAGGAAGTGGTGACAGGTAACAAGAAGACGGCTTATGTGAAGTTCAACACGCAGCAGGCGCAGAATACCTTTGTCACACCCCAACTGCCTTACGGTAACCACAAGATCAAGTGGTTCGTGACCGATGGTTGCGGCAACGAGGCTATCTGCGAATATCCGGTTGAAATCAGGGATTGCAAGGCGCCGACGGTGGTATGCTTCAACGGCCTCAGTGTGAATATTATGCCGAGTGGCACGATTACCATGAATGACGTTGATTTCCTCGAATATACGGTGGACAACTGCTCGCAGACGCAATTCCTGCGCACGGGCGTGCGCAAGTGTGGCACGGGTAGCGGTTTCCCGACAGATGCCAGTGGGAATCCGGTTACATCGGTCACCTTCGACTGCAATGAACTGGGCACACAGTGTGTCGAACTCTGGTCGGTTGACGTTGCCGGAAACGCCGGCTACTGCGAAACGTACGTGATTGTGCAGGATAACAACGGCAACTGTCCGAACAGCGACAAGTTGAATGTGTCCGGCGCCCTGAAAACGGAAGATACCGACGGGGTGGAGGAAGCCAGTGTTACTATTGATGGCACCGTGAGTTTTGCCCCGCCGTTCAGTTATTTCGATATGACTGACGACTCCGGTACGTATAAAGTGGTGAACAGTGTGCCAATGGCATCCAGTTTTACTATTACACCATCCAAAGATGACAGTCCGCTGAACGGGGTAACTACTTACGATCTGGTGCTGATTTCCCGGCATGTACTCGGTGTGGCCCCTCTTGGCAGTCCGTACAGGATGATCGCTGCAGATGCCAACAAGTCGGGATCCATCACGACCTTCGATATTGTGGAACTGCGCAAACTGATCCTGGGCATCTACTCCGAACTGCCGAACAATACCTCGTGGCGGTTCGTGGACAAGATGCAGGTATTCACCAATCCGATGAATCCGTTTGCCGACACTATCCGGGAGAATATGTCCATTGCAAACGCCCAGTCCAGTATGGTGGAAGACTTCGTTGGTGTCAAGGTGGGCGACGTGAACGGGTCTGTTATCGCCAATAGTGCCATGCAAGCCGACGATCGCACAAACGGCACCCTGCTGTTTGATCTGGACGACCGCATGTTGAAGGCTGGAGAGACATTCGACGTGACGTTCAGGGCGAGCGAAGCAGTGCAGGGCTACCAGATGACACTCAGTCTGAACGGACTGGAAGTAGCCGGCATCGTGAAGTCAGACAAGGTGTCCGAGAGTAATTTCGGTGTGTTCGAAGATGCGCTGACCGTTTCGATTGATGGCTCCGATATGTTCACGGTTACGTTTACGGCCGGAAAGACGGGCAGGTTAAGCGAAATGCTGGGTGTTTCCAGCCAGATCACCAAGGCCGAGGGTTACAGTCAGTTGAACAAGCGTCTGGAGGTGGCACTTCGCTTCGACCGAAACATCATCAGCGGAGTAGGCTTTGAGTTATATCAGAATCAGCCAAACCCGTTTGTGAACCGTACCGTGATCGGCTTTCACCTCCCCGAGGCGCAATCCGCCACACTGACAATCTCTGATGAACTGGGGCGTATCATTTACACCCAGAAAGGCGAATATGTCAGAGGGTACAATGCAGTAACGCTCGACAGAGCATTGCTCAGTACTACCGGTATTCTCTATTATTCACTGAGCGCAGGAAATGATTCAGCCACCAGAAAAATGATTCAGACAAAGTAAAGTAATTGAAAACAGATCTGAACAGACTTCAGTAATATTTTATCAGAGGGTGCGCCGGATGACGGCTGCACCCTCTGTTTTTGATACCGGTTTGCATGGAAACGGGCTGCGGGAGTAATTAAGGTAAGCGTTATTCACGTACTTTTGCCATCTGTTTGCCCTGTCTATGAAAAGAAATCTGCTTTCCGCTCTCACGGTACTCCTGCTGTGCAACGCTATATCGGCCCAGTCTTCCTTCGGCAAGATCATCGTCGGTGTCGAATCTGCATTCGATGTGGCCCAGTTCTCCGAAGGTATCAAGGCAAAGGCCTCGCCGTATCTGCAGGCAGAAGTGCCATTCTGGAAATTTTCCATTGGAGCAGGGTTTGGGAAAAAGGTATACCCGGATTACGAGTTTTACACTTCAAACGGAGCTATGACTGAAAGGGAGGTGAATGGAGCCATCGTTCGTTATTATCTGGCTGATCTGCACTCCTTCCGGCCTGAATACTGGATCGTACCGGTAAAGGTGAACTTTCGTGTACACAAGTGTGACTGCGTATATCTCCACGCAGGTACTATTTTCGATATCGCCGACAAGTCCAGACCGGATGAAATTCTGTATACCAATGCTGAATTCGAGCAACCAATCAATCAGGGTCTGACCAGCGACCAGCTAACCCGGAATCGGACCCAATCCGTCGAGTTCGGTATTGGATTCAATCTTTTCCGACGCGATCGTTTCCGCCTGACGGCAAGACCTGCCTATGTGCTCACAAGAAATCCTGAAGTCTATAACGATGCACCCGACTGGCTGCCCACGCTGAGATTCTCTTTCGCTGCGCAGGCGGGTTTGTGGTAATCTATCCCCTCATTTCACGTTCCAGTTGCTCCACATAGTCGCCCGGTGGTAAACCGGTGATACTCTTGAACGTACGGTAAAAAGATGTTTTTGAGGTGAAACCGGAGGAAAGATACACGTCAGGAAGGTTGATATCTGCTTTGGCCTGGAGTCGCTCCTGAATGATGCGCTTGGCCTCGTTAATCCGCAACCTGTTCACGAGTCCCTTGAAATTATGATCACCATGGACTCTTACTGACTCATAAACATAGCGTTTGTTGGTATTGAGCCGCTTGATGATATATTTTTGATCCAGTTCCGGCGACAGATACAGTTTCTCGGTCTCGATGATTTCCATTATCTGAGTAAATATCTGTTGCGACTTTTCCGGAGAGAGTTCGTCTCTGTCCTCGGATCTGCCGGGTTCCTCCTCCTGATTTTCAGAATTTTCCTGTTTGTTCAGGCTTTTCTCCAGTCTGCTTCGCATTAATTCCAGTTGGAGATCCGTTTCTTTTTCTTTTCTGAACAGTATTCGCTTGTAGAAATTTTCCCTGATTTTGAATGCCAGCAAGGCCAGTAACAAAAGCGACAGAACTGAAATGACAAGCATGTTAATCCGGCTGGATCGCTGTGCCGCCAGCAACTCGGTGGTCTGATTTTTTATAGTAAGATTTTTTTTCTCAATCTCGTATATGGATTTCAGTTCATTCAGTCGCAGGGTTACTTCTTCATTGCGGAGGGTGTTATTCAGTCTGTTGAATGCTTCGTAGAATAAAATCGCCTGCTCGGGCTGATTCAATGCCTTGTGAGAAACATACATCATACTGTCAATATTTATCTCCAATTGTACCAAAGGCTGTTCTTTCAGATAGCTTAGCGCCTGATCACCGTACTCAATGACCTTGCTATATTCTCCCTTTTTCAGGTGAAGATGCATCAGATTGGAACAACCCATTGCGAGAAGTCGCTTGTCCTGCAACTGTGCCGCCAACTGGTTGGCCTTTTTCAGGTATTTCGACTGTTCATCCAGCCGGTTTTGAGCCTCCATGATATCGGCAATGGATCCGTAAACTCTCGCCACAAGTCGCAGATTATTCTGTTCGAGACCCAGCATTGCTGCTTTATCGTAAGAAGTTAATGCCTGACTGTATAACTTGTTAGTGAATTGTGCCAGCCCGAGATTATAGTAGTCAGCAGGCAAATTACCCTTGAAATTATTGGTTATTGAAATATTAAGGGCCTCCCTATAGAACTCCAGTGACAACTCGAATTGTTGGTTCTGAAGGTGTATGTTCCCCAGCGATACAAGTGCCGAATAGGTCATTCTAACATCATTCGCCCTTCTGGCATAACCATATAACAGCCTGGTATACAACAGGGCACTGTCCAGTTTTCCGTTCCTGTTATACGTATGTGATGCAGATTTCCATATCTCCGACAATGCAGCCGAGTCACTCACTTCGGGTGAATTTTGGAGGGCAAGGCGCGTAAAAAACAGGGACTCTTCAAAACGTCCAACGTGCAGTAGTGCTGTACTTTTGACAGATTGATAATAGGCAAGCTGTCCCTTCTCCAGACGATCGGGATTCCCCAGTCGGCCGTCAACATAAGTCAGTGCAGAATCCGTCTTGTTCTCACGCATCAACCTGCGCAGATACTCATACTCTGCTGCGGGGTTGTTGGCCAGCAGATGCAGTGCCATGAATGTGAGAAGTAATATGCACAGATGCTTCATAGCAGATAGCTTGCATGAAAATTCAATGAAATACCAGAATCTCGGACAAACATAAAAGAAATTACCTTTTTGGTACTAAATATTTCTTTTTTGGTACTAATTTGTCTCAATCTCGTCACACCTTTGTATCAGGTATTGAAACACGCTTTTGCCGGAATACAGCTCAAATAATCCATATCTGGCACTTGCAACGCTCTCATTTTGCACATTTAATTTTAATCTGTTACCGCTGTTCCACTGGCCCGATATAATCTCACGAAAGGCCGGATGCAGAAATTAACCTCACCCTTATAAGAGTGAGAAAGGGGCCGTTGAACGCAGTGTCAACGGCCCCTCCTTTGTAACGGATATCAGGTACTTTATCTTGCGTAGGCTACGGCCCGCTTTTCCCTGATGACGGTGACCCTTATCTGGCCAGGATACTGCATCTCTTCCTGTATCTTCTGTGAAATCATGAACGAAAGATCATCCGCGTACTGATCGGTCACCTTGTCAGCTTCGACGATTACGCGCAACTCCCGTCCCGCCTGCATGGCAAATGCCTTGGCAACACCTTCGTAGGCCATGGCCAGTTCTTCCAGTTCTCCAATACGCTTCAGGTAATTTTCCAGTATCTCGCGACGTGCTCCCGGGCGTGCTCCCGAGATGGCATCGCAGGCCTGTATGATAGGCGAGATGATGTTGTTCATCTCGATCTCGTCGTGGTGGGCTCCCACAGCATTGATAATGACCGGATGCTCTCCGTGCTGCTCGCACATCTTCATGCCAAGCAGGGCGTGTGACAACTCTGTTTCTTCCTCTGCTACCTTGCCTATGTCGTGCAACAGGCCGGCACGTTTGGCCATCTTGATCTGTTTCGGATTCATACCCAGCTCGGCAGCCATAATGGCGCAAAGCTCGGCTGTCTCAACGCTGTGCTTGAGCAGGTTCTGTCCGTACGAAGAACGGAAACGCATGCGACCAACCATGCGTACAAGTGCCGGGGCAAGGCCGTGAATACCAAGCTCAATCACTGTGCGCTCGCCAATCTCCATAATCTGTTCTTCCAGCTGCTTTTGCACCTTGGCAACCACTTCTTCAATACGTTGCGGGTGAATACGGCCGTCGGCTACCAGGCGCTGCAGCGACAAACGGGCCACCTCGCGGCGGACCGGATCGAAAGAGGAAATAACAATGGCCTCCGGTGTATCATCCACAATGAGTTCGACACCAGTGGCAGCTTCCAGTGCCCGGATATTCCGGCCCTCACGACCAATAATCTGACCTTTCATCTCATCCGATTCCAGGTTGAAGACCGAAACAGTATTTTCAATGGTGAACTCGGCTGCCATACGCTGGATTGTCTGTATGACAATCTTTTTGGCCTCCTTGTTGGCATTCAGCTTGGCCTGACTAATGGCATCGCGCACAATAGACTGGGCCTCTGATTCACTCTTGGCACGAACCTGCTCCAGTAACTGATCTTTGGCATCCTGCTGCGTCAGCCTGGCGATGGTCTCCAGTGCCTTGATGCGCTCTTCATTGGCAGCATCCAGCTCTTCGCGTTTTTTCTGCACAATCTTCAACTGCTTGTCCAGATTTTCACGCAACGTTTCCAGTTCCAGCTCCTTGTTGTCAAATTCGTTTTTGCGCGTTTCCAGTTCTGCAAATCGCGCATTGATCGCATCCGTCTCTACCTTGATGTCCTTCTGCTGAGCCGCAATCTCCATCTCCAGATCTTTCAACTCCAGCTGTCGTTTCATTTTCTCTGCCTCTACCTCCTGCTTCATCTGCGCGTAACGCTCCTTGGCCTCCTGTATCTTCTGCTGTTTAATCCTGTCATTCTCGGATTCAGCTTTGGACACGATTTTATCGGCCTTCAGTGCGGCCTCGTCCTCGGTACGTTTGGCACTCAACCGTGCCTCCTGAATGATCAGTTCTGCCTGGCGGGTTGCTTCTTCTGCCGCCTTCGAACTGTTTTTCTTTATGGTCATGTTGGCGATTATGTAGGCTGCAACAGCCCCTATCGCCAGACCTATCAAAATACTCGTTGGTTCCATGTCTGGTCAATTCTCAATTTATGGTGAATGTGTAGTATATATGGCACCTGTTTTCCTACTTTCTGATAACGGCGCCGAGTTTGCCTTCAAAAACGGATGTCAACTGATTCATTACAGCATCTATATCCTTGTCCTGAAGGGTTTTTCCTGTGTCTTCAAAAACAAAACTCACTGCGCAGGACTTCTTCCCGGCACCGAGCTTGTTCTCATCATCAAATACATCAAACAAATTGACCTCCTTCAACAATTTTTGAGCCGTTTTGGTAGCCAGTTGCCTGATTTCCCCGAAGGTAACACCCTTGTCGAGCACCAGCGCCAAATCGCGCCTTACCATCGGAAACTTGTTTAACTCCTGAAACTGTATCTTATTGCCAGTCACAGCCTTTATCAGATTTGTGACGTTGAAATCTGCAAAAAATACCGGATTTTTGATATCCATTTTTTTCAGAATCACCGGATCCACGGCACCAAAGGTGACAATCTCCTGAGGTCCTCTGTGGTATTTCAGTGCGTATTGGAACGGATTCTCCTCTAAAATACTCTCCTGATAACCTTTGATACCCAATCGGGCGAGCAGGTTGCCCACATAAGCCTTGATGGTAAAGAAATCGGCATTTTTCCTGGCCGACGGGTGCCATGACTCGGCATCGCGTGCGCCCGTTACGGTGAGCGATAAACGAGCCGTTTCTTCCATACCTTTTTCTCCGGCTCTCCTGTAAATTTTGCCAAATTCAAAAAGGCGCAGATCGGGGTTCTGCCTGTTTTGGTTGTGTACCACCACGTCCAAAGCACTCAGTAACATGGCAGGCCTAAGGCAATCGAGGCCCTGATTAGCCGAATTGTGGATGAAAACCAACTGTTCAACCCCGACGGGCCACAGCGCATCCTCACCTGTGTAATGCGATGAATTGCCCAGCGAAAGGCTCATACATTCGTTGAACCCGTTCGAAGCCAGAAACTCTGCTGCCAGATTGCGAATGTACTCCGGTGTGGGATGCACATTTACTTCCATACTGCTGCGTATCTGACCGGGTGTGGCTATGTTGTCCAGACCATACACCCGAAGTATTTCTTCCACCAGATCAGCCTCCCGTGTTACGTCGGGCTTGTTGGTGGGTACGTGAGCGGTAAACCCTGTTTCTGTTTCATCTGTGCACTGTATGTCAAGTGCGTGCAGTATCGCTCTGATGCGTTCGCTGCCAAGATCTTCGCCAATCAGGCGACTGATGCCCACATAAGTGGCTTTGATTGTTGCCCGCTCCGGCTCTTTCTGGCAAACTCTGGTTACTCCCGAACTGATTTTACCACCCGCAAGGGCCTCTGTCAGCAGGGCTGCACGGGTGAGTGCCAGTGCGGTATTCCCGGGATCTGCTCCTTTTTCAAAAACCCATGCTGAATCGGTACGCAGACTGTTCGGCAAACAATTTACGCTCCACACCGTCAAGTGTCACAAAAGAGGTTCCCTCTGCAACAGTCTTCACTATAATTTTGCCTCCGTTTACCTTGTCGAGGTCAAAGGCGTGCAGTGGCTGACCCAGCTCTATACGGACATAATTTGTAATGTCAACTACATTGTTGATCGGGCGCTGACCTACTGCCAGCAAACGGTTTTTTAACCATTCCGGACTTTCGCCCACCTGTATCCCTTCAATTACCAGACCTGAATAAAGCGGACAAGCTTCCGTGGTTTCCACCACAACGGGGAAAATGGCAGCTCCAGTGGGCATTTTTTCGCTGCCCTTTGTCAGAAACGACAAATCACGAAGCCCCGCTTTCGGGTCTTCGTGTACGCGCACCCACGCAAGAATATCTTCCGCCACACCTTTATGACAGGTGGCATCAGCACGGTTGGGTGTCAGGCCAATTTCAAATACAGTATCGGAAGGCATTTCATAATAATCAGCCGCACTGATTCCGGCTGGAGTATCTTCCGGCAGCACAATAATGCCTGAATGGTCGTGCCCGAGTCCTAGCTCGTCCTGTGCGCAGATCATACCCTGTGAGGCCACGCCGCGTACCTTGCGCTCGCCGATAGTGAAGAGGGTACCATCTTTGGTAAAGACATTGGCGCCGGGTATAGCCAGAAAGACCATCTGGCCCGCTGCCACATTGGGTGCGCCGCATACGACAGAACGCACAACGCCATCACCGGCATCTACCGTTGTCGCAGAGAGATGATCGGTGTCAGGTATTTTTTCACAGGTTAGAACTTTGGCCGTCAGGACTTTATCGAGGTCCGCAGGCGATGTCTTAACTGTTTCAAATCCTTCCGACTCAAGTCCCAGCGATGTCAGTATGTCGGCGATTTCCGAGGGTGATTTATGGATGTCGAGAAAGTCTCGAAGCAGATTCAAGGATATCTTCATTCCTTACTTCAAATGAAGGATTAGGTGGTTTGATACGTCGCGGTTTTTTGCGGCGCTCTGCAAAGGTAGGTAAAATCCGGAAGTAACCACCCGACAGGCAGCGTATGAGGCAAAAAAGTATCCTTTTCTGCCTCATAGCAATCTGAATGAATGTTTATCCGGTATAAATATCAGCGGATTATCACTTTTCTGACTCCTCGGCCCGCTGAATTGCTGACCGAAATCAGGTAAATCCCCCCCGGCAGTTCTCCAACTTCTATCTGCCTTGCCGAATTGCCTGCCGGCATCAGCCCGGAGTAAAGGGTACGGCCTGCCATATCGGTCAGCAGGACCTGTGTGTCCGAATCCGGAGCGATACCCAGTGCCAGCTGGATTATGTCAGTTGCCGGGTTCGGGAAAATAACAAAATCGAGCTCCGCTGTTACTTCCTCCGTGGTGCCAACGAATGGCTGTGTGAGGAACTTTGGTGTCCCCAGAAAGCCGCCTTTGCCATCTGTTACTACAAAACGGAATCCGTCGGGTGCCGGACTGCCCCCGTAATCGAAAAACCTGATCTGCCCGTTATCGAGATTGGTCTGGGTAAATTTGTCGCCTGGATTGAGCGTTCCAACGCCAATTCTCGAAATTATACCGTCTTCCGGTACGGTTACTACGGTGTAAATCAGTTCGCTGTGGGTGTTGTCATTGTCCTCTACCAGAAGGAAATCAGGAGTGATAACCCGATTGCCACCGCTGCTTACCGGCATGATGTTGTTGTTCACCAGAAATGGCGCTACAACGTTTACACTCGCACAGAATTCTATCTGAAAATCTTCCAGTGTGCCTCCCGAACCAATCACATTGTCTTTGAGCCTGAACGTCCACTCACCGGTCGAATTCTGACCAAGGAATGGTGTGAGTGGATTCACAGGACGGTACTGTAAACCGGTGTTGTTCGGCGGGCAAGGGAAGGCCCCCGGAGCCGCATCGTCCAGCCCGAAGTTGAAGTTGCCGTTGAAGTTGCCACACCGGTCTTTCCACAGCAGCACATCTGTGCCCGCAGGACTGATCAGGTGCGCTTCCAGATCCTTGAAGAAGCTGTGATAACCGTCAATGGTCTTGATGTTTATGTCACTGATCACTCCTCCGGAATTGACGGTGAGCTTTGACTCAATGGTTGGTGCAGAGTTGGCCGACAGGTTCTTGGGCAGGTCGTTTGCCTGAAAAATGCGGCAATCTTCCGCAAACGTGCTGAAAAAGAATGGCTCCGACCAGGCGTGTGCACCGCACTCGTTGATCGGTCGTACACGCCAGTAATAGGCGGTGCCTTTCTGAAGTAAAAGATTCATCTTGAACGAATCCAGTGCAGATGCGTTTCTCGATGCTACAATATTGCTGAAAGCCGGATCTGTGGCAAGCTGAACATCATAGAGATCTGCATCAAGCCCCTGCGACCATCGAAGGGTCTTGGTCAGTGTGCTTCCGGTTAGTCCGTCTGCAGGTGATATCAGGGCGAATCCGCTGAAATCATTCCTCCTCAGTACGAGTCGGATTGGTCTGAGGTATTCCTGAGTTCCCGATACCGCCCGTACATTAAAGGTGAATTCTCCCTCTACGGTGATACCGGACAGGTCAACGGAAAGTGTTGCTGTTTCTCCCGGCTGAATATTTGAGGAAGAGAAGGTGGCTGCTGCACCCGGAGGTATATTGCCCGTTATTTCCAGCTGAACCGGATCGCTGTAACCAAGTACACCCGCACTGATGATTTCAGTGGTGAAGTTGCCCGGCAGGCAAATCTCCGCAGCATCGTTGGTCAATCCAAGTGTCAGGGATGGCTGAACAGGTGCCTGTATCTTGAAATTCTGGTTCGAGATATCGTAGAAGATGTTGTCGGCAGCATCCACGCGCACACGAAGGCTGCTGGAAATAATATTGGGTACCAGAACATACTGGCTTCCGTCGTTTTCAACTCCCGACGCAAGTGTCACCGGATAGGTTTGCCCGCCATCTGTACTGAGTCTGATATTGACTTTCTTGCAGTTAACCGGCGCAGCATAGGTGTTGGCTACATCCCAAGTTACCTCGGTATATTCACCCACTCTCCAGATGGTTGTATTGGTGTTGGGTGAAAGTACCTTGAACGGCCCGGCACCGTCAAACGCATTGAACGCTACCTGAGCATGGCCCAAGCCACCACCATTGGGCCTGTTGTCGCGAACCGAGAGCCTGAAGGTCATATCACGGCTGTAGGTGGGAAGCTGTTCTGTACGGTCAAATGCATTGTTGATGACTGTGGTCAGTCTCGGGAAATACCGGTTGGTCGCATTCACGGCCGGGCGTGTTCTGAACAGCGGACAGTTACCTGCCGGGGTGCTTACCGGGGCCGGAGGTCCAAGATCATATTGCTCCCAGCAATAGGTAAGGGAATCTCCGTCAACATCTGTAGCACTGCCATTCAGCTCAAATGGCGTCGAAATCGGAATGAAAAAATTGTCCTGATAGGGCAGGGTGACCACCGGAGCAAAATTGGTGGTCTCCTGATAGGATCCGCAAGTCGCACCGAACGTATAATAATTCCTGATTTTATTGATACTCCCCGCATGGAAGTACAAATCGGCATCTCCCTGAATATTGTCGGCTCCGCACGCGCCCGCATAAGACATGATAGTACTGCCGCTGCCTGGTTCAAAAGCCTCGGTGCCCTCACGCTGCGCATTGTCGCCACAGTTGTTCCAGCTGTGACCACCGCTGAGCTGATGCCCCAGCTCTTGTCCGAATACACCAATGAAGCTGCTGCCATAGTTGCCGACGCCAACACCGGCCGAACATCCCTGTCCCTTGTTGGGGGTACACAAGACGCCCAGGGCACCCACACCGATGGCGCCGCCTGTTATGTAGCGGGCAAGAACATGACCCACATCGTGTGAGTTCGGATTACAGTACAGATTCAATATTTCCGTATTCTGTCCAAGCCAGTCCTGTACGGTCTGACCGGTAAAGGGATCTGTCAGCGGATCCAGAAATATCGCATTCTGACTGCCGGCAATTAACTGAAATCGGAGATCTATATCCCGCTCGTATATGGCGCTAATGAAGTTGACATACTCCGTAACAGCTGCAAAAACTTCTGGCTTGGTAGTGCCGTGGTCCTGGGCAAACTCTCCGGTACACGATACGGCAAAGCGGAAAATTTTCAGTTTAACCGGATCGGCGAGCTCCACACCCCTGTCCTCAACCGGTGGAGTATAGAATTCGTTCTCTTCTCCGAATACCAGCGTGCCATCGTCTTTTACCTCTGCGCGCAGGCGACGTGTACCATTGTCGGGCGCATCGTCCGAGTGGTAGGCCAGATAGTATTCCGTCTGACCCCAGGTATACGGTTCAACAAAGGATGTGTTGAAATCAGGATGCATTATCATGGCAGTAAAGCCCCTTACCGTCGTGCTGAAACGAACAGTACGACGCGGATCGACCTTCGAAATGCCCGCGTAGCAGTGAATATCCGGATAAGCAGTCCGCGCCTCGGCGTCGAGCTGAGCTACTTCAAATACAGAAAAATCTTCCAGAGAACCTCCTGCTACCGGAATACTGACGACGCATCTGCCCATATCTGCCTCGGGAGTGAACTCCCGGGGCGCTTCCGACAGTTTTTGTCTGATAGAACCGAAATCAAGGCGATAGGTGTCGAATACTGCCGGAAAGGCACCCCGACGGGTGCGCGAATCAACCGAGATCTGCTGCGGCTCGACTGGCTGAAAGTAGTTTTTGGACTGCTGCCCGCTTGCACTCAGAAAAGAAACAAGGGAGAGGACAGTGATAAGTATTTGTTTTGTCATTACTGAAAATTTGAAACGTAAGTTGTTCGTCGGGATACAAGGGCTAAATTTCCGACAATTATGGGCAATCCGGCGGATATTTTTTGGACAGTCCGTAACATTTGCTACATTGTATGATCTTTTAACCCGGCACAAGTATGTCACCCTCGCGCATACAAGCAGGTTCTGTTCCCGTCCAGATCATATTTTGGCCGAAAAGCACTTTGTTTCCGCGCCTTCGGTACTGCGAAAGTGTTTTCAGGGGCTCCGCACTTTTTTGCGCCGTAGCCTGATCGGTTGTCACCATCACACATCGCGCACACGGCTTTACACACCTGAACGGCTGATTGCCGATGTGAAGATCGCTCCACCTGTCTTCATCATGCGAATTGCCTCCGGTGAATACAATGTTCGGCCGGAAGCGATTCATCGGTACGGGCTCTGTCAGTTGTCGGTTCAACTCATTCAGGGCTGCTGCTCCGATAATCAGATAAGGGAAACCATCAGCAAAACTGACCAGCTGACCCGCCGGAGCATAACGCCCGTCGGCCCGACGCCTTGATGTATCAGGCATGTAAACAAGCCGCACAGGCGCTCGCAGTACTTCTGAAAACCATTGGTTAATCCCGGAAGGCATTATCAGTGCCGAAACAGAATTACTCCATACCTTTGCACTGGTTTTTTCTGGTGACAAACCGGTAATGTCCAGTGGAATCTCTACAGCCTGATTCGGAAATCTGCTGTGTCGTACAGTAAGGTTGTCGGGCCCGACAGATGGTTGCAGCAGGGCCATCTCCGGCAGTTCTCTCTGCGTGAGAAACTGTCCGCTTTCATCCACAAGCATCCAGCGGCGATCGTGTTGAAGCCCTCTTCTCTCCGCCACTGCTTCGTTCAGCCTCAAAATTAACAATGACTAAAAAGGCACTGCTCATCGGAGCCACCGGTCTGGTAGGGAAATCACTCCTTTACCAGCTTATCAACGATCAAAGATACAGCGAAGTTGTTGCACTCGTGCGCAGGCCGCTACTCATCGCTCATCCGAAACTCAAAATAGTAGTCTTCGACTTCGACAATCCCGACAAGAGTCTTCTCACGGGTGATGATCTTTTCTGCGCTCTCGGTACTACCATCAGAACCGCCGGGTCTCAGGCTGCCCAGTTCCGTGTTGACTGCGAGTATCCGGCAGAAATCGGCCGGATCGCACGTGAAAATGGCGTAAAGCAATATCTGCTGGTGTCTTCCATCGGCGCCAATCCCGATTCGTCCAACTTTTACCTCCGCACAAAAGGTGAACTCGAAAATCGAATCAAAGATTTACATTTTGATTGTTTTGTAACGGCTCAGCCCTCCCTTTTGCTCGGCGACCGAAAGGAGTTCCGATTCGGTGAAAAAATCGGCATTTTCCTCAATGCTGTGTTTAACCTGATTATTCCGGCAAAATACAAGGGCGTAAAGGCCAGTCAGGTGGCAAATGCACTCATAACGCTGGCTAATCAGCATCTCGGAGGCACTCATGTAATTACTTCCGACGTACTCCGAAAATACTGATTGCCTAAGCACTAAATCACGGGTCTTTCACATAATTCTTTGAAATCACCGATTTTTTCCGCACTTTTGCGCACTCTGTTGTTAAACTACGTTTGTTGTTATGTTTGGAAATTCTAAAGAGGAAGATGTCAGACGCTCCGCCGTCCCTTCATCGGGTGTCGTTAACTCGCTGGTTAAAGGCACTGCTGTAGGCGGTAAAATCAAATGCGACAGTGATATTCGTATTGATGGTGTCATAAAGGGCGATCTCGTCTGCGCAGCAAAACTGATTATCGGCCCTACCGGCGTCATCGAAGGTAATGTCATCTGCCAGAGTGCAGTTATCGAAGGCCGTTACAAGGGCAATATCAGGGTGGCCGAACTGTTGAACCTCCGTGAAACAGCCGTAGTGGAGGGTGAAGTAACTGCCCGGAGTATTCAGATGCAGGCCGGTGCTGTTTTTAATGTAATATGTCGGATGGAAACAGGTCTGGCTACTCCTGCACCAAAGCAACCGGAAAAAAAATCCGATAAAAATGACGCAAAAGAACCCGTCGCCGGAGGAGCAGCGGAAAGCAACGGTTAAGGCCGTTGCCCGCTATGGCGGACTGGCATTCGAGCTGCTCGGTGCCTGTCTGGCAGGTGTCTTCATCGGACGCTGGGCCGATGCAAAAATCGGCCTCGAAAAACCCGCATTCGCCGTGTTTCTTACCATTGCTTTTCTTTTCGCCTCGCTCTATCGCATCTATAAACAATTGCTGAAAGATTGAATAACAGGTCTTTTTTTAGCAGGATTGCCGTTATAACACTCCTGGCATCCGTCCCGTTGATACTCCTCACTTCTTTTGTGCAGCCAGCCCATCAGCATGCGTTGTTCGCTGTGGCCACTGTGGTGCTGTTCGTACTTGTATGTTTCGGACTGTTTTTCGCCGGCGCTGGTGCTGTCCGGTCGGGTAGCAAATACGCCTTCACCAATCTGGTCTCGGTATCTGTTTTCGGTAAAATGGTACTCGCCCTGGCCTGGCTGTTCGTTTATCAGAAAACCTTTCATCCTGATAATGAATGGTTTGTGGGTATTTTTCTCTATCTGTATGTTGTTTACACAGCTTTTGAAGTGTGGTTCATGACCAAACTCGCCAAATCCTGATTACTCCCACACAAAGGTGCCTGCGCTGCCCGGATTCAGGGTGGCCGTAATCCATTTACCACCGGAGCTGATGTTGAAAGACTGCGGCTGCCCCCCCTCATTCATAGCTATCAGTACTTTTTTGCCATCAGGTGTCCTGAATGCAACATTCTGCACCTCTGTCAGCAGGGTGCTGGCTATTCGAACAGAACCGGGCGGCACAAATTTTGCTGCGTGTGCTATGATATAGTAACTTACATTTCTGCTTATCGTCTGTCCGCTGATGGTTAGCGCTCCCTGACAAAGGGTACAGCCCCCGGGTGTGTGCGGATCGTAGTTCGGGTCGGCGGCCAGATTCCATTCCAGCGCTATACGGCTCCAGTTGCGCGTCGTACCTATAATGAGATTTTTATCCGGATATGCGTCGTGTATCACCGACATGGCGCTTTCATCGCCCGCATAAAGGTGAAAGGCTGTCCCGTCAGCGTATTCACGGGCTCCCGGATCGCTTAGCACACCGAGCGGGAAATCGGGTCGGTCGCAGTTATGGTCCCAGATGATAATTTTAGTATCTATGCCGTCTGCCTTGAATACAGGTCCCAGGTGGTTCTTTATAAAAACTGCCTGCTGGGATGCCGACATCACCAGACTCGGATTGTTGCCTCCGTGCTGGGGTTCATTCTGAGGGGTGATAGCTTCAATATGTATCCCCTGCGCTTTCATAGCCTGTATATAACGGGCAATATAACGCGCATAAACACCATAATATTCGGGCTTCAGATAGCCTCCCACGCTGCTGCCATTGCTTTTCATCCATACGGGCGGACTCCATGGGGAGCCCATAATTTTAAGATCTGGCCTGATAGCCAGTATCTCCTTCAGTACCGGAATCAGATGAACAGTGTCTCTGGACAAACTGAACTGATCGAGATTGATGTCTGTCTCGTCAGCAGGTAAATCATTGTAGCTGAATACCTCGGAATCAAGGTCGGAAGCTCCTATACTTATTCTCAGATAGCTTATTTTCACTGAGTTGTCATCATTTCCGAATAGCTCTTCCAGTAATTGCGCGCGCGTAGCAGGCGCGAGCTGGTGTATGAGCCCGGCACTGCCACCGGTGAGTGTATAGCCAAATCCGTCTATCGGCTGGAATATTTGTGTTGTATCAACAGTAATGGTGGGGAACCGATTGTCCTCTGCAGATGAAAATGGCAGTGTCCTGTTGTAAAGCAGATTGGTCTGGTCGGAAGAGGTAACCCATAAACCAACCGGGTACCTGACCGCCGGCGTATCAACCGGATCCGGCTGAGTCCTTGAGCAAGATATGGCAATGATTAGTAGAGATATTAACAAGGACAGTAGGGTGCAGGTGCTTCTCATGAAATGAACCGTGAATGTAGAAAAACAGGCTTTCGGGATAAAAAGAGCCCCGTGTGGCGCTCGGTAGAGCAAATCACACGGGGCGTATGTGTCCGGTACCAGGATGATCAGCTCTTCGGGTGCAAGGTACGATCTTTTTCGATACCTCTCAGGCTGACTCCCTGCCAAACCGGTGCATGAGCTGAGGCGCCAACCATGAAATCGTTGTTTATTCGCAACTCTCCTTCAGCGCGCGAAGTTCCTCGCGGCTGTTCAGGATAACCTGTGTACTGTCAGTAGTCATAGTGACAGTGATGGGAAATACAATTTCCGGACGGGCATGTACACCAGGGTTGTTCTGGCGCCATTCACGAACCAGCTGACGCAGATTTTGCTGGTCTGTAGCCTGAGCAGTGGTACTGTCCGGGAATGCCACGGTAATCGGAAATACTATCCTGAAGCATGACAGTCCATGGTCTCCATGTCCCGTCGGGCCGTGATTGCCAAATGTTCCTGCGCAGGCTTCACGCAATTCGTATAGTTGCTGCTCATTCTCGACGGTCACGATTTCTCCGTCCTGATTCAGTACAGAAATCGGGAAAACAAACCGGACATGGAATGGGTGACCAGGTTGTCCCGGATCCCCGAAAAAGCCAGGGCTGTTGTGATTGCCACCTCCGTGATGACCGTGACCGCCCGGATGGTTCCCTCCCGTTGCCGGTCCGCCAGTACCATTACTGGTAAAGTACTGGCCGAGAACCTGCTTGAGTTCCTCGTATGAATTAACTGTTGCAGTGGTACTGTCGGGGAGCTGAACGGTTACCGGAAATACAAGTTCGTAACATCCGTACTTTCCAACGCCTCCGCGCTTCTGAACGGAGTAAAGTGCCTGGTCAATGGCTTCTGCTACTGTGGCCACAATACCGTCTTTTGTACAGGCCGCCATGGTCACGATGAGGGCAACTGCCGGTACAAAAAGAAATCTGAGTGTCTTTTTCATGGTGTGATGATTTGAATAGTTTAAAATCGGGATAACGGGCAGTTTCCGGAAAGCCTGTCTGATTTTTTCTGGTTTTCTGTATTAGGTGGCTTGTGGAATCAATGGTTGCATATGAAAAAATAAAAAAATATATTTCTGCATCCGTGCAACCCCCGCTGATTCATGGTAACCATTGTACTGAAATGTCATATTCTGCATGACGGAAACCGAACTTAAAGCGTGTATCCGGGGCGACCGCCGGGCACAAAAAGCGTTCTTTGATCGCTTCAGGGGCAAGATGTTTGCCTTGTGCCTCCGCTATGCCTCTACCCGCGAAGACGCTGAAGATATGCTTCAGGAGGGTTTCGTCAGGGTTTTCCGCGACCTGCACCAGTATTCGGGGGCGGGCAACTTTGAAGGATGGGTAAGGAAGGTCTTTGTAAATACGGCCCTTCAGTACCTCCAGAAACAACGCCGGGGCCCCGTTATCGTCGAACTCGGTTCGTATGATGTGGCAACCGATGACTCTCCTTTCTTTGGAGAGGAACTACCCGCCAGAAATCTGATAAAAGTGCTACAGCAACTGCCAACCGGTTTCAGAACAGTTTTTAACCTTTATGTGCTGGAAGGCTACTCACACCCCGAAATAGCCGAAATTCTGAACATTTCTGTAGGAACCTCCAAATCGCAACTGCTGAGAGCCAAGGCATATTTCCGCTCTCTGCTGGAGGCGAGTTTAACGACCTGAACTGCTATGGAAAAAGATTTGTACAACGACCGACTCGAGGATTACGTAAAAAAATCTTTCGAAGATTATGAAGAAATACCGCCCGGCGATATGTGGAACCGTATCGAGGAGGTGCTTCCCACACAGGAGCCTGTCAGGCGCCCTCTTGTATTTCTGTACCAATATAAATGGCAGATTGCCGCTGCATCTGTTATTATGTTGCTGGCATGCCGACTGTTGCTCGTTCAGTCTTATTACGAACAGCAGTTACGCTCCATAGCTGCACAAAATCAGACGGCCAGTAGTAATAAACAGTCTTCGTCGGCAGCTTTGTCCGTCACAGATGTGTCGGAAGTCCGGGAAATTCCGTCAAATAATACAATTTCTGCAGAAAACTCCGGAGGCAGTTCCACCCGCTCTACCGCCTCGTCGGTTCAAAAAATCAATACAACAAATAACGCATCTCAAATTTCCGGTATGGTTGCCGATAATTCCGTCGGTGGATTGGCTATCAATCAGGTTTCTCTTCCTCAGGAAGACGGTAAAACTGTACAGCAAGTTTTTAATCGGCAAGTCAGCGATGTTACCGACTTTTCACTCTTGCCCGCAGCAGTGCCGGCAATGCTGAAAACATCAAACCCTGTTTCAATCCCTTCTGCCGCCACTCCGACAATCAAACCGGTCGGGGGCGGCAGAAAGTGGTATGTACTCGTAGGTATCGCTCCCGGGAGGATTAAAGAACGGCAGAGGCCCTCTCACCCCGGTGGTCACGGTCCGGTGTTTGCCAGTCGCAGTGAAATGCCTGAAACCACTACCTCGTTTTCTCTCCGTCTCGGACGTGCTCTCAACAGGAAAATTACAGTTGAAAGTGGAATTTCTTATCAGGAAATGAAGAGAGAAACCATCCACAAACCGCGCTTCGAATTCAGGGAAGGGCAAATGATACCGACAGGTGGTACGCACCATCAGCAAGCCAGAAGTTTTCAGTACGATTTGAATACTTACGGAGGTTCGGCCTCGGTTACACTCAGGGCCGATGTGGTGGGGAGTAATATTCCTGATGAAAACGAGAGGATTGAGGCTGTAATCAGAAGCAATGAGAACGTACAGGTACTCCAGGTACCGCTGACAGTCGCAGGCAGAATCGGAGAGGGCCGTATGCTCGGCGTCGTCAGAGCCGGTATTGTTGGTAATTATATGATCAGCAACAACTTTGAAGTTACAGCTTACCAACTGGACAATCCGGAATTGCAGTTACAGAACAATAACGCTTATACGGTGGAGTTTCACAGACCGCGCAGGTTCTTTCCAGGCTATCAGATTGCCCTGGGAGCAGAGTACAGAGTTTCCGAGAAACTCAGTGTGGCGGCATTCCCGGTTATCACAGGCGATTTCCCCAGAAGAGACAATTTCCGCGGCGGCAATTTGCCCGGACAGACTACACTGGCCTTCACAGCCGCTGCCAGTTACTGGTTCTGATCGCTATCGTCAGAAAATCCTGAACAATCGCCAAAAATCTTATCCGTTGAGAAGTGCCGCAATCAGATAATCGGCAAGCAGGATGAAGATATCGCTGAAAACCACCGCGCGCGTACTCGCATGACCGAGTTCGACGCTGCCCCCCTTCACATGATAACCCTGATAACAGGAGACAGTGGTGAGTATGTACGCAAATACAAAGGACTTGACGTACATCATAAATACGTTGTATGGTACGAAGAAGGATCTCAAACCGCGGATATACTCATCATCGGTGATAAGACCGGTCGGTACACTCGACAGATAGCCTCCTATAACCGCCACAAAGGCTGAAAAAGTTACCAAAAGCGGAACTACCACCAGTGCTGCTACCAGTTTGGGTGTTATCAGGAATGAAGCGGTGTTGACCCCCATTACTTCCATGGCGTCAATATGCTCCTTCTGGCGCATACCACCAATTTCAGCCGACATATTGGAACCAACCTTTCCTGCCAGAACGAGGCAGGTGATGGTAGGCGACAACTCGATTAGTGCCAGGTCACGCACGATATACCCGATGTAGTACCGCGGAATGAGCTGCCCGTCGAGCTGATAAGCGAACTGAAGTGCAGCAACGGCCCCGATGAAAACAGAAATAAGGCAAACAATCAGAAGTGAGCCCACTCCTATGTCGTTCATCTGCCGGGCGGTCTCTTTCCAGTACATGGAAAATTTTTCCGGACGCGCCAGTGCGTGCTTCATCATGATCAGGTATTCACCCAGATCATGCAAATAATTGTATTTTTGAAGTGCCTTGATCATACTTCTTTCGGTTCGGGTGTTTAAAACGCAAAAGTCGGTTAATTCATTCGTTTATTCACAAAAATATTCCCCGGCACATGAAGAGAGTTGTCGTAACAGGAGCAACCAAAGGTATTGGCCGCGCCATTGCCGAAATATTTGCAAAAAATAATTTCCGCGTATGTGTATGCGCACGAACGGGCGAGGATCTGAATCAGATGAGCGAATACTGGGCCTCCACTTTCCCCGGTCTGGAGTTTCTGGTTTTTCAGGCCGACCTGAGCGATAACAGCCAGACAAATGAGTTTGGAGCTTTTATTCTGAAAAATTGGGGAGGAACAGACGTACTTGTGAATAACGCCGGGCTGTATGAACCCGGTCTTATCACAAACGGAGAGCCCGGAGCACTCGAAAACCTCATGAATCTCAATCTTTACGGTGCATACCACCTTACACGGGTATTATTGCCATCTTTTGTTGCTCGCAAGGCCGGACATATATTCAATATGTGCAGTATCGCCAGCCAGATGCCTTATCATGGATCAAGTCTGTACAGTATCACCAAGTTCGCCATGCTCGGTTTCTCTCGCTGCCTGAGGGAAGAACTGAAGCATCAGGGTGTCAGAGTGACCTCTCTTTTGCCCGGAAATACATGGTCGGATGCGTGGAATGGTGTTGAACTCCCTGCCGGACGTATCATGGCCTCTTCCGATGTTGCCAGTGCTGTATGGGCGTGTTACAGCCTTCCCGGAGTGGCTGTGGCAGAGGAACTTTTACTTAGACCACAGCTGGGTGATCTTTGATATTGACAATAGCTTAAAAAAACATATTCCATGCACAAACAGGAAAAATGTGCGTTTATGTAACAACTGCATACCTTTGTATTAAAATACAGCAAAAATGTCTGCGCATATTCCTGATTTGCCGCATGTTGGAGATAAAGCGCCTGTCTTCGAGGTTGAAACTTCTCGTGGCAGTGTTCGTTTCCCCGAATATAGTGAAGGTGGATGGTGTATACTTTTTGCCCATCCAGCCAACTTTACCTCTGCCTGGACGATGTTCTCCGCCTTTCTTGCCATGAAGGAGAGGTGGCTCAATGAGCGGAATACCAAAGTTCTGGGAATTACCAACGAGGTGCTCAGACACAACAGCGACTGGTCCGACAAGGCCCGTCGTTTCGTAGGTATCTACCTTAAAGCGCCTGTAATTGAGGATCTCGACTTTACCATCTCAAAAATGTACGGAATCGCGTCAGGGCGCAGACCGCAGCCCGGGCTTGATCGTCTGGCTGTTATCATTGACCCGGAAGGTATCGTCAGGATGGTCATCCATCGGCCGCTTGTCAATATTGAGTCAGCCCTGATGGATATTGAAAGGGAACTGGATCGCCTGCAAAGCAACGCTGGTTGCGTAAACCGGCAGGGTATGCTCGCTGTTGAGGAAATCAGGGAGAAATCAGACGCTTCCGGAGAAAACTACAGGACTAAACCCGCTCATTTTCCCCGGAAACGCTTCAATCATAATTGATTATCTGTTCATAGACTCCAGGAACTCTTCGTTGCTGGAGGTATGCATCATGTGCTTTTTCATAAACTCCATTGCTTCTTCCGGCTTCATGTCTGCCAGGTGATTACGGAGTATAAACATACGCTGCAGGGTATCCTTGTCAAGCAGCAGATCTTCACGGCGGGTACTTGACTTGGTGAGGTCAATAGACGGATACAGCCTGCGGTTGGCCAGGTTGCGGTCGAGCTGAAGTTCCATGTTGCCGGTTCCCTTGAACTCTTCAAAAATTACCTGATCCATTTTGGAACCTGTGTCAATCAGTGCCGTGGCAAGAATTGTCAGGGATCCTCCGTTTTCGATGGCACGGGCTGCTCCGAAGAATTTCTTTGGTTTCTGTAGTGCAGTTGCTTCCACACCACCGGAGAGTACCTTGCCCGAGGCGGGAGCTACCGTGTTGTAGGCGCGCGCCATGCGCGTGATGGAATCGAGCAGGATCACAACGTGGTGCCCGCACTCAACCATACGTTTTGATTTTTCCAGTACAATATTGGCCAGACGAACGTGGTTATCGGCGGCTTCGTCAAAAGTGGACGCCACCACCTCGGCGCGTACGCTGCGTCGCATATCAGTTACCTCTTCCGGCCGCTCGTCAATGAGCAGGATAATCACATAGCATTCCGGGTGATTCTTGGTAATAGCGTTGGCAATATCCTTGAGCAGGAAAGTTTTGCCGGTTTTGGGCTGCGCCACAATCAATCCGCGCTGTCCTTTGCCTATGGGCGTGAAAAGGTCAATAATCCGGTTGCCAAAATCACGTCCGGTGGCACTTGTCAGCAGACTGAATTTCTGTGTAGGGAAGAGAGGCGTGAGATAGTCGAAAGGAACCCGGTCTCGCACATCTTTAGGTTGCATACCATTGATATGACTTACCTTCAAAAGGGCAAAGTACTTCTCGCCTTCCTTGGGCGGGCGGATGGCACCCTTTACGGTATCACCTGTTTTAAGTCCGAACAACTTGATTTGTGAGGGTGATACATAGATATCATCGGGGCTGGTCTGGTAGTTATAGTCAGATGACCGGAGAAATCCGTAACCGTCGGGCATCATTTCAAGTGTGCCCAGGCCCTCAATAATTCCATCCAGCTCCACATCAAAACGCTCTTTGGGGATCTGGGGCATTACTTCCGGCTCCTGCTCAGAGCGGATTGTTTCCTGCCTTGTTTCGGGCGATTCGGAGCGCACCTGCTGAACTGGCCGTGTGACGATGATTTCATCCTCGTCATCACCATTCTGGGCCTGACCGGAGAAGTCCTCCTCTTCCATATTGTTGAGTTTGGCTGCTTCCGGGTCGAACAGTCCGGGTGCACCCGGACGCTGATCTCTCCTGTTTCTGCGCTCCTCCCAACGGTTTCTGTTCTTGCGGTCCTCCCACTCACGACGGCGCTCCTGCTGGAAATTACTTTTGGGGTCGCGGGGTTGTTGCGGTTGTTGCGATGGCTGCGGGCGATTCCGCGGTGGAAGCTGCGGATCCCTGCCACGCGGTTGCTCGGGCTGCTCTGAAGACGGGGCCTGTTTGTTCTCTGATTCCTGCACGGGGGGGCGATTCTCTCGCACAGGGCGCTCATTGGGCCTGCCGGGGCGTCTGTCATCGAGTGGTCGCCCTTTTCTGAGAGCCGGATTTTCCTGTTTGGGAGCTTCCTCTTCGGTTGGTTCTATGGGCTTTTCCACGTTGTCAGCACCCATTCTGACTACTTTGCGCGGCCTGCGGCCAGTCTGCGGATTTGGCTCATCAACAACCGGGACATCCTGGTTGGAGGAGTTTTTTTCGGCAAGAGCCTGCTCGTCGAGAATCTTATAAACGAGCTCCTGTTTGTTCATCTTGTTGTAACCCTTTACGCCAACGCGCTGGGCTATCTCCTTAAGTTCGCTGACGAGTTTGTCGTTCAGCTGTAAAATGTCGTACATGGTGGGACTTAAAAATGCTTTTGTTGCTGTAAACCCGACGGGCGCCATCAGAAGCAGACGTCCCGGAAATCAGGTTCGGTAGGAAATTCAGGTTAAATGAATATTGATGCCCTGGGCTCAACTTTTGAAGAAAAAACGCCAAAAAGGCGGACATGTTTAGAAAGTGGGATAGTTCCCGGCAGCCACTCAGAAAAACTTTCAGCGTGGTTCCCACGAAATTGGGAAGGGGAATTCACAAAAACAAGACGCGCATCAAACGCCTTTAACCCTGCAAAGTTACGTCTTTTTTTAATTTTATAAATATTTTATCCCGATTCTTTGTTCAGGGATATGTTCTGGTATTGCCAATTTTATCTTTGCGCATACTTTGGCACCTCGTACCTGAATGCCATACGATCAGATTTCTTAGTCAATTGCCTTAACCTGAATGTGGCATGTCGAAAAAAATACAGCGCCGGAATACCGTACAGCCTAACGCTATCCCGGCTGATGGCAACAAATGGGTGATTCCGGATAATTTCCTTCTTCTCTGGAGTCTGCTGCTAACGCTTGCAGTTTTCTTCAATACGCTTGGTGCCGGTTTTGTCAACTGGGACGACCACGGGTATTTGTGGCTGAACGCGCTGATTCAGCCGCTTTCAGGCGGAGCAATCGCCGATATGTTCACCGGGCACACCTGCGGTAACTACTCACCGCTCGTTGTACTGTCTTATTCCGTAGAGCATATTTTTGATCCGGTTGTGAAGCCCGGAGAGATGGTTGCGGATAATTTCAACCCGTTCACCTACCACCTGACCAATGTTTTGCTTCACCTGGGAGCTACAGCAATGTCCTTTTCCCTGTTCCGCGCCCTGGGCCTCCGGAGTTGGGCACTTGGTATTGCTACCGTTCTGTTCGGTATTCACCCGATGCGCAGTGAAAGTGTAGCCTGGGTGACTGAACGCAAAGACGTCTTGTATGGCCTGTTTTATATAGGCTCTTTGCTGTCTTACTGGAAATATCTGAATGAGCCGGCAGGAAAGTCACGGTGGATGATCTTGACGATTGTCCTGGGGATACTCTCTTATTTCTCGAAAATTCAGGCTGTTTCGCTTCCGCTTTCACTGATTTGTCTGGACTACTACCACGGCCGGGATATCAAAAACTGGCGGGTCTGGATTGAAAAGACTCATTTCTGGCTACTCTCGCTGGCCGTTGGCCTCGTTGGTCTGCACTTTCTTAATGTGGCGGAGGGTTTCAAAGACACAGGATATTCACCGGTTGAACGCCTCTTCTTTGCCACTTACTCTCTCTTTAATTACCTGCTGAAAGTAGTAGCACCGTTCGGACTGTCAGCCTATTACCCGTATCCAGATAAAGGGGCCTTGCCTGTCTTGTATTATGCAACACCGATCGTACTGGCTGGAATAGGCTGGTGGGTATGGAAAAGCGCCAAAACCAATCGAACGGTTGTATTTGCATTCATGTTTTTTCTGGTCAATATCATGTTCGTCCTGCAGTTCAAAGGCGCCGGAAAGGCATTCATGGCCGATCGTTTTACTTATATTCCCTATCTGGGGCTTTTCTTCGCACTCGCGCACGGGTATCAGTCTGCCATGGATGGCGGGGTTTCCCCAATGTTCAGGCGTCTGCTCCCATACCTGGCAGCCGGATTTATTGCACTGTTTGCCTTCCTGACCTTCAGACAGAATGCCACATGGCACTCGAGCCTGACCCTTTGGGAAAATGTGACAGACAAATTTCCGAATGATGCACTCTCCTGGAATAATTACGGACTTGCCTATCTGGATATCGATGAAGACGAAAAGGCTGCGATTGCTTTCGAAAAAGGACTTAAAGCCAATCCGTCGAGTTTTGATTTGCTGTACAACGCGGGAATAGCTATGAACAGGCTCGGACGTTACCGCGATGCAATTCCGTACTTCGATCGCCTGATTACGGTCAGGCCCGATGATGCAAACGCGCATTTTACACGCGCTCAGATACTCCTTAACGCCAAAGAACCGGTAAAGGCCATTGCTGATTACCGAAAGGCATTGGAACTTGGCGTCAAAAAACCCCGGTATGAGGTGCTGGAAGGCATAGGCAAAGCCTCCTACAACGCAGGTATGTACACCGAGGCGCTGCAAGTACTCAATGAGGCCATCAGCGAAAAAGATGACTTCAACTGTCAGTACCTGAGAGGAAACTGCCTGGCCGCAACTGGTCGCATGAACGATGCACTGGTTGCTTTCAGTCGCTCTGTCGAACTGAATCCTCAGTTTGCGGAGGGCTATAATAATAAAGCTAACGCACTGGCATCTCTCAGGCGATTTTCCGAGGCAATACCCATGTACAACAAGGCGGTTGAACTCAAGCCGGGTGCACTCGATTATTTATGCAATCGCGGACTGGCCAGGAAGGATTCGGGCGACCTGCAAGGCGCCTGTGCCGACTGGAAAGAGGCCGCCGGAAAGGGTTATCCTGCCGGCGCAGCGCTTCTGAAGCAATTTTGCGGGCAGTGAATTCCTCATTGATGTAAAAGTTCGCGAACTTTGCCCCCTTATTTCCAACACCAACGCATCCGACAAATATGCTCACGCTCAAAACAATCCGGGACGAAAAACAACGGATCATAGCCGGCCTCCGCAAAAGGAACTGGCCCGCCCGTCAGACTCAGGTCATTGATCACATAATCCAGCTCGATGAGGTTCGTCGTAATGGCCTGGCAGCCCTCAAGGAAAAATCAAGGGAACAGGAAGAACAGCAGCGCCAAACCGAACAGAAGCTCGACGAATTGCTGTACTCTGTCCCAAATTGTCCGCACAAGTCGGTTCCCAAAGGCAAAACTGCAGACGATAACAAGGTAGCCAAAGCGTGGGACAAACCGCTTCCCGAGCTCGCGGGGGATACACTGGCGCACTGGGATCTGGCGAAGAAATACAACCTTTTTGACCTCGAGATGGGAGTCAAACTCACCGGTGCGGGCTTTCCGGTCTACAGGGGCAAGGGCGCCCGCCTGCAAAGGGCCCTCGTGCAGTTTTTCCTCGACGAGGCTGTAAAGGCCGGCTTCGAAGAAATTCAACCCCCGCTGCTGGTTAATGAAGATTCGGCAAGAGGTACCGGACAGCTCCCCGACAAGGAAGGACAGATGTACCATTGCACGGTGGATAATCTTTACCTGATCCCGACTGCTGAAGTACCAGTCACCAATATTGTCAGGAATGATATCCTCGCCGAAAAGGATCTTCCAATTAAAATGACCGCCTATACACCCTGCTTCCGCAGAGAGGCAGGCGCGTGGGGCGCACACGTGCGCGGGCTCAACCGGGTGCACCAGTTCGACAAGGTAGAAATTGTTGTGATAGATCACCCCGACAGATCATACAAAACACATCAGGAGATGATCCGCCATGTGGAAAAACTTATGAAAAAACTGGAACTGCCATTCCGTATCCTGTTGCTTTGTGGCGGCGATATGGGATTTGCTTCCGCAAAAACATACGATTTTGAAGTTTGGTCAGCTGCCCAGAAGCGTTGGCTGGAGGTCAGCTCTGTCTCAAATTTTGAAACTTTTCAGACTAACCGCCTGAAAACGCGCTACCGCGATGCCAATGGTCAGATCCAGCTTGCACACTCACTGAACGGTTCGGCCCTTGCACTTGCCCGCATCGTGGCAGCTCTCCTGGAAAACAACCAGACCTCCGAAGGGATCAAAATTCCAAAGGCACTCTGGAAATATACCGGCTTCAAAATGATTGACTGATCGGTAAACTGAATAATTGTATCGGTTTCATGAAAAAAATATGAAACCTTTTGTTATTTTTGGGCGTTCTTTACGTCACAACAAAAAACAATCAAAAACTTTTTGAACAGCCATGCTATTAGTCATCAGCATTCTATTCGCCGTCCTGGGCGCTATCGTCTCCGGGATACTCAAAAGAAAATTCAACCAGTACTCCGAGGTTCCGCTTTCCAACGGACAAACCGGTGCTGAAGTGGCTGCCGCCATGCTGCGGTATAACCAGATATATGATGTGAAAATCACGCAGATTGATGGTCAGCTCACCGATCACTACAATCCGCAGGATAAAACTGTAAACCTCAGCTATGATGTTTACTACGGAAGAAACGTGGCCGCCGCCGCTGTAGCCGCCCACGAATGCGGCCACGCTGTTCAGCACGCCACCGCCTACAATTTCCTGCAAATGCGCTCCAATATGGTGCCGATTGTCAATATCGCCGCCAGTCTGCAGCAGTATCTGTTCATGGCCGCTCTTGTAGGGATGTCCATGTTCAAATCGCCCATGCTGATGATCGTGGCGCTCGTGGCATTCGGAGTAACCACACTCTTCAGCCTCGTCACGTTACCGGTCGAGTTCGACGCCAGTAACTCTCGTACAATTTATTTATCTGCTCATGAGCTTCCTCGGAAGTCGCGACTGATTCTCCCGTTGTACTTATACAGCTAACCCCTGAACTCTTGTGAGCCGGTCCTTGTCGAAGGGCCGGCTCATTTGTTATTCATGCAACTACCCGATTTTTCCCCTAATTTTGCAGCATGTCAGATATCAGATCTCTTACCCTGCCCGAAACCGAGCGCCTGTTCGCCGAATGGGGCGAACCACGATTCAGAGCCCGACAATTATATGAATGGCTCTGGAGCAAATGCGTCACCGATTACGACAGCATGAGTAATCTGTCCAAATCACTGCGCGGCAAGCTGTCAGAACAATTCGAATTCAACACGCTTTTTGAAGAAAAAGTGCAGCACAGCCTCGACGGAACTATCAAAACCAGATGGCTTACGCACGATGGCCACCGGATCGAGAGCGTCCTGATACCGGTGCCTAATGACGAACGTTTTACGGTTTGTGTGAGTACACAGGTCGGCTGTAGCCTGACTTGCTCCTTCTGCGCAACCGGAAAAATGGGCAGGAAACGAAATCTGGAACCCTTCGAGATTTTTGATCAGGTTGCCGGGGTAAACCGGCAGTGTATGGAGGCCTTCGGTCGGCCACTCACCAATGTAGTCTATATGGGTATGGGTGAGCCACTGCTCACCTATGCAAATACCATGAGAAGTGTGGAACTCCTGACATCACCGGCACCGCTTGGACTGGGTATGGGTGCCCGCCGCATCACCATCAGCACCGCCGGAATTGCCAAAATGATACGAAAACTGGCCGACGACGGATACAGATCGAATCTGGCCCTGAGCCTCCATGCTGCCGACGATGCCAAACGAAACGAAATAATGCCCATCAACGAGTCCAATAACCTGGCAGCCCTGATGGAATCTCTCGAATACTTTTACCTCAAAACAAAGGGTCGCATATCCTACGAATATATTGCTTTCGAAAAATTTAACGATACCCCGGCCGATGCGGCCCGCCTCGTACAACTGTGCAGAAAAAAGTTTCCTGTCAGGGTAAATATCATCGAATACAACCCGATTGACGGAGCCACCTTCGCCAAATCAGACGAAAACAGGCTTAATGCTTTCGCCGCATATCTCGCAAAAGAAGGGGTGACAGTAACCGTCAGGAGAAGTCGCGGAAAGGATATTGATGCCGCTTGCGGACAACTTGCCAATAAAGACAAGGTGTAACCGCTACACACAGGCAGGCCGCTATTTCACATTTTTTGCAACTTTTTGAAAGTTAATTCTGAAATTTGCCTTATCCTTGCCAACTTTTTTTAAACAAATTCATTTCATTTAATCCATTCTTTTTTTCATTAAGTCGTTTATTAACAGCTTTTTATACAAGCAAAAATAAACGATTTCATTTTTTTAATACATCGCTCGGAACTAACTTGTGTATTTTGGCCTCTTATTTGACAGGACAATTTTCACCGACAGAGGCTCTGAGAAATTAACCTCCCTGATTACTCGATGGCATCTCCCTTTGGCCCGAAACAAACGCTCAGTCAAAAACTGCAGCAAAAATTGTCGCCCCAGCAGATTCAGTTAATGAAACTGCTGCAAATTCCTACAGCTACACTCGAACAGCGAATTCAGGAGGAACTGGAGGCTAATCCGGCACTCGAAGAAGGCGATGAAACCGCAGATCTGACGGATACGCTGGAACAGGGAGACGCAGACCCGGCTTACTACGAACACGAAAAAAATGAAGCCGACAGAAATGAGGCCGAAGACACCGGAGATTCCCTCGATGACATAGACCGCGATTCAGTCGAGGAGTATGCCGATGAGGAAACTGTCAGTATCAGTAACGACGACGGGCCGGAACTGGATGACTATCTGATGGACTTTATTGAGGACGACCCGGCAACCTATAAAACCCGGGACGAAAGTGGCGGAGATGACGACGACAAGTCAATGCCTCTGGCCTTCGAAAATACTTTTCACGAATACCTGGAACAACAACTGGGTATGCTCGATCTCGATGAACGTGAATACGATATCGCTCTTCAAATCATAGGCTCCATTGACGACGACGGATATATGAGACGCGAGCCGTCGGCTATGGTTGACGACCTGCTCTTCAGCCGGAATATCTCTACCCACGAAAAGGAAATCAACAGAATACTATCCCGTATTCAGCAATTCGATCCTCCCGGTACCGGCGCCAGAGATCTTCAGGAATGCCTGCTGCTCCAGCTACAGTCAAGACTCCGACAGGAAGAGGAAACGCTCTCCCGCGACGAAAAGCATACTATTCAAATCGCAATCCGGATTATCAGTCAGTACTTCGACGAATTTACCAAAAAACATTACCCCAAATTGTGCCGGCAACTTAATGTGGAGGAAGATGAGCTGAAAGAGGCCATCAGTGAAGTACTCAAACTGAACCCCAAACCTGCAAGCGGATTTGCCACCCGCGATAACCGTGTTCTGAATTATGTCATACCCGATTTTATTGTGAGTAACCGCGATGGCGAACTCGAACTTTCTCTCAATGCCAGAAACGCACCCGACCTTCGTATCAACGATCAGTACCGCGATATGCTGAAGGCTTTTCACGACGGCCGGATGGCGCGCAAGCCAACCCGGCAGGAGAAAGAGGCTGTGCTGTTCATCAAACAGAAAATCGAGAGCGCACGCTGGTTTATTGATGCCATTAAACAGCGCCACCAAACGATGATGCTTACAATGGGAGCCATCCTGCGCCATCAGGAGGAGTTCTTCCTGACCGGCGACCAGAAGAAAATTAAGCCCATGATTCTGAAGGATATAGCAGATACAACCGGTCTGGATATTTCTACCGTGAGCCGTGTAGCCAACTCCAAGTATGTACAAACGGAATTCGGGACAAAACGCCTGAAGGACTTCTTCTCCGAGAGCCTGAGTACGCAGGACGGTGAAGAGGTATCTACACTGGAGGTCAAAAAAATTCTTTCCGAGGTGATTGGCGAAGAAAACAAACGAAGACCTCTCTCTGATGAAAAACTGAAGTCAATCCTGCTTAAAAAAGGCTATAATATAGCCCGCAGAACGGTCGCAAAATACCGGGAACAGCTTAATATCCCGGTTGCAAGACTGAGAAAAGCACTTTGAACACAAAACAATCTGAATCATTGTGAACGATATGTCTGCTTCATCCGCCCCACACTGGCTGCAGCGAACGCAGCTACTGCTCGGCGAAGAATCAATTGATCAACTCAGAAATCTCCATGTTCTTGTCATCGGACTCGGGGGAGTGGGTAGCTATGCTGCCGAATTCCTTGCACGCGCAGGCGTGGGAAGAATGACAATCGTTGATGGCGATACCGTGGATATCACGAATACAAACCGGCAGTTACCCGCCCTGCACAGTACAGTGGGGCAGGCCAAAGCGGAAGTAATGGCTGCCCGTATCCGCGATATAAATCCTGATATTGACCTTCGAGTAATCAACAGTTTCCTCGGCCCTGAAGAGGTCAGGAATCTGATAACCCCCGAATTCCAATATGTATTCGACTGTATTGATTCGATACAGCCCAAACAGTATATTGTAGTAACCTGTAAACAAAAGGGTATCAGGGTGGTTAGCAGTATGGGTGCCGGTGGTCGAATAGACCCCTCTCAGGTGCGTGTAGCCGATATCTCCGAAACCTATAATTGCCCGTTCGCACAACAGGTGCGCAAAGGTCTCAAACGAAAGGGCGTCAGAAGAGGTGTCACAGTGGTTTTTTCTTCTGAACTGGTCGATATTTCAACGATGATGCTTACAGATGGGAGCAAATTCAAAAAATCTTTCTACGGTACCTGCTCTTACATACCCGCATTGTTCGGCCTCCACATGGCCAGTGTAGTCGTAAAGGATATCGCCGCTGAAAAACAAAAAAGAGCCCGACTGGCTAAAGCTGCCTCCAGGGCTTCTGAATAACAAAATCAATTTTTCAATTTCGCAACATGTTGCACGAAACACGAAAACTCAGAATATACAACACGCTTACAGGCAAGAAAGACGTGTTTGAGCCAATTACTCCCGGATATGTCGGTATGTATGTATGCGGCCCTACTGTCTATAACGATGCTCACCTGGGTAACTGCCGCACCTATGTAAGTTTCGATGTCATTCATCGCTACTTCAGGCACCTCGGCTACAAGGTTCGCTACGTACGCAATATCACCGATGTAGGACACCTGACCGACGATGGCGAAGACCGCATGGCCAAAGGTTCCAAACTGGCCCAGCTCGAACCAATGGAGGTGGCTCAAAAATATACGCTCGGCTTCCATGATATGATGCGTATCCTCAATACGCTTCCGCCAAGTATCGAACCCCGGGCCACCGGGCATATCCCCGAGCAGATTGAAATGGTGCAGAGTATCCTCGACCGCGGACTCGCCTATGAGCGCAATGGTTCTGTATATTTCAATGTACCCAAATTTGCAGGTGAAAATCCCGGTGTATACGGCTCTGTCAGTGGAAGGATTCTGGATGACCTGTATGCCGAAACCAGAGAACTGAAAAATCAGGACGAAAAAAATCACCCGGCTGATTTTGCTATCTGGATGAAGGCCCGTCCACAGGATCTGATGGTGTGGAACAGCCCGTGGTCGGTCGGTTTCCCCGGCTGGCACCTTGAATGCAGTGCCATGAGCACCAAATATCTTGGTAAAACATTCGATATTCATGGTGGAGGCAACGATCTGAAATTCCCGCACCATGAAAATGAGGTAGCACAAAACCACGGAGCATGCGGATGCTCGCCAGCGCGTACCTGGATGCATACCAATATGCTGCTGCTGAATAACAAGAAAATGTCCAAGTCAGACGGCAATACGATTTCACCGGCTGAACTTTTTTCCGGAAACAGCCCCCATACCACCAAGGCCTATTCGCCTATGGTGGTCCGCTTCTTCATGCTGATGGCTCATTATCGCAGTACGCTCGATATCACCGACGATGCACTCCTTGCCGCGGAGAAGGGCTACAGCAAACTGATGGAAACCAGTCGTTTGCTTCAGTCCTTGCCTGTAGATTCAAAAGCATTTGATGGCTCTGAAAATGAACATGACCGCGCTGTTTCAACGCTCATGGAAGAGGCTTACAAGGGCATGGACGACGATTTCAATACGGCAGTAGTAATCGCCGCTCTCAATGAAATGGGAAGCTATGTACACAAAATTGCCAATAAACAGTTACCTGCAGATGCATTGTCGCCCTGGGTGCTCGACAGGATGAAAGCCATATTCAATACTTTCCTGTTCGATATTCTCGGATTGCTCGATGATACATCATCTGCCGGCGACAGTGGGGTAGTGGACGGACTGATGAATCTGGTGCTCGACATGCGCGCACAGGCGCGCGCGCAGAAAGACTGGGCCGCCAGCGATAAAATCAGGGATGCCCTGTCCGCAATCGGAATTCAGGTGAAAGACGGCAAAGAAGGCGTAACCTGGGGACGCTCGGTCTGACAAGCTTCCATCAACAACAGCGGCCCGGTTTTGTACGGACCGCTGTTGTGTTTTCAGCCTTTGTAGAGCTTCATGCAGTCGCTGCACAGGCACGAGGTGCCGAACTGCCTCTTCAGGTTCTCAAGCGTGGCAGGATGAATACTGATTGTCTTGCACCAGCACGTGTCATCTTTATAGCAGAGAAAATCCACCTTGCAGCGAGGGCATTTGCTGACCAGGCTGACTTCATCTTCAACCCAGGCGCTCTCCGCCTGTCCGGGTACAGCATGAGCGGTTCTGCTTTCCTGCATTAGCCTGCCATAAACTGGAGGGTTGAGTTTCCTCACACGCACGCGAACAGACTTCATGAAAGGAAACTGCACTTTCATATTTCTGATGATACTGCCAACCACTGCCTCAAGCAGATTTCTCGGTTTGGACATTTCAACCAGACAAATCTGAAAAACCGTTTCGTAATTGATGATGGCATCGTTGAGTGAGTCTGATGCGGAAGCAGCAGCAATACCCGTTTCAACGATTACATCAACTGTATAATCGTTGCCAAGTACCCGTTCGGCCTCGTAAACGCCATGGAAGGCGTAAAATTTCATTCCTTCGAGTGCAATAAGTGCCATACGAAGTGTTTATCTGCTTTCTGATGCGTAACTTGCTGCACCAATAATACCGGCATTGTTCAGCATGCGGGCAGGTGTGATGCGTGCCCTGGTTTGTAGGTGTTCCTTGAACTGCTCGAACAGTTTGCTTTCTCCCCCACCCAGAATAAAGAGATCGGGCGAGAAAAGCAGTTCAAGATGCTGAAGATATTCATTGAACCTGCGGGCCCATTCCTTCCGGCTTATTTTCAGTCGCGAGCGGGCTCCCGAGGAGCAGTAATGTTCGGCGATATTCCCGTTTTTCCATATCAGGTGCCCCATCTCGGTATTGGGTATCATTTCTCCCTTGTAAAATAGCGCACTGCCAAGGCCGGTACCTATTGTAATCATGATAACAAGGCCGTTTTCTCCTTTGCCCGCGCCAAACCGCATTTCTGCCATACCGGCTGCATCCGCATCGTTAGTGGCAAAAACCGGACATCCGCATGCCTCGCTGAATACGTCCTGTATATTGACGCCAATCCAGCTTTTGTCGATATTGGCAGCAGAGTGAGCTACACCATTTTTGACAATAGCCGGAAACCCGCAGCCAACTGGTCCGCTATATTCAAAAAAGTTGACAATCTCGGCGAAAGCCTGAGCCATCGCGTGCGGAGTAGAGGGTTGTGGTGTTGGCACGCGATACCGCTCACCGGAGAGTTGTCCTTTCTGTAAACTGACAAGGGCGCCTTTGATGCCCGAGGCGCCTACATCAATGCCGAGTATATTCATAAGATCAGTTTTTCGTTTCAGCAGGACTATTCTTCCGGCATGATTACTTCCTCATCGTCGCCAGTTTCGCTGATGAGTGCTTTTTGCTTTCTGCGTTCCAGTGAATTGGCGTGCATATCCAGGTATTCGTTCCTGTTACGCACGATTTCGGCTGCCAGGTAGAGCGCTTTGATAAACGATATTTCATCAGCTTCGCCCTTTCCTGCAATATCATAGGCCGTTCCGTGGTCGGGTGAGGTGCGTACAATCTGTAGCCCCGCGGTGTAGTTAACTCCTGCCCCAAACGACAGTGCCTTGAAAGGTACAAGTCCCTGATCGTGGTACATGGCCAGTATCCCGTCAAATTTGTTGTACTGACCTGACCCGAAGAACCCGTCAGCTGGAAAGGGGCCAAACGCAAGTACTCCTTTCGACTTTGCTTCCTCCACAGCAGTACGTATTATTTTTTCGTCTTCCTGACCAATAGTCCCCTCGTCGCCTGCATGAGGATTCAGCCCGAGTACTGCAATGGTGGGCTTGTTGATGTTGAAGTCAACTTTCAGTGTCTCAGCCATGATCAGAATCTTTCTCAGGACTTTTTCCTGAGTAATGGATGCAGCCACATCTTTTATGGCAAGATGGTTTGTTACAAGTCCCACACGCAGGCTGTCTGACACCATGAGCATGAGTGCATCACGGCCCTTGAATTCGGCACTGAGGTACTCGGTATGCCCTATGTGGGCAAAGCCGGCCATCTGCATGGCTTTTTTGTTAACCGGCGCAGTCACAATTGCGTCAAGTTCACCTTTTTTCAGGTCGCGGACGGCAGCAGCAAGTGCATCTGCAGCACACTTTCCTCCGGTTTCATTGGGCTTCCCGAGCGTGATGTTGATATTGTCGCCCCAGCAGTTGACGATGTTTATACGTCCGGGCTGTGCCTCTGACGGACTGTTCACGACGTGAAACTGTACGTTTTCCTCGGAGATGATATTTTTGTGGTACGCTACCACCTTGGAACTACCATAAATGATAGTTTTGAAGTTTGGACCTGCTTTTTTGATTGCCAGAGCTTTCAAGACGACCTCAAGGCCGATACCGTTGATGTCGCCACAGGTTATACCGATAGTGATGTTACTCATGTACAAAATTTTTCAGAAAATCATATATCAGACGAACACCGACGCCGGTTCCTTCCTTTGTCCGGTATCCGTTTGCGGTGCGAAGATAGGCAGGGCCGGCGATGTCAAGGTGTAACCATGGAAATTTGGTGAAATGTTCGAGAAATTTGCCTGCAGCTATCATCCCTGCATTGCTCGATCCTACGTTTTTCAAATCGGCAATATGACTTTTCAGGTCATCGCCAAATTCTCTCCAGAGAGGGAGCTCCACGAGCCGCTCGTAAGTATGAAAGCCGCTTTGCTCTATCTCCGACTTGATCTTCTTCGAGGCTGTACCCATGTAGCAAATTACCTGATTGCCAAGTGCCCGCACCGCTGAACCTGTCAGTGTGGCGAGGTCAATAACCAGCGCCGGGTCATACTGTCGGGCAAAATGAAGCGCATCAGCAAGTATCAGACGCCCTTCGGCATCTGTATTGACTACTTCAACCGTAGTGCCAGAAGACATTGTTATTACGTCTCCCGGAGCAAGTGCATTCTCTCCGATCTTGTTGTCTGTAACGGGTATCAGTCCGATAACGTGCATAGGCAGATGCATGCGCGAAACTGCCGTTATCGCTCCGACCACCGCAGCTGCTCCAGCCATGTCGCACTTCATGTAATCCATTCCGTCAGACGGCTTCAGGCTTAATCCGCCGGTGTCGTAAACTACCCCCTTGCCCACCAGTACAACCGGTTTTTCATTCTTTATATCCGCCGGCTTCCATTCCAGGATACAAAAACGGGGAGGGACACTGCTCGCTTTGTTCACAGCAAGTAATCCGCCCATTTTGAGCGCAGAAATTTGTCCCTCTTCCAGTATTTTTACAGAAAACCCAGATTTCTCCCCGATATCTTCTATGGCATCGGCAAACTGAAGGGTGTTCAGGTGCGACCATGGCTCATTCACCAGATCACGGGCCATGAAAACAGCGTCAATTAACGCGTTCATTTCATCAATACCCTCTGCATTGCCCTCAATCAGTATTTTGTGCAGCGGTTTCTCTTTTTTTGAAGGATCTGAAAAGTATTTGAGGAACTGGTAACTGCCCATGGCCATACCCTCCGCAAAATACAGGCTCCGGTCGCTACTGCATGCATTGCGTATCACCACTGTTTCTATCTTGTAATGGCGGAGCTCTTTCAGCATATCATTGCCAGCAAGACGCGCATCTTCACGCGCCGCATATTCATCCTTTTCCGGCTTCAGAATTTTTACAAAAACAGCGCTGTTCCCTCTGGCAAAGAAAAAATGACCCGTTCCACGGGTTAAACCCTGTTGAAGGAAATTATATTCCTGGGATGACAACCAGCCCTTCAGGTGGTCATGTCCGTCCTTTTCTGCAAGAATCAGCAGGTTATCTTCCGGTCCTGCCGCAGGTGCGGCAGCGATTTGAACTCTTTTCACTTTAAAGTCGAAAACGGTTGATGGTAAAAAACAGCGGGATTACAATCGTACAGCATACTAAGAAGCCGTACAAAAGAGAAATGAAGACCACACATCGGCTCAAAGGTACAAATTTAAAGGTGATTGTCGGGTAAAAATGGGTGATTGCACAGGATGGCTTATATTTGCAGTTGTCCGGGTTTATCGGATATATAATATATGACTGACAAAAAACTGTTTCTGCTTGATGGTCACGCGCTTATATACAGAGCGCATTTCGCATTCATTTCCCGCCCGCTGATTAACTCAAAAGGGTGGAATGTGTCTGCTATTCAGGGCTTTGTCAGATTCCTGTGGGATCTGATGCAAAGCCAAAAGCCAAGCCATATAGCTGTGGTGTTCGACCCCAAGGGAGGAACGTTCAGGCATGAAAAATACGATTTCTACAAGGCTAACCGCGAGGCGCAACCGGAGGATATCACTTTCGGTATCCCATGGGTTGATAAAATTGTGCGGGCGATGAATATTCCCGTGCTGATTATTCCTAATTACGAAGCTGACGATGTAATCGGTACGCTGGCCAGGCAGGCCGAAAGGGTAGGGTACACCACCTATATGGTCACGCCGGATAAAGACTACGGGCAACTGGTAAGTGAACACATACTGCTATACAAACCGGGCAGAGCCGGTAACGAAGTTGAAATACAGGGCCCGGCAGAAGTATGCGAGCGCTGGGGTATCAGCAGGGTAGAGCAGGTTATTGACATGCTGGCTCTGATGGGCGACGCTGTTGACAATATACCTGGTCTCCCTGGTATTGGTGAAAAGACAGCCGCCAGGCTGCTCAGCGAATTCGGTTCACTGGAAAATCTGCTCAATAACAGTGACAAACTGAAGGGGAAACAGCAGGAAATTGTAGCAAACCATGCAGACAAGGCAATAATGTCCAAATGGCTCGCCACCATTGATGTTAATGTCCCCGTTCAATTCGATGAAAAACAATTCGAAATTGAACCGTTTAACCGGGAGGAACTCGTTGAAATTTTCCGGGAACTGGAATTCAAAAGCCTCGCTGAAACTATCCTGAAAAGCGAACTGGCCGGTAATATAGTTTCATCTTCTGCCCGTAAATCGGATAAAACCAAATCCAAAGCCCCTTCCTCGGCGCAGGGCAGTCTGTTTGGCGACGACGATGCCCCGGCACCTGACTCGGCGTCGCCGAATCCTGCAGACAACGGGAATGCTACCCGTGGTACCCATAATATTCACAATACAAGTCATGTTTATCATCTGGCCGATACACCCGAAAAACGCAGGGAATTGATTGGTAAACTGGGCACTAAAAAATATGTCTGCCTCGACACGGAAACTACTTCTGTGGATGCAACTCAGGCAGATCTGGTAGGCCTGTCGTTTTGTATCACTCCACATGAAGCCTGGTATGTACCCGTTCCGCCTGCACGCGCAGACGCACAGAAGATAGTGGATGAATTCAGACCCCTGTTTGAGGATGAATCCGTCGAGAAGATTGGCCAGAATATCAAGTACGATGCCATAGTACTCAAAAATTATGGCTGTGAACTGAAGGGCCCGTACTGGGATACAATGCTGGCCCACTATCTGCTCGAACCCGAGCTCCGTCATAATATGAATTACATGGCGGAAACGCTACTCAACTACGCTCCCGTCAAAATCGAGGAGCTGATTGGTCCCAAAGGCCCCCGCCAACGCAGTATGCGCGACGTCCCGCTGGATGAAATAAAGGAATATGCCGCCGAAGATGCAGATATTACACTGCGTCTGAAAGATGTGCTCCAACCCAAACTTGAAGAGGGTGGCGAGGCGTTGATCACGCTTTTCAGGGATGTGGAAACCCCACTCGTCAAGGTGCTCGCTGATATCGAACACGCAGGGGTGCGTATTGACCCCGATTTTCTGAAAGATTATTCGAAGGAGATCGCTGAACAAATAGTCGGACTGGAAAAAAAGATTCTCGATGAAGTAGGTTTCCAGTTTAATATCGGAAGCCCGAAACAGGTAGGTGAAGTGCTTTTCGATCACCTGAAACTTCCCTATCCCGGAAAAAAAATGAAGTCGGGTCAATATTCCACTGATGAAGAAATTCTTTCAGAACTGGCTGTTACCAACGCTGTTTGCAGCGATATCCTCCAGCACCGTACGCTGATGAAACTTAAATCAACGTACGTGGACGCCCTGCCTGCACTGATTAACCCCCGAACAGGCCGTGTTCATACCTCATTTAATCAGGCACTGGTTGCCTCAGGCCGCCTCAGCAGCCAGGGGCCAAATCTGCAAAATATTCCAATCCGGACTGCCGAGGGAAGAAAGGTACGCGAGGCTTTTATCCCCTGCGACGAAAATTATCTGCTGCTGTCTGCCGACTATTCCCAGATCGAACTGCGCCTGATTGCTGAAATCAGCGGCGATGAAGCTATGATTGAAGCATTTCAGCTGGGACTCGACATTCACAACGCTACCGCATCGCGGGTGTTCGGTGTCCCCATTGAACAAGTTACACCCGACCCGCGAAGGGCTGCCAAAACAGTCAATTTCAGTATAACTTATGGGGCCGGGGCAACAAATCTGAGTCAGCAACTCGGTATCAAACGCACCGAAGCAAAGGAACTGATCGAGAATTACTTCGCCCAATACCCGGGATTACGCCAATATATGACGGGAATTGTCGAAACGGCCAGAAAACAGGGCTATGTTGAAACAATGCTCGGCAGGAGAAGGTACCTTCGCGATATTAACTCGGCAAATGGTATGATGCGATCCATGAGCGAACGTATGGCTGTCAATACTCCCATACAGGGCTCGGCCGCTGACATGATCAAACTGGCCATGATTAATATCCGCGAGGCATTCATCAAAGGCGGCCTTCGTTCAAAAATGATACTTCAGGTTCACGACGAATTGCTTTTCGATGTGAGAAAAGACGAACTCGATGACGTCAGATCGCTTGTCCTTGAAAAAATGACTACTGCAATGCCCAACCTGAAGGTGCCTGTACTGGTTGAAGTCGGAGTGGGTAACAACTGGCTTGAAGCTCACTGATTCATTTTTTCCTCTCATGAAATACATACTACTACTCTCTTTCGCCCTCTTTTTCGCTGCTCCAACAGTATCAGCACAGCTGCCGCATCTCATCTTTCATGCCGAACTGAAGGGCGCAGAGCAGATTCCCTCTGTAAATACACCCGCTCGCGGACTAATCACTATCATGTACAGCCCCGACCGGACAAAAGTGTCGGTAACCGGCCTGTTCGTTGATATGGAAGGAGATATTACAGATGTATCACTCCACATTGGCAGTACAGGAGAAACTGGCGACCTGATTGTTGACCTGATGCCTGTACTGAACTTTAGAAGGCTGTACGGCGAGGTGGAAGTGCCCGCAACACTGCTGCAGAATCTTCTGCCCGACCGGGTTTATGCTACTGTCAGTACCAATGCCAATCCAGGCGGTGAAATCAGGGGCCAGTTTATTTGCGAAACGGACCTCGATTACCGCACCGTACTCACCGGAGCGGATGTTGTACCCGCAGCCAGCTCCTCCAGTTTCGGATTTGGCGGAATACACTTCCCGACCGGGTCGGAAGATGTCGTGGTGGCTCTGGTGGTAGACGGACTGAGTGGTCCTATCACTGAAGCAGGTATCTATTTCGCCAGCCCCGGTGAAAATGGCACACTGGTACACAGCCTCACCCAGTTCTTCCTCAACTTCATTCAGGAAAAAATTGAACTGAGTGAATTGCCCGCCGATTTTTTTCGCAATGCCAGGGAAGGCAAATATTATATTCAGGTAAATACCGCCGCCTACCCGAATGGTGAACTGCGCGGACAAATCGGGTTCCTCGGCTATTTCACATCCTTTGCACCTGTAAATTCAGCGCAGGCTATCCCGTCCACACCATCTGCCGGATTCGGGTTTAGCCATAATATACTGAATACAACGCTGGACAGCCTCACTTCCACCGTATATATCAGTACAATCACTCCTGCTGCCGTCGAAATCAGAAAAGGAGCCCCCGGCACAACGGGAACACTGCTTGAAACTCTTGAATTAACCTCAACACCGGGTGTTTACAGCAAAACCTATCCGCTTGACTCCGATCGGATGACTGCGCTGGTAGAGGGAAATCTTTACGTAAATGTACCCACAGCCGCAAAACCGGCCGGAGAAATCCGGGGACAAATGAAAAACAGTCTGCGGAAAGGATATGCTTTTGACCTGTGTGGCAATCAGGTGGTGCCGCCGGTTAGTTCCAACGGGTATGGCGTTGCAATGGCTTCGGTTGATCAGGCAAACTGCTATATCAATTACAAACTGATTTACGACAAACTGACCAGCGATGTGACCGACGGATTCATCTGCCAGGCTCCTCCGGGCCAGAACGGCGATGCACTCTACCCGCTTTCGGTGCAGAAGCCGGTTATTCCGGGAGAAGCCGAAATTCTCGCAACGCACGGTGTGACAATCGAAAATGGCGGCATGTACATGGTTTTACGAACACAGACATGGCCCGACGGTGAAATCCGCGGACAAATCGGAAGAGGTAGTCTGTCCTGCCCGGAGCAGTCTGATATTCAGCTGATTACTCAGGTGAGTGGTGTGCAGGTGAGCCCCTCTCCCTTCAATGATATCCTGACTGTAAAGTTCGACAGCAAAAGGCCCTTTCAGGCAAATCTGATTCTGCGTGATATGCTTGGCGCACCATCTCTGATTCAATCGGTCAATGTCGTATCAGGGGAGCAGACTTTTTCCGTTCAGGCTCCCGCGCTACTTCCCGGTGTTTATACGCTTTCTCTCGAAATTCCCGGAGAAAGCGGTATGATGCTCAAAAAAATTGTCAGAGGCGCCTATTAGAGCCTGTTCAGGATTCTCTCGCCGAGTCAAAAACGGCTCATTTTTCGCCATTTTTCACCTTTTTTGAGTTACGTAGCTCCGGCTATGCGCCTTCAAAAATGCAAAAACTGACAAAAAATCAGCCTGTTTTTGCCACCGGCAGAGAATCCTGAACAACCTCTTAGATATCTGACCTGTCTGGCATGAGCCAGTAATGGTTACAACCCGGAATTTATACCGTACAGGTCGGTGTAAAGTCTGTTCCAGGTCTCACAGATATTTCGCAGATCAAATTGTCTGATTTGCCCGGGTGCTTCTCTCAAAAGCCTGTCTCTTGTGTGACTGTCCATAGCCTGCATAATCTTCTCTGCAAGGTCTTCTGCCGATAGCGGATTGGCATAAAGGGCTGCATCGCCGCCAACCTCTCCAAAACAACTTCCGGTACTCGTTACAACAGGAATCCCGATGGTCAGTGCTTCCAGTATCGGTATTCCAAATCCTTCAAAAAGTGACGGATAAACCAGCGCTGAAGCCCTCCTGTACAGCAAAGCCAGTTCATGGGAAGGAATGTGGCGATTAATCCAGATAACGGAAACACCAAGTTTTACAGCGAGTGAGGGCAGGGATCGCGCATAATCGCTACGGCCCGTACCTACAGCCACAAGCGGGATGTCAAAACCTCTTTCTCTGGTAACAGATAGAGCCTTTATGAGCCCATCCCAGTTTTTACGCGGAGTAAGGCTGCCGGCTGCAATGACAAAACCATCACCTGGCACTCTGATATCTGAAGACATCGGAATGGTATCGCGTCCCGGAACTGCAGCGAAACTATATTTACTGAATGAGGGATCACAGGCCTGCCCTATGACACGAATTTTCCATGCAGGCACTTCGAAATAATCAATCAGGTCGCGTTTTGTCTGTTCACTGATGGCAACCACCACGTCTGCCTCATGAGCTGCTTTTCTGTATTTCCATCCGTAAAAAAAACGGTCAGTGGCCGGATAAAGTTCCGGATAACGCATGAAAATCAGGTCATGCATGGAAACCACACTCCTGATTCCTGCACGGGAGAGCCCGGATGGCAACTCATGACTGAGTCCGTGAAAAACCTGCACCCCGTCATGTTTCAGCTGGGGAGTTATCAGTTTACTGCGCCAGAGAGGATGAACCAGCTTTCCCCGGCATCCCTCCGGAAACCGCGCTCCTGAATCATCCTGTGCGTAATTCCCGCGTATATAAGGCGTGTATAACAAATACTCGTTCTCCGGGAAAAAGGCTCGCAGCCCGTTCACAAGCGTCCGGCTGTAAAATCCAAGTCCGGTGGCATTGTTGAAGTATCTTTTGGCATCAAAGGCAATTCTCACAGTGAATCTCGGTTTAGAAGGCCGAAAGGTACGCCAGACAGATTATCTTTGCCCAACCATAAAAACTGAATCTGCCTGGTAAACTATTATGTACGAAGTCCTTACCGCAAGTCTGTCTGTCAGTCTGTTGCACGCGGCTATTCCAAACCATTGGCTTCCTATTGTTGCAATCGGGAAAAAAAATGGCTGGAGCGCAGCCAAAGCCGTCCGTATCACGATACTGGCTGGAAGCGCCCATGCGCTCAGTACCATCCTGATCGGGTTGGCCCTGAGTGTTCTGGGCTGGAAAATGAGCGAATGGATAGATATTTTTTCATCTGTTGCAGCTCCGGTACTACTCATTGGTCTGGGTCTGGTATTTATATGGAGGCACTATTACCACAGGCATTTTCACCTGCATGCTCCCGTACGTGAAAATCTTGGCGAACGCGAGCTCATTGCAGCACTGGCTTTGGCCATGTTCCTGTCGCCCTGTCTGGAAATAGGAGCCTTCTTCCTGATGGCTGGCACCCATGGCGCAACGGTGGCACTGACGCTGAGTGCATTTTATTATGTAACCACGGTAGCCGGTATGGCTGTGTGGGTATGGCTTGTTTGGCATGGCCTTCGACTCAGTAACTGGCATCTGCTGGAACACAATGCCGGCATTATTTCCGGCCTGATTCTGATACTTGCTGGAATCTGGAAATTATTCGTTCACTGATTTATGATCGCTCACTTCCAGACAGTACATATTGAAGCTGGCTGCGATGAGGCCGGCCGGGGCTGTCTGGCTGGCCCCGTCTTTGCCGCAGCAGTTATCCTGCCGGCAGATTTCCATCACCCACTGCTGAATGATTCCAAAAAACTTACAGAAGCCCGTCGTAACCTGCTGCGTGAAGTGATAGAAAGGGAGGCTGCCGACTGGGCTGTAGCCGAAGTCAGTGCTGCTGAAATTGACCAGATTAATATTCTGAATTCCGCTTTTATGGCTATGCACAGGGCGCTTGACGGACTTTCCAGACTGGCCCCTGCCTTTGTTATTGTTGACGGAAACCGATTTCGACCTTATAATGGCCTGCCGTACGAGTGTATTGTTAAAGGCGACGGAAAATATGCCTCTATCGCTGCGGCCTCCATACTGGCAAAAACATGGCGCGATGAGGCAATGCGCACCTTGCATCAGCAGTATCCGCAGTACGGCTGGATTGAAAATAAAGGTTATCCCACAGAAGCACACAGGGAGGCTATCCGATCTTTTGGTCCGAGCCCCTGGCACAGAAAAAGTTTCAGATTGCTACCCGATGAAGTTCGACTGGAGCTTTTCTGATCTGTTTCATCCTGTAATTGTCTGATTTCGTATAAAAAAACGCTATCGGAATAACTGGATACCTCGTTTTTCAGACTTTTGCGCTGTTATTTTGAAATGCCTCTCAAACTGGGCACGGATGAATACTACAATTGAAACAAAATTCACTGTCATGAAATTCATTAAATATCTGCTCTATTTCGTTCTTGGCCTGGCTGCTCTGATTGGCGTATTCGGCATTTTTGCCAAAAATACCTATCATATTGAAAGAAGCATAGAAATTGATGCTCCCAGGGAACTGGTCTATGAACAAATCAGGTTTTTTAAAAATTTCAACGAATGGTCGCCCTGGCTTAAACTCGACCCAAACGTAGCTGTAACCTACGAAGGTGCCGATGGAGAAGTCGGATCCTCTTACTCGTGGTCCGGCAATGAAAATGTAGGCAAAGGCAAGGAAATTCTGAAAGCGCTTTCTGCCGACCGGATTGATCTGGAGCTGCAGTTCATTGAACCGTTTGAGTCCACTATTCCGGCCTTTTTTAACGTGACAGGCGATACCTTAAAAACAAAGGTGTCGTGGGGCTTTGATCCCCATCTGCCATTCCCTGTCAATGTCTGGGCGATGTTCACCGATATTGACAAAGCGATGGGTACCGATTACGAACGCGGACTGGCTTTCCTGAAACGCCGCTGCGAGAGTATTGCCCACAAAAAGTATAATGGATACGAGATAATTGAAGAGGAAATGTCCGAAACCAATTACTTCTGCGCAAAAGGAACGGTAAAGCTCGACAGTATCCATCATTTTTTTGACCTCAACCTGGTAAAGGTGATGGAGGCAGCGAATGAAGGGAAACTTGTACTCACAGGTCCTCCTGCCGGTATTTACTGGTCGTTCGACCAGTCTGCCGGAGTTTCTGAAATAGCTGTTGGTGTTCCTGTAAAAGAGGAAACTGTAAAAGCGCCCAAAGATTTCTCGTTTTTCAGGGCTCCGGGAGGAAAGGCTCTGGTTGTTTCCTTCTATGGCGCTTACGACAGTATTCATCAGGCACACACTGCTATTGAAAAGTATTGTGCTGCCTATAGTATCGGGCAGAGTCCCCTCGTTATTGAAAGTTACATAACCGACCCGGCAACTGAACAGGATACCTCAAAGTGGCTTACCAAAGTCATGTACTTCACGGCCCCCGACTCCACCGGGAAAAAGTAGTGTTTCTCAATATGCCGGACATACTGATTATCGAAACTGCCACAGAGGTTTGCTCCGTGGCAGTTTTTTCAGAAAATCGCATTACAGCGCTCAGGGAAAATCAAAACTGCAGTAATCATGCTGCCGAACTCACACTGTTGGTGAGCGAGTGTATGAAGGCAGCATCCCTGAAGTTTACTGACCTCGATGCTGTGGCTGTGAGTGGTGGCCCCGGAGCATATACATCACTCAGGGTGGGAGCTTCTGTGGCCAAGGGGCTGTGCTATGCTCTGGATAAACCACTTATTGCATTCGATACGCTCCTGGCGCTGGCTGCAGCTGGCAAAGAAATGTCGGGTAGCCAAAAACTCCTGCTCCTGCCTGCGCTTGATGCGCGCAGACAGGAGGTATGGATGGCCCTGTACAATGAACATCTCGAACCATTGCTGCCTGCTCAGCCTTTTGTTCTGGATGATGGCCCCGTGTGGGAATATTGCATGAAAACAGTCCCCGACGCCCTTGAACGTCAGCTCGTGGTCATTGGTAATGGCAGCAGGAAGATACGCAGCCAGTATTTCGACGGAAATCCTGAGTTCCCCGATACAATTGGATGCTCGGCCGCATACGCCGGAGAGATTGCCCTGCAAAGTTATCTGGCAGGTGAATTTCAGGATGTGGCCTACTTTGAGCCCTTCTATATGAAACCACCCAATATCACCACCAGCAAACAGGTTCCGCTCTGAAAACGCTGTTTCAGCAACCAGCCCGCTTCCCGTACTTTCCATACTGATCTTCATGCTTGCGCCAGCAGGCCAAGTAGTTACGTATTTTTTTAATTTGAGGATACTTTTTGCATGTTAAACGTTGATAATAATGGTTTTATATTTTAAAAATAAATGTTATTCACTTTTTTCTTAATTAAACTGGCATAATTTTGGTGGTATTATGTTTTAGAAAACAGCCAGTGTTCAATAATCAAAACAATCATTATGAAGAAGACAAAATCTGAACCCGTCTTCCTGCGCAACGGGAAGGCCGATGCCCTTTTGGACTACATGGAGCTCAAAAAGGCGGCGTCTGTTTTGCGCGCAATCAACCACAAGTTGAGGCAGCGCATGATAGATTTGCTTGAGGAGAACAAAAAAATGACAGTGACCGACATTTACGTGAAATTACGCCTGGAACAGAGTGTTGCCAGCCAGCATTTGGCCATACTGCGACGTGCCGGTGTAGTTCAGACGGAACGTAACGGAAAGTTCATTTACTATTCTCTCGACAAAAGCAGGCTTGGTCATATCTCCAATATCGTGGAGGAACTGGCCGCCTGACACCCCGCTGAACAATTGCCCTGAGTTGTTCGTTGTTGGTCTTTTAATCGAGTTTAAAGAGCAACCAACAACCGCAACGAACAACTCGATCCGGTGTCTTCTTCGAATTACTGCTGCTGTTTTTCTGCCCGCACTCCTGTTTATGTATCTAATCGGTTAATATCAGGCCTAATCAGCCTCCTCCTTCTCTGGAAGGCGCGTAATTAATACCTTGTCTATCTTGCTCTTGTCCATATCCATTATTTCGAAGCGGTAGCCCTCCGCCTCAAAATGATCACCTACGGTTGGTATTTCGCTCAGTTGATACAATATAAATCCCGCAAGAGTGGAATAGTCGGCGTCCTCAAAGTCGAATGCCTTCAGATTTACAGTTTCCCGCAATTCATCAATCGGAATAGTTCCGTCAACCAGCAGACTCCCGTCTTCGCGAGTTACAATATCCGGATCGGTAACGTCATCCATATCGGGCAATGTGCCGAATATGTTTTCCGTCAGATCGTGCAGAGTTATAATGCCCTGCGTGGAACCGTACTCGTCCACAACCACCGCAAAATAGTTCCGTGCCTTTCTGAAACGCTCCAGAATTTTCAGTGCATTCATCGTTTCAGGCACAAAAAGCGGCTGAGTAAGGATATTGCGGAGGCTGAATCCCGATTTCTGTCTGTTGTCAACGTAATCACGCAATTTCACCACACCCAGAATGTTCTCGATGGTGTCGTCGCAAACCAGAAACTTGGTGTAGCCACTCTCCTGTATTATCCGCTCATTTTCCTCGGAAGTGGCGTTAATATCGAGCCATTCAACAGAGTTCCGGTGTGTCATGATAGTGTAGGCATCCCTGTCGGCAAAACGGAGTATATTTTGTATAAACTCGCTTTCCTTGGCTTCCAACACACCCTGCTGCCTGGCCATCTTGACCATCAGTTTGATTTCATCCTCCGAAATACTCTGCTGATCGTTGGGTTTGATAAACAGAATTCGCATGAACATCTTGGTTGACCAGCTGAGGAATCTTGATATCGGGCCCGTTATGCGGGTTGTAAGATCCATCGCCGGCGCGAAAGTCAGTGCCAGCGATTCTGCATACTGAATACCAATGTATTTTGGTGCAAGTTCGCCAACAATCAGCGAAAGATAGGTGATCAGTGTTACCACAACGGCCAGTGATATCTGGTCGGCATAAGGCGCAATGGAGGGAATCATTGCCAGTAGTGGCTCCAGTTTGTGGGAAATAGCCACACCTGCGTAAGCACCTTCCACAATCGAAATCAGGGTAATCCCTATCTGCATCGCAGAAAGGTACTGGTCAATATTATCGAGTAACGCGATGGCAATAGCTGCATTCCGGTTGCCTTTCAGACGCTCTCCCTCCAGCCGCGAACGCTTGGCTGTCAGAAGGGCAATTTCTCCCAGCACCAGGAATCCGTGCAGGACGATGAGTACTAAAACAATTAAAATTTCCATAGTATGTCTGCCCGAATCTTTCCTGCCGGCAATAACACCGGTAGCGCAAAACCCTCAGATTGAACCGGGGCCGGAAGATACGACATAAATTAGAGGCGAAAAAGATGAATTGTTGCGCGCAATTATGTTTTGATTCAGCGGCAAAAATAATCAAATTAAAAAATATTCGTCCGATATTTTATCCGGTTGCATCTATAGTCAGAAAAAAAATGTTAAAAAATGGTAAATGTTTTTGTGGATTTGAAATATCGCCCTACATTTGACCGATTCAATTGCGAAAGCAAACTCTTTTCTCACAAAATTCATCACTGCGTATCGAGTCAAACTTGTACACCACTTAGATTTTGTTTAACTGGTTCACAGCAAAATTTTTTGCTTATGCAAGTTGTGTCGATGCTCCACGATCAGGAACTGATCGCCCGTTACATGGACGGTGATGAACAGGCTTTCGAGATTCTCCTTTCTCGTTACAAAGCCAAAATTTACACCTCCATCTATCTTTTCGTCAAAGATCGAGCTCTCGCTGAAGATATCTTTCAGGAGGTCTTCATCAAAATCATTGACACGCTCCGTCGGGGTAAATACAACCACGAAGGAAAGTTCGTACAGTGGGCTATGCGTATCGCATACAACATGTGCGTTGACTACCACCGACGTAACAAACGCCGTGCACACATCAATCCATCCGAAGATTTCGACATCTTTGATGTGCTTCGTACGGATAACGATGGCGCTGATACACACATCATACGCTCCGAAACACACAACCATATCCGCAGGATGGTTGACTCACTTCCGCCCGAACAACGCGAGGTGGTCATTCTTCGCCATTACGCCGATATGAGTTTCAAGGAAATTGCATTGCTCACCAGGGTAAGCATCAATACTGCGCTCGGCCGTATGCGCTATGCACTCATCAATATCCGCAAAATGATGAATGAGCGTGAAGCTGTGCTTCAGTAGTCAAAAATAACAGTAAACATCACCATGAAGTATGAGTCACCTCTTAATTGGGGTGGCTCATGTTATTTTTGCCCCCATGAATCAACAAAGATCAACTGCCCGCCGCCATGTGGCCGATCCGAATCTGGTCAAACACCAGATTCTCTTCTACGCAGCAGGGCACGAGTATAGTATTTGTCTCGACAATAACTCCCATAAAGATGTATTCGCCGGTGAGTCTTTTGAATTGGTGGCGGGTATAGGTTCGGAAGATTTAGTTCAGGCTTTACCCGGACGTGCATTCGATACGCTGAAAAAATACCGTAGTCAATACCCTGACTGGCTGTTTGGCGGACTGAGTTATGATCTGAAGGCAGAAACGGAAAACCTGTCCTCTTCGCTTCCCGACGGAGTGAACTTCCCAGTAATGAGCTTCTTCCGGCCTGAAACAGTGGTACTTCTGCAGTCAGGCCAGATTATTGTTCACTGCCTGACAAGCAATCCGGAATCAGTGTGTGACGCTATTTTGTCCACACAAACGGTATTCCCGCCAGTTGAAACTCTTCCGCCGGTCCTGATACCCCGGATGCCCAAATCTGTCTATCTGGATACGGTCAGATCAATTATCGGACACATACAAGAGGGCGATTTGTATGAAATGAATCTCTGTCAGGAGTTCTACGCCGAAAATGTAATCATTGATCCGCTTCGGGTTTACGATAAACTTAACGAGATTGCTCAGCCACCCATGGCAGCATTTTTTCGTTACAACAACAATTACCTGTTGTGTGCCAGTCCCGAGCGATTCCTCAGGCTTCAGGGCAACAAGTTGCTCTCTCAGCCAATAAAAGGCACCCGCCGACATACAGGATCACACAACGAAAGCCTGATAAATGAACTCGCAAACAGTGTTAAAGACAGGGCAGAAAATGTAATGATCGTAGATCTGGTGAGAAATGATCTCGCCCGCTCGTGCCAGCCAGGATCTGTCAGGGTAGAAGAGCTGTTCGGCGTCTATACTTTCCGAACGGTCCATCAGATGATTTCAACTGTTTCAGGGATAATATTGCCACAAACGCATCCCGTTGACGCATTGACAAGGGCATTCCCTCCCGGGAGCATGACAGGTGCTCCCAAGGTAATGGCCATGAACCTGATTGAGAGGTATGAAATGAGCCGCAGAGGGCTGTATTCCGGCGCTGTAGGGTACTTCGACCCAGCCGGTAATTTTGATTTTAATGTGGTTATCAGAAGTCTGCTCTACAACGCCGATACCAGATACCTCTCCGCACAGGTCGGCGGAGCTATTGTTTATGACTCGGTGCCTGAATCTGAATATGAAGAGTGCCTGGTGAAGGCCGATGCCTTGTTCAGAGCTATAGCTTCTTCTTAGAGCTTGTTCAGGATTCTCTCACCGAGTCAAAAACGGCTCGTTTTTCGCCATTTTTCACCCTTTTTCAGTTACTTAGCACTGGCTATGCGCCTTCAAAAACGCAAAAACTGACAAAAAATGAGCCTGTTTTGCCACCGGCAGAGAATCCTGAACAAGCTCTTAACAATATTTTTTTGCGTAATTATGAACTAAAACAAGGCTTTCCCCGTTTAAATGGCTGGTATGTTACTGCGTTTATTGCCCTTGACCAAACGCAGCCCGGAACAGCAAGGTATAGCATCCGGATTTCATACCACACCCTGTGTTCCCTGAAACTTGCCTTCCGACGGGCCTTTTGCCGAATTATGACAATAAATGGCCCGTCGGACACCTCGCCCTCCGAGAGAATCCTGAACAAGCTCTCAGAGCTTGTTCAGGATTCTCTGCTGTTGGCAAAAACAGGCTGATTTTTTGTCAGTTTTTACATTTTTGAAGGCGCATAGCCGGTGCTACGTAACTGAAAAAAGGTGAAAAATGGTGAAAAATGAGCCGTTTTTGACTCGGCGAGAGAATCCTGAACAAGCTCTTAATATTATTCTGCGCATCTTTGCACTCTGGGTAGTCTGAAAATCCCCCGCTAAACGTATGGCCAAGCCGCGTACTATCTTCTTTTGTTCCAGTTGCGGTGCCTCGGCACCAAAGTGGCTAGGTAAATGCCCGCATTGCGGCGAATGGAATACTTATCAGGAAGAACTGATACAAAAAGAAACAGCCTCCGAGGAAAAAAGACGATCCTGGGCCCCTCAGGGTAAAAAAGACCACCCCAGAGCCTCACTGTTGAAAGAAGTGCAGACGGGTAGAACCGCGCGCATGCCTACACCAGATCAGGAGTTCAACAGAGTTCTCGGCGGAGGTATTGTGCCCGGCTCACTGGTTCTCATGGGGGGGCAGCCCGGTATCGGAAAGAGTACACTTTTGCTGCAGGTTGCCATGCAGCTGCCCGCAAAAGTGCTTTATGTAAGTGGTGAAGAAAGTGAGGAACAGGTGAAGATGCGCGCTGATCGGGTAGCCGACTTCAGATCCGACTGCTATATTCTCACTGAAACGAACACCACACGCATACTTCAACAGGCACAGGAACTGCAACCCCGGTTGATGATTGTAGATTCCATCCAGACAATGAATACTCCCCATCTGGATTCTGCGCCGGGCGGTATCGCACAGGTGCGCGAGTGCGCGGGAGAGTTCCTGCGCTTTGCGAAAGAAACCAATATCCCGGTGTTGCTGATAGGCCATATAAACAAGGACGGCGATATCGCAGGCCCCAAACTGCTCGAGCACATTGTAGACTGTGTACTCCAGTTTGAAGGTGATCGTCACAATACTTACCGGATACTCAGAACACTTAAAAATCGCTTCGGCAGCACCGACGAAATGGGTATTTACGAAATGCAAAGCGAAGGCCTGCGTCAGGTAAGCAACCCCTCCGAGTTGCTGCTGAGCCAGAAGGATGAGGAACTCAGTGGCAGTGCCGTGGCGGCTACTATGGAGGGTATGCGTCCAATGCTTATCGAAACACAGGCACTTGTGTCCAAGGCCGTCTTCGGCACCCCCCAGAGATCTGCCACGGGCTTCGATATGCGGCGCCTGTCTATGTTGCTGGCAGTTCTCGAAAAACGCTGTGGTTATTTTTTCAGTATTAACGATGTTTTCCTCAATATCGCCGGAGGTATCAGGGTGGAAGACCCGGGTATCGACCTCGCTATTGTGGCATCCCTGATATCCAGTCTGTCAGATGTGAGTATCCCGTCCAATATATGTTTTGCCGGTGAGGTGGGCCTCTCTGGCGAAATCAGAGCTGTTCAAAGGGCCGAACAACGAATTACTGAAGCGGATCGCCTCGGATTCAGAGAGATTTATGTGTCAAAATATGGAATGAAGGGTATTGACACCAGCCGTTATGCTATCAGAATACATCAGATTGGCAGGGTGGAAGAACTGAAAAGAGCACTTTTTGTCTGAATTTAAAATATTAAAATATTGATTTTCAATAACTTGCTAATATTTGATTTTTTTTAAAGTATTTTTTTTTCTCATGCGTATGTTTTTGGTATGAATATTGTTCCATAGATACTGTTTCCCGAAAGGGGCTTTAATCCAAACCGATCTCACCTTTCATTTTGATCGTTCATCCCAATCAAAACCGATCAATCACTGCTTCCTTGCTGGCGCTGTGCGCCTAATCGAATCTGCCCTGCCATCGGTATTCAACGACCGTATGCTCTGTCGGGTTCGCTCGTTTTAGATCTTTTGCTGCACGAGCGTGTATCCTTCCACGGGATACACCTCCTCTCGTCGCCGTCTGTATTCGCGCTCACGCAGCGTTGATACGTTGTGCGACCTCTGTCTGGTTCAGATGTCTTATGCTTCATAGGCTGGAACCCCGGTTGTGAAAAGTCGCAGCCGGGTTTTTTTTTGCCCTTCGCAATGATGATATTTTCAGAATACTGGAGTAATCGCTTGTCTGTGTACTCAACATTTACGCCCTAATCATGTTTGATCGGATATAAAAGTATAAAATGAACAGACTCTCTGAAGAAACGTCGCCCTACCTTCTACAGCACGCGCACAATCCTGTTGACTGGTACCCATGGTCCCCGGAAGCGTTTGAGCGCGCCCGCGCCGAACATAAACCTGTTATCGTCAGTATAGGTTACAGTACCTGTCACTGGTGTCATGTCATGGAGAGGGAGTCATTTGAGGATCCTGCCGTTGCTGAATTGATGAATAAATATTTTGTCAGTATCAAGGTTGACCGCGAAGAAAGGCCTGATGTGGACGCCATATATATGGAGGCGTGTCAGCTGCTGACCGGCGGTGGCGGATGGCCGCTCAACTGCTTCCTGACCCCCGACGGAAAACCTTTTTATGCGGGCACCTATTTTCCGCCCCAACCCGCCTATAACCGCCCGTCGTGGCTCGATGTGTTAAAATATATGGCTGATGTGTGGGAGACACACCGCGAAACGGTGCTCGAACAGGCCGAAAGACTCACCGGGCATATCAGCAAGGATACTCCGCCTGTAGTTAGCCCTGCAAATCAGGGTGAGGGCGGTACTCCGTTAAAGGATATTTATGAACGCCTCCGGTCTCAGTTCGACTTTGCGCACGGCGGTTTCGGCGGGGCACCCAAGTTTCCCTCCACCATGGCCGTTCAGTGGCTGATGGAATACAGCTGGTATTTCCGGCAGCCTGAAGCATTGCAGCACGCTTTCTTTTCACTCGAAAAAATGATATCAGGCGGTATTTATGATCAGATCGGCGGCGGATTTGCCCGGTATGCAACCGACAGGGAGTGGAATATCCCGCATTTCGAAAAGATGCTCTACGATAATGCATTGCTCATCGGCGTACTTGCCGACGCCTGTAAAATAGCTTCAGCTCAAGATCCCGCAGGGCGATTCACAGCACTTTTCAGTGATACAATTCGCGAAACACTGGAATGGGTCAGCAGGGAAATGACAAGTCCCGAAGGAGCCTTCTATACCGCACAGGATGCTGATTCAGAGGGTGTGGAGGGGAAATTTTATGTCTGGACAAAAGATGAAATCAGAGAAGTACTCGGAGCAGATTCTGAAGAATTCTGCCGATATTATAATGTCAGCGAAGAAGGAAACTGGGAAGAAACAAATATTCTGTACCGGAGTACAGGTTCTGCTGATCTCGAAGAGAGTCCGTTCATTCACCGGAAATTATACAACCAGAGAATGAAGTTATTGACGGAGCGCTCTAAAAGGATATGGCCACTGCTCGATACCAAGGTGTTACTCGACTGGAATGCGCTGATGTGTTCGGCTTATGCCAAAGCGTATATGGTACTCGGCGATGAAAACTACAAGGCTGCTGCTGTTAAAAATATGGATTATCTCGTCGGACAGATGTGTGAAGACGGTTATCCTGTGCACGCGCGCACGGGAGGAGGGGCCATCCCGGCATTTCTCGACGATTATGCCTTCCTGATTGCTGCCCTGCTGGACCTGCTCGTTATTACCTCTGAAGTCAGATATCTGGAGCTTGCTGAACGCTACACAGAATATGTACTGGAAGCATTTTATGATCCGGAGCAGCACAATATGTACAGTACGCGCCGGAATCAGACTGATATAATTGTGAGGAAGAAAGACTTTTATGACAATGCTACCCCTTCCGGGAACAGTACGATGATTCACAATCTGCAACGGCTAAATCTGATTGTGAGCCATGCAGAATGGAGCAATATCCCTGGCCGAATGCTCGATACCATGAGAGCGTCGGTCATACAGTTTCCACTTTCATTTTCAGGCTGGGCGCAGGCATTTTTACATCGTACCCAGCCGCCAGTGCAGATAGCTGTAGTGGGTGGTGATGCAGATGAAAAGGCTGCTGCTATCAGAAAAAAGTTTATTCCCAACAGTGTAGTGATGGCATCTGACGGGTATGAGAGCGTTATTCCGCTTTTCTCGGGCAAGCCGGGACAAAAAGAATCGCTCATTTATTTGTGTGAAAACTTTGCCTGTCGGGCGCCGGTAGTATCTTTGGACGAACTTTGGGAAATGATCTGAATATGAGGCTTCCATTCAGTCTGCTGTTTGTCTTTGTTATGATTCGCCTGCAAGCCCAGCAGACGCCGCAATACAGTTTGTATGCCTGGAATCCATATCAATTTAATCCCGCTTATGCCGGAATGGAATCCACACTGACTATAACTGGCGTTTACCGGCAGCAGTGGTCAGGTTTGGAAGGTGCTCCGGTCAGCCAGTATTGTAATGCTCACCTGCCTGTATATGCCATAAGCAGCGGTGCAGGGATCAGGGTTTCAAACGAGTCGGCAGGGGCGCATGCCCGGAGTCACGTTTCTCTCAGCTACAATTGTCAGATACAGGCTGGAACAGTGGGAGTGCTTTCTGTGGGTACAAGTCTGGGCTATCAGCAGTATGTTCTTGATGGTGCCCGACTCAGGGCTCCCGACGGTATTTACACGGATTCAGACTTTTCGCATAACGATGCACTACTGCCACTGGGAAAGCAGTCTGCTGCCACACTTTTTGCCGATGCAGGCGTGTACTTCCGCGCGGAGAAATGGTCGGCCGGAATTTCCTTTCAGCCGGTACTGAGTGGTGCCATGCCATCTGATTTTGGTGTTGAGCTTTTGCCGCACGGATATCTGCACGCCGATTATCGTGTGGTTATAACGGAAGGCGCGGTATTTATACCCTCCATTTTAGTTAAAACTGACCTTGTGAAGACACAAGCAGATATTTCTGCGGTTATTAACTGGAGAGAGAGTACATTTGCCGGCTTTTCATTCCGGGGATTCGGAAATTCATCAAAGGATGCATTTGTTTTACTTGGCGGGTTAAAAATGAATGAGAGGACAACAATACTATACGCTTTTGACGTTTCTCGTTCATCATTAGGCTCGGTAAGCCGCGGAAGCCATGAACTTTTGCTGCGATACAGCCTGAATAAACCTGTAGGAGTAGGTAAATTGCCGCCTGTGATTTACAATCCTCGTTTTTTTTGAAAAATTTTAACTTTGAATACAATAAAAAGTTAAAAAGTCGTTTGTCTGATGCCTTAGGGGTTAAGATTGAGCTTTGTGCCAAATTTTTTGGAATTGTTTTTTCAATAGTTCAATCATTTCTACCTTTACGGCCACTTTTTCCAAACCGTACAACTTTTGTAAGGAAACCATCGGGTGTTTAAAATGAAAAAACTACAGCTTTCAACCCTTTTACTGCTCTTTTTTGCAGTTATCATTGCTTCTTGTGGCCGCCAGGAGGGTGGTCAACTGATCGGCGTAACTGATCGCCCCAGTTGGAAGGGTATCAACCCCTACGGCATGGTCTATGTTCCGTCCGGTACACTTCAGATCGGTGTTGGCGATGAAGATCTCAGTAAATCTCTTGTTGCACGTCCAAAGACTATCTCTGTTCAGGGCTTCTTTATGGATGACACGGAGATTACCAACAACGAGTACCGCCAGTTCGTGAACTGGGTCCGCGACTCGCTGGCTCACCGCAAGCTCGAGCATGTGGTCGAAGAATCCGAAAACGACCAGCAGCCACCTCAGAATATCATCGACTGGGAACAGGAGATTGACTGGGAAGGAGATGCCGAAGGTGACGGTGTTCTGGAAGACATGTATTACCAGGGTAACGAGCGCTTTGCAGGTCGCAAAGAACTCGACGTAACCAAACTGGTATTCGAATTCCAGTGGTACGACTGGCAGCGTGCTGCGCATGACCGCACGTCCAATCGCACCAGTCATATCCATCGCGAGAAAATCAAGGTGTATCCCGATACACTTTCATGGGTACGCGACTACGCGTATTCCTATAACGAGCCTATGACCCGCAACTATTTCTGGCACCCGTCATTCGACGACTATCCTGTTGTAGGTGTTAACTGGAAGATGGCCAAGGCCTTCTGCTACTGGCGTACCAAGCTTTGGAATATGTACGGTGAAACTGCCGAAGTTTCCGAAGACTTCCGTCTGCCAACCGAGCATGAATGGGAATATGCTGCTCGCGGCGGTCGTGAAGGAGCTCCCTATCCATGGGGTGCCTACTACACTCGTAATGCCAAGGGTTGCCTGCTGGCTAACTTCAAGCCTGGTCGCGGTAACTACCCTGAAGATGGAGGTCTTTACACTGTAAAAGCCGATGGTTACTATCCGAACGACTACGGTCTGTTCTGTATGGCTGGTAACGTAGCTGAGTGGACTGAGACTGCCTATTTCGAGAATGCATATTCTTTCATGCATGATCTGAACCCCGATATCCGCGTTGATGCCAAGGAATCCGACGATAAAACTGCCAAGCGCAAGGTTATTCGCGGTGGATCCTGGAAAGATGTGGCGTTCTTTATGAATACAGGTACACGTACTTTCGAGTACCAGGATACTACCAAGTGCTACGTTGGTTTCCGCTGTGTTCTGACATTCCTCGGTCGTTCCATTAACGATTTCTAAGGAAATTTCCAATGCTATCCCCCGGCGTTTTGTTGCACTGCCGGGCTGCCCGCGGCGTTGGTTCAGCGCCGCCCCCTCGAACCATGACAACTTGAACTGATCTTTCTTTAAAACTGCTTAAAAGTAAAAAACAATGAGTTTCGTCAAAAGCAAGGGCTTTAAGTACTTCAAGAATTTGATGATTGGCGTAGGTGCCGCTTTCGTTCTTGCAGGTGCACTTTTCAAACTGGAATCATGGGAAGGCGCTTCCGAGATGCTTATCCTTGGTATGAGTATCGAGATTTTCATCTTCCTTATGCTGGGTGTCCTCGGCCCTGATGCCGACTATTACTGGGATAAACTCTATCCGGGTCTTTCCGACTACGGTTCCCGCATACAGCCGCTCACAGCCGGCCCGCAAAACAATGTTGACATGGGTACTCCGCTCCACGGAGACGTCATCGAGCGCCAGCTCGGTGGGATGCTCACTGAACTGCAGTCTATGTCAAAGAGCCTCGGTGCTCTCAAGGCTCTTCAGGAGGTTGATTTCTCCGGTACACAGGAGCAGGTTAAAACTATGAGCAACTTCTACACCAAGCTGAACGAAGCTATGGCCGATATGGCCAAATCTTCCGATGACGTGAAGGCTTACAAAGACCAGATGGCATCCCTTAACAAAAACCTCGGTTCCCTGAACACTGTTTACGGCAATATGCTCGCAGCGATGTCCAACATCGGTCGCCAGTAATTTCCGAAGCAGATTTCAAGTTCCGATTTTCTCACTATTAAAAACGTAAGAACTCATGTCCATACCAAAGGAGCCGCGACAACTCATGATTAACCTCATGTATCTTGTGTTGACCGCGCTGCTGGCATTGAACGTGTCTGCTGAGGTGATGAATGCTTTCTTCTCTCTTGATAAAGGGATGAAAGATACGGGTGCCATCGTTGACCGCTCTAACGAGGCGGTAATGAAGAGCATCGTCAAGGAAGTAGAGGCGTATGATTCCGAGATAAACAAGAAGTACCGCTCCAATGCGGAGAAAGCCAAGGAAGTGGCTGACAATTTTATAGCCTATGTCGAGGGTGTACGCAAAACACTTTTCGAAAAAGCTGGCGGCCCAAACCCTAAAGTAGAAGGCCAACCAAAAGATATCCGTAACAAAGACCTGACCACCAAGATGTTCATCAATGATGGTCTGGGCAAGGAAATCGAGGACAAGGTGAATGAGACCCGCAGAATCCTTCTTGAGCTCTCCGATGGCGACTCAACTGTTGCGCGCTCTCTGCCACTCAATATCGAAGAACTTCCGCGCGGAGTAGCCGCTAAAAACTGGCCTGAGTACAAGTTCAAGCAAATGCCTGTCGCAGCTGTGTTCCCTATTCTGGGTAAACTGCAAAGCGATGCAAAGAACTCGTATTCTGCTGTACTCAGCTACATCGCCAATAAAGTAGGTGGTGAAGATATCAAATTCGATAAATTTACTCCGGCTCTGTCCGCTGAGAAAAGTTATGTTATCTCCGGCGACAGATACGCCGCGGATGTGTTCCTCAGCGCATACAGCAGTACAGCTGATAACATCAGCATCAACGTAAACGGAAGCAACGTGCCGCTCAAAGACGGTATCGGCCGCTATGAAACCGGCACCAGCGGTGTAGGTGAACGGAAACTGAATGTAAGCATCAACGTGAAGAACCCGCTTACAGGTAAAACTGACAACTATCAGAAAGAATTCAAGTATGAGGTTGGTCAGCGCTCTGTAGCAGTTTCTCTCGACAAAATGAACGTGTTCTATATCGGTGTTCCAAACCCGATCAGCGTTTCAGCTGCCGGCGTTTCTTCCAATGAAGTAAAAGTTACCGGCTCAGGTGGTGGTATCAGTCTGCAGGATAACGGTGGTGGCAAGTACACTATCAACGTTACCACTCCCGGCGATGCATCACTTACGGTTTCAGGAGGAGGTGCTTCACAAACTTTCCAATACCGCGTCAAGCGTATTCCTGACCCGAACCCCCGTCTCGGTGGCAACCCCAAAAACAAAGGTGGTGTTATGCCGAATGGTGAATTCAAGGCTCAGGGTGGTATCGCTGCTCTGCTGGAAAACTTCGACTTCGATGCAAAATGCGACGTTGTAGGTTTTGAGGTCACATACCTTCCCAAACGTCAGGATCCTATCACTGCACAAAACGTAGGTGCTCGCTGGAACCCTCAGGTAGCTGAATATATAAACAAGGCCAAGCCGGGCGACTCCTACTTCTTCGATGATGTAAAATGCAAGTGCCCGGGTGATGCCGCCGCTCGTAATATCGGTGGTCTGGCATACAAAATCAGGTAATTTTTTCACAACATTAACCCAAAACTGCACGAGCCATGCAAACATTAGTAAAATGGATGTGCCTCTCCCTCTTCCTCTTTGTCGGAACCACTGCTTTCGCTCAGGATCCCGAGGAAATCGAGTCTGAAGAGGTAACAGCTACTGAAGAACCGGAAGGTGGCGCAATTGACGATGTAGTCAAAAAGGAAATCATGGGTGAACGCAGAGTGCTGGCCTATCAGCCTGTTCGCGAAAGTGATGTCTTTTGGGAAAAACGTATCTGGCGCGTTATTGACGTTCGTGAGAAAATGAACCTGCCGTTCGCTTATCCTGAACAGCCGTTCTTCAAAATTCTCTCAGACGCTGCAACTAAAGGCGATTTGCCCGTTTATAGCGTTGACGAAGACGGTGCAAAATTCAAAAAGCGCCTGAGCACAGAGGATGTTCTCTCCATGCTCTCCAAGTCCGATACCGTTATCACTTTCGATCCTGAAACTTACGAGGAAAAAATCACGATCGTTAATAACGACATCAACTGGGAAGACGTGAAGCGTTTCCGTATCAAGGAAGTATGGTTCTTCGACAAGGAGACTTCAACCATGCAGGTTCGTATCCTCGGTATCGCTCCGATGATTGACGTGCGCGACAATGAAGGTAACTTCCGCTTCGAAAAGCCGATGTTCTGGGTGTATTACCCGCACGCTCGCGAACTCTTCGCGCGCCACCGCGTATATACCATGGGAGGCAATATGAATGCCACTATTTCCTGGGACGACTACTTCGAAATGCGCTATTTCGCAAGCTACGTTTACAAAGAGTCAAACGTGTACGACCGCAAACTGGAAGACTATATTCCACCTAGCGTGGACCTTCAGATGGAATCAGAGCGTATCAAAGGCGAGATTTTCAACTGGGAACACGATCTCTGGCAGTATTAATCTGCTGCTGTCGTCTGTCAATTCTTATCCCGGATCTTCATTTCCTGAAGATCCGGGATTTTTTGTAACCGGAATATCCATCACCAACCAACTTCTCTTCATCCTGTAAAACGAAAAATATCTGTATGAACGCTTTCCTCTCACTTGGCCGCTACTTTTTTGTAATCCCGTTCGCTGTATTCGGTCTGTTTCACCTGATGAAAGCCGATGCCATGGCCAGTATGGTTCCGTCATACATGCCCGCCGCTGTAATCTGGGTATATCTCTCAGGCCTCGGACTGATAGCTGCTGCTGTATCTATTCTGTTGGGCAAGTATGATAAGCTTGCTGCAACGCTGCTGAGCGTGATGCTGTTGCTTTTTGCTGTTCTGATTTATCTCCCGGGTGCTATGTCAGGTGGCGAAGCTGCGCAGTCAAACCTTGGCTACCTGCTCCGCGACCTTAGTCACGCCGGTGCTGCCATGCTGTATGCAGCCAATCTGGCTAAAGACCGTTCAATAATTGGCTAAGAGCTTGTTCAGGATTCTCTCACCGAGTCAAAAACGTCTCATTTTTCACCTTTTTTCAGTTGCGTAGCTCCGGCTATGCGCCTTCAAAAATGCAAAAACTGACAAAAAATCAGCCTGTTTTTGCCACCGGCAGAGAATCCTGAACAAGCTCTCAGCTCAGAAGGCATCCTGCGCCTCAAATTTCATCTGTACGCCGCTCACCGGGTGAGTAAACTGCAGCCGATCGGCGTGCAGATGAAGTCTTGTCCCTCCTGTACCATACAATTCGTCACCTGTTATTGGTGTGTCAAGTCCGTCAGGATGAGCCGCATGTACCCTCAGTTGATGAGTACGCCCGGTCACCGGGTAAAAATGTATCCTCGTTTTCCCTGCCTCGTACCCGCTCACGCGCCAGTGCGTTCGCGCGGCTTTCCCGTGTTCGTAACATACCATTTGCCTCGGACGGTCATCGAGATCAACCCGGAGCGGCAGGTCAATGGTTCCCTCTCTCTTTTCTACTATCCCGTCGAGCAGGGCAGTGTATCTTTTTTCCACACTTCTTGTCAGAAACTGATGCTGCAGTACTTTATGTGCTTCAGCATGCAGGGCAATTAACATCAGACCTGAAGTGGACATATCGAGCCGGTGAACAATTACAGATCCCGTTGCCTGTGGATATTTTACCCTGATTCTTGTATAAACAGAGTCACTCTCCTCCTTGCCAGGCACTGAAAGTACTCCAGAGGGCTTTTCTAATACCACAATATGCTCATCTTTATACAGGATGACAATATCACTGGTTGTATTTGTCCGGCTTTCTGTTTGCTCAACTTCCATTCCTTCCAGCATGTGGCCAAGTATGGGGAGGCATTTTCCGCGACATGCCGGATAGAAGTGGCGATGTCGTCTGATTTCTCCGGGAGGCGAAGCTCCCCACCAGAATTCTGCCATTGCAATTGGCTTCAATTGCCGGATGAATGCATACTGGAGAAGTTTCGGTGCGGCACATTCGCCCGCACCTGCAGGTGGCTGTACTCCGGTATGTGAAAATATTTCTCCCAGGCTTTTTCGTTCTCCCCGCGCGTTCAGAAATGAGTAGTGCTCGAATATCTGTTGCTGTAGTGCTGCTGATCCGCGTTTTCTCTGTTCTTTCAGTGCATTGATACGGGCATTGTACTGTTCCAGATTGTTTCTTGCTGTATCAACGCGGATTTTCCAGTATCTTTTCAGATCTTTCATCTCAAAGTGATCGCGCGCACTTTCTTCCTCCAGTTGTTTCCTGATCAGTGCCTGATTTCCCTCACCAGCCTCGCGTCGGGCAGTCCTGCCAAACTTTTTTGCCTGGTGCGTTTCTTTTAATTGTCCGATATGTAATTCGGCTTCCGATACTTCGCTTTGCAGTTCCTTTTCCAGTTGCCGGAAAATTCCACTGTTTTCCAGTTGCTCCGTCTCCCGGTTTATTTCATTTAGTATAGCCTCTCCCCTGCGAAAGAATCCCCCCTCTTCAAGTATATCAAATACTGGAGGAACAAAACCCTGGTGATGATTGCTGCCTGCCAGTTTGCCGGAAAAAGCGGCCAGATAACCGGTCTCGCCGGTACTCCGGTTTTGTACAACCAGTACCCCGAACATTTTTCCGCATACGTCACGCTCCGGCTCATTACCAAATCCGAAATTATGAATTTCCTCCAGCTCTTTGAGTCTGGGTTCCAGTTCCAGTATAGCCCTCAGACACAGCGGATGTGGCTCATAACTGAAAGGGTTGTTGAAAAGCCGGGATATGTCCTCCTCAAAAACCGGGTTGAGAAAGGGAATAAAACAAGCTGGTGGATTTTTGTCGCGGATCATACCTGTATGTTTTCCCCGATTTCCATCAGCGAGTAGTCTGTGAGCAGCCGACTACTTCCTTTTTCCATCAGAAAGCATTTGTGACCCGGGAAAGTGATGTTCATAGGCACTGTTTTAGTGCACAAATATAAGAGCTTGTTCAGGTATGGGACTATTCCCCATTTCTTGTTCTGGCTCTTTCTTTGGCAGCCCTGATATCTGACAGCGCCGGCTTTAAATTGCGTTTTTCGGATACGACTGTTTCAGCCTGTTGAATTGCCTCCGGACTTCCTGCTGCCTCCAGTGCCGGGATGGATTTGCGTACGTCAGCTGGTGTCCTTGCCTCTGTAATTTGTTTCACAATAGCTTGATCTATATATGTTTGCACCTCTCTCAAGGTATCTTTCGGTACATTCTCCAGTGCCACTGCCAGCTTGTCGCCTGCGGGATAGTCGCGCAGGTAGGCACTGATTTTGGCAGAACTTGGTTTAAGTCGCAGGCTCAGCAGATAAGCATCTTCAAGGCCCTGAATCAGGCTGTCGGAGGTGTTTTTCTGGTTAACTATTGTCTCTCTGAGTTCCGGTAAGCGCTCGCTTTCCGGGAAATCCTTCACAAAGCTGACAAGGCCATTGGCTGCTGGTGATTGGGCGAGTATAGCCAGTCTTTTCGACTCAATCTGTCGGATTTTGTCAGAAACCTGGTTTGCAAATTGACCGTTTTCGGCAAATACTGCCTGATATTCCCGCCAGTCAGACAGGTCATTGGTCTTTTCTGCCTTGTAAAAGAGGGCTTTTTCTACATTCATACTGGCGCCGGGTGTATTTTGGTATTTTTCAGCGTAAGCGATGTACTCGTCGGTCTCATCCCGCATACTCGCAAGCCACCAGTCGCGCGTGTACTTTGGCGCAAGTGCCCAGGTCGCCGTACTTCCCGTGAGAAGTATAGCCATCAGAATGGCAGCAGCCCGACCGCGCGAAGGTTTGCGGGCAGGAATATCAGCAACTGGAGACGGTGGAGCAGGGGATGCATATTCACTGTCATCCATCTCCAGTGCGGCTTCAAAATGACCTGTATCAGGCTTATTGTCTTGTCCCAGTCTCAGCCTTGGCCCCGATTGCCTCATTTCGTCATCAGTTTCTTCCGACAGGGGCAACTCACTGCTAACCGTGACAATCTCCAGTACTGAAACTTCTTTGGGAACATACCTTCCGAGTTCCGGCAAGTACTCCATCATGGAAATTTTTACCAGTAGCTGGTGCTGGCCGGTTACTCCGGGGGTTACACTGAAAATCCACTGTGTATATCCGCTGTCGCGTACCAGCTGCTCGGCAGCGCTGAGTGACCTGATGGTGAAAACTTCGCCGGCAGGGTCCATCAGTTCGGCGGTCATCATATCGGACACTTCCACCCGTTCCCGGACTGTCACATTCTGATCAAGCACAATATCCTGAAATACAGCATCTTCTTCGGCAGCAACCCTTATTATACAGATGACTGGTTTCAGCAGCGGCATTTCCCGCGGTACCCGGTACAGGACACTCCCATACTTGCAGCTACCGTGATCCCCGTGTTTTTCGTTTTGTACCTCAAAATCTGTTTCGTCCAGCGCAGAAATCAGGCCCATACAATTAGCCCTGATGGTATCCAGCCGTTGCTGAAAATCATCGGCATCAATAGTATTTCTGAAGTACGCTTTGTTGGCGTCCTTCAACTGTCCCTGCATAACAATTACAGTATTGTGTTTATCCTGATGTTCCGGCAGCAAATCCCTGAGAGCCTGCAGTAAAGCCGAAATATCTGCGATCAGCAGCTCTTTCAGTTCGTTTTTTATTTCCGGAAGGGGCCTTGATATCGGCATAGAAACATGTATTCACAGATATTGACGCTTTTTTGCATCAATATGGTATCTTTCGGGCGAAATTAATTCAAACATGCGTTTCCATACTTTCTTTTTACTCTTTTTACTGCAGGCACAGTATGCCTTTGCACAGGAACATCAGGCTTATACCCCCGATCCCGATCCGGCCATCCGTCAGCGGCTGGAAGAATGGCAGGATCTCAAATTCGGACTGTTGATGCACTGGGGTGCATACAGTCAGTGGGGAATTGTTGAAAGCTGGAGTATTTGTCCGGAAGATCTTGGCTGGGCTACCGGCGCCAGAAAGCCCGGTATATCTGATAATTATAACGATTATGTCAGGGCCTATGAAAATTTGAAGACAACCTTCAACCCGACAAAGTTCAATCCCGAAAAATGGGCCACTGCGGCCAGAGAGGCCGGTATGAAGTATGTGGTTTTCACGACCAAACACCACGATGGCTTCTGTATGTTTGATTCAGACCAGACGGACTATAAAATAACTGATCCGGGTTGTCCCTTCTCTTCCAGCCCGCGCAGCAATGTGGCGAAGGAAGTGTTCAATGCCTTCAGAAAGGAGGGATTGTGGACGGGAGCCTATTTTTCCAAGCCCGACTGGCACTGCGATGCCTACTGGTGGAAGAAATTCCCTGCCTCCGACAGAAATTGTAACTATTCTATTCCAAAATATCCCGAACAATGGGATAAATATGTGCAATTTACTCATAATCAGATAGATGAACTGATGTCTGAGTACGGTAAAATGGATATTCTGTGGCTCGATGGCGGCTGGGTGCGCACAAAAACCCAGTCCGAAGTTGTGAGCGAACTCACTGAAATATACGACGGAAGTCGCTGGGCCCGTAATCCGCAGAGTCAGGATATCAGAATGAGTGAAATTGTACAGAAGGCAAGAGCCAAACAACCTGGCCTGATTGTGGTAGACAGGGCTGTGCCGGGTCAATATCAGAATTATCTCACCCCCGAACAGCATATCCCCGATGAAGGACTGCCTTATCCGTGGGAAACCTGTATGACTATGGCCGGAAGCTGGAGCTATGTACCGGACGACAAGTACAAGCCCACAGATGAACTGATTGAAAAGCTGGTGGATATCGTGAGCAAGGGCGGTAATTTCCTGCTCAATATCGGTCCGGGCCCCGACGGGGAGTTTGATCCGGTGGCATACGACCGTCTTCGCGAAATCGGGGAGTGGATGAAAGTAAACGGCGAGGCCGTTTATGGAACCAGAATGGCTGAAACATTCAGCGAGGGCGATCATATCCGCTTTACCCGATCCAAAGACGGACGCAGCTTCATTTATCTGTTTCAGCCCCCCGGAGAAAAGGTGACTATTTCCAAAATGCCTTTTGAAAAGGGTGCAAAACTGAGAATGCTTGGTACGAATGCCCGTATTGCCTGGAAACAGACAGGCGATACGGTGGAAATCAGTATTCCTGCCGCCGCTGTTTCTGCCGGCAAGTATGTCTGGGTGCTGGAATGTTCGGGTGGGAAGTAGGGTATTCATCTCTGTTTATCTTGTTCAACTTATGCAAAGAAGAAAATTTATCAGAAATTCCACGATAGCCGGTATCGGTCTGTCGCTCGCCAGCCTGTCTTCCTGTATTTATATAGGCAGAACGGGGCGCTTTAATGTCGAAGAGCTATCGGTGGATCAGCTTCAGCAGGCCATGAACGAGAGCAGGGTTTCTTCAGTGGAACTTGTGAAGGCATATCTCGCCAGGATTGGCGAGATTGACAAGTCCGGGCCATCCCTCAATGCTGTCATTGAGCTGAATCCGGATGCGATTGCTATTGCTGCCACACTTGATGATGAGCGAAAAGCTGGTAAAGTTAGGGGCATATTGCACGGAATACCCGTGATGCTGAAGGATAATATTGATACGGCCGACAAAATGCAAACCACCGCCGGTGCACTTGCCATGGAGGGTAATGTCGCCTCTGCCGACGCACATATCGTTGCCCGGCTCAGGGAGGCAGGGGCTGTTATTCTCGGAAAAACCAATCTCAGTGAATGGGCGAACTTCCGTTCCACCCGTTCGGCCAGTGGCTGGAGCAGCAGGGGTGGACAAACCCGAAATCCGTATGTGACCGATCGCTCGCCCTGCGGATCCAGTTCCGGCTCGGCGGTGGCGGTGGCAGCCAGTCTGTGTGCGGTTGCTGTGGGTACCGAGACCGACGGGTCAATCGCATGTCCGGCATCGGTGAACGGCATTGTGGGTATCAAGCCTACTGTCGGACTGGTGAGTCGTACAGGTATCATACCAATCTCGAAAACACAGGATACCGCCGGCCCGTTCGGACGTTCGGTCAGGGATGCGGTTCTTTTACTGCAGGTGCTTGCTGGTCAGGATGCTTCTGATGAGGCTACTGCCGGTGCTCAGGGGTATATTCAACCTGACTATACACGTTTTCTCGATGGAAATGCACTGTCAGGCAAGCGGATTGGTATCGAAAAATCGTATCTGAAAAACCATGAAGCTGTTGACAAGCTACTGAGTGAGGCACTTCAGACGCTCAGAGACAAGGGCGCTGAAATAGTGGAGGTTGAATATCTGGCCGAACTGCAGAAAAACGGAGATGCCGAGTTTGATGTACTCAAGTATGAATTCAAGGACGGGCTGAACAACTATCTGAGTACCTCGAATGCCAGCGTCAAAACTCTTCAGGATGTCATTGAATTCAACAAATCGCACGAACAGTCGGCAATGCCCTATTTCAAACAGGAAATACTGGAGGCCAGTCAGGAACTTGGCAGTCTTTCCGACCCTGCCTACCTGGTTGCACTTGAAAAATCACACCTGTACACACAGAAGGTCCTCAATACGCTCATGACAGACAACAAGCTCGACGCAGTTTGTGGTCCGGCAAATGGCATTCCGTGGTGCATTGATCCGCTGAACGGCGATCAGTGGACGGGTTACGGAGCCTATTCACCGGCGGCAGTGGCTGGCTATCCTTCCATCACAGTACCGATGGGGCAGGTTGACGGCTTGCCGGTCGGGTTGGCTTTCTTTGCCGGTGCCTGGGAAGAGGGGAAACTGATTGGTCTTGCGTACGCATACGAGCAGGCGAGCGGGAAGCGGCAGAAACCGGGGTTCCGGGAGCGGGCAGGTTACTGATTTTTGAAGAGGGGTCTGATGAACTCCCATTCTTTAATGTGAGCATTCCGGTGTTCTTTTTTCTGAATGATATTGAATTGTTCTGCCAGTTCCGGATGTTCTCCGGCCACATCGCGGCTCTCTGACGGATCCGTTTCCAGATTGTAAATTTCCCAGGGTGCGTGAGGGTTCTTTCTGACGTTCACCCTGATACCTTTCCAGTTGCCTGTTCTGATGGCAACCTGTCCCCCCTTTTCAGGGTATTCAAAGTACAAATAAGGGTGTGGGATTTGCTTGTCTGTATTTCCGGACAGTTCGGGAAAAAATGAAATGCCGTCGGTTTCGGTTATTTCCGATCGTGTGATGTCGGCAATAGTTGCCATGAGGTCGTACTGAGTGCATACATGCGTGCTTTGTGTGCCAGCTTTGACTTTACCTGGCCATTTGGCAATGAATGGTATCCTGATGCCGCCTTCGTATAAATCCATTTTACTGCCTCGGAGTATTCCCTGGCTGTTAAAAAAACGGGTATCGGCGCCGCCGGTGAAAGTAGCGCCATTGTCGCTTGAAAACATGACGAGTGTTTTTTGTGTCAGTCCTTCTTCCTCCAGTGTCTTTACTATTATTCCGGCCTGATCATCGAGACAGGTAATCATGCCTGCGTAGGTGGATTTCGGGTATTGGGTGGAGGAGTAGCCCCGGTCTCCGTAGTACGGACGTTCTTCAAATTTCCCCTGATATAAGCGGACATACTCCGCGGGTACCTGTAGCGACAGGTGTGGCAGGGTGTAGGGCAGATACAGGAAAAAGGGTTTTTTTCGGTTTTTTCTGATAAAGCTCACTGCTTTTTCGGTTATTTTCTGAGGAGCATAAGTGCGGCCGGTAAAGTAGTCAAAGTCTGCACTGGTGGCTGTTTCAGGGTTCAGAGGCCGGTGCACGTATATGGCAGGATTATCGAGCGTATCAGGGTAATCGTTTTCCCACAGGTGGGTGGGGTAGTGGTTGTGAGCCTGCTTTTGGTCCAGGTAACCGTAGTAATAGTCAAATCCATGCTTCAGCGGACTGCCGGAGTTTTGAGGCATTCCGAGCCCCCATTTCCCGCAGAGAGCTGTGGTATATCCTTTTCCTTTCAGCATGGCAGGCAGGGTGAAAATACCTGGAGGGAGTGGCATTTGCCCGCCCTCCAGGCTGTCGGCAAATTCACCCAGTTCATAATTGCCCCTGATATACGAGTGGCCTGCGTGCTGGCCCGTCATGAGCATGCATCGGGCGGGTGCGCACACAGGAGCGCCCGTGTAGTGTTGTGTAAAACGCATACCATCCGATGCAAGGCGATCGAGGTATGGTGTACTGATTTTGTCCTGTCCGTAGCAGCCCAGCTCCCCGTAGCCAAGATCATCGGCGTATATGTAAATAATATTTGGCAGGTTTGAGTGAAATGGGATACAGCTCTGCAAAGCGAGCAAAGAGGCTATAAACAATGTTATTCTGGTTATTTTACCCATAAACTGCTGTTTTTCACTGGTGAAAATAATCCTGTGAGACGAATAGCAACCTAATAAACTGTCAAACTCAGGTTAAATGGAATTTTTATCCAACCAATCACCGTAAAAACCGTTTATTTTGCGCAGATTAGGTGAAGAGTGTCCGGGTCGTATCCGGATTCAATGGTCTGTTCAAAGTAGCACTGCTGACATGCAAAAAGACAATTATTCCCTGCTTATTGAAAAGCTCGATGCTTTCATCCGCAAATATTACATCAATCAGCTTCTTCGGGGCTCACTCTACACGGTGGGTCTGGTGTTGGGGTTGTTCATACTGCTGAACGTAGCAGAGTATTACCTCTATTTTGGTACCACTACCCGTACTGTTCTGTTCTGGGGTTTTGTTGGTACTAGTATGCTGGCAACCTGGAAGTGGATTGCACTGCCTCTGATGCACTATTTCAATCTGGGACAGGTAATCAACCACACACAGGCCGCTGTAATCATTGGTGAACATTTTACCAATGTGAAAGACAAGCTGCTGAACATTCTGCAGCTCAGACAGCAAAGCAGCAATGCTATTTATACCGAACTCATCAATGCGAGTATCAATCAGAAGTCGGAAGAAATCAGGCTTGTTCCTTTTCAGGCAGCTATTGACCTGAACAAGAACCGCAAATATCTCAGATACGCCCTGCCTCCGCTGCTGTTGTTGCTCTTCCTCATGCTGGGTGCGCCGAATATCATCAGGGAAGGTGCCACACGCCTCTGGAACAGCAGAACAACTTATGAAAAACCTGCACCATTCCGCTTCATCGTTCAGGCCGACAGTCTGCAGGCGGTACAGTTTTCTGATTACGACCTCAGGATAAAGGTGGAGGGGAATGCATTGCCAAACGAGGTGTTTATCAACCTCGGTAACGTACAGTACCGCCTGAATAAAGATGCTGCCGACCAGTTTTCATACAAATTCGTCAATATTCAAAAAGATGCGAAGTTTAATCTGTTCGCCGGCGGCGTGGAAAGCCGTGAGTATCAGCTCAATGTTTTGCGCAAGCCAAATATACTGTCTTTTGCCACAAAACTGGGTTATCCTGCCTATACAGGGCGCCAGTCGGAGGAACTTTCCAATATAGGTGATCTTGTAGTACCAGCAGGTACCAGTATCGCCTGGTCATTCAATGCACAAAGCACCGATAATCTGGCTATTAAATTTGGCAATGAAGCACCCTCTGACGCAAAAAGAGCCGATGATGAACTGTTTCAGTACAGCAAACGCGCGCTGAAAGACGAGCTGTACAAGGTTTTCCTCAGCAACAGTTCCCTTAAAGGAGCCGACTCGGTAGCATATACAATCACGGTCATCCCAGACCTGCACCCGCAGATTACTGTGGAGGAGTTCAAGGACAGCGCAAACATGAAGCTATCCTTCTTTGCAGGAGAAGTTTCCGACGATTACGGTCTTCAGCAGCTGACATTCAATTACCAGATCAGGAAGGAGAGGGGCGGACAATTACCCATGAATACAGTTAAACTGGACAAGCCAGCCGGTAAACAAGCGCAGTACAGCTATAACTGGGATATCCGCGACATAAAACTGGAGCCGGGTGACGAAGTGCAGTATTACTTCGAAGTATTCGATAATGATGCGGTGAATGGTTCCAAAAGTGCACGCACCGGACTCATGCAATACAAGGTTCCCTCACTGGAGCAAATGCAGCAACAACAGGCTGAGAACAGCGACGAGATCAGGAAAGACCTCGATAAAGCGCTCAAAGAGAGTATGAAAATTCAGGAAGAGCTCAGAAAGCTTCGCGAAAAAGTGCTCCAGAAGAAAGAACTCGACTGGCAGACACGCAAGGAAATGGAGCGCCTGATGGAGCGGCAGAAAGCACTGCAGCAACAAATGGAGGAGGCAAAACAGAATTTCGAGCAAAATAAACAGCAACAGCAGGAGTTCGAACAGCAAACCGAACAGATGCAGCAGAAGCAGGAACAGTTCGAGCAGATGTTTAATGAAACGATGTCGGAGGAGATGCAGAAACTCATGGAAGACATTGAAAAACTGCTGCAGGAACAGAACAAGGACGAAGCCCTCGAAAAAATGGATGATATGAAATCCAATAACGAGGAACTCTCCAAAGAACTGGAGCGCCTGCAGGAACTCTATAAACAGCTGGAAGTAGAACAGATGCTTGACCAGCAGATCGACCAGCTGGATGAACTGGCCAAAGAGCAGGAAGAGCTAGCAGAAAAGACTGAAAACGAAGAAAAGTCGCAGGAGGAACTCGCCAAAGATCAGCAGAGCCTGAACGAAAAAATGGAGGAACTCACAAAAAAAATGGACGAGTTGCTCAAAAAGAATGAAGACCTGAAACGTCCGCAGAAGATTGATGACAACAAGCAGGAAATGAATGATGCCAAACAAGACATGAAGGATGCCAAGCAGGATCTTGGAGAGAAGAAGAACAGCAAGAGCGCGAGCAAAAAGCAGAAATCGGCCGCCAATAAAATGAAGAATATGGCGAACAAGATGAAGCAGGACAAGGAGTCGGGTGCTGCTGCAGAAATGGAGGAAGACCTGAAGGCTATCAGGCAGCTGCTCGAGAATCTCGTCGGACTGTCTTTTGCCCAGGAGCAAAATATGAAGGAGACCGGCTCTGCCACCATCAATACACCTTATTATGTATCGCTGATGCAACAGCAGTACAAAATCAAGGACGATTTCCGTATTGTGGAAGACAGCCTACAGGCGCTCGCCGGCCGTCAGTTCCAGATTTCCGGAGTTATTACCGAAAAAGTTACGGAAATAAAAGGTTTTTTCAAGGATGGACTTGAGGAGCTTGAGGAACGCCGTACCAATACCGCTAATGTGCACCAGCAGGGTGCCATGAAGAGTATGAATGATCTTGCGCTGCTGCTCTCGGATGCCATGCAGAATATGCAGGAACAGATGGCCTCCGGAATGCCCGGAAACCAGAGTTGCCAGAAACCCGGGAAGGGTCAGGGTCAGGGCAAAGGCAAGAACAAAGGCGAAGGGGAACCCAAAGACAAGCTGAGCAAGGGACAGGAGGATATGAACAAAATCATGAAAGACCTCAAGGAAAGGCTTGAAAAACAGGGCAAAAGTGGCGGTGGCGGCGGTCAACAGCCTTCAAACAGCAAAGACTTTGCACAGCTCGCTGCCAAACAGGCCGCCCTCCGGAATGCACTTCGGCAAAAGCAGAAGGAATTGCAGGAGCAAGGCAAGGGCGATAAAGCGCTGGATGATATCATGGGCGAGATGGACAAGATCGAGAAAGAACTTGTGAATAAACGCCTCACCGAAGAGATGATGCGTCGTCAGGAGCAGATACTCACACGTCTTCTTGATCATGAAAAGGCAGAACGCGAACGAGAACAGGATGAACAGCGTCAGGCAGAAGCTGCCAGACAGGTACAGCCTAAAATGCCGCCAGCCCTGGAAGAGTATCTTAAAAAACGCCGCGCCGAAATTGAACAGTTCAGAACGGTTTCTCCGGCGTTGAAACCCTATTACAAACAACTCGTTGAAGAATACCTTAAGGGCGAGTAAGTGATTGTTCAGTTATGTCAAACAGGAAAATAATGGTCTCCGGCTGCTTCGATCTGCTTCATAGCGGTCATGTAGCATTTCTTCAGGAGGCCTCCCAACTGGGCAATCTGTATGTGTGTATTGGATCTGATGATACGGTAAACGGCCTGAAGGGGCGTCGCCCGGTCAATTCGCAGTACGAGCGAAAATTCATGCTGGAGGCACTGAAATGTGTGCATGAGGTCCGGGTAAGCCGTGGTTCCGGTATCATGGATTTTCTCCCCGAACTGGAGGATATCCAGCCAGATGTGTTTTTTGTGAATGAAGACGGACATACGCCAGTGAAGGAGGCGCTTTGTGCAGAAAAAGGTATAGAATACACAGTTTCACGTCGTATTCCTGCGGCTGAATTGCCTGTAAGGAGCACAACAGCACTTCGGGAGGTATGTACCATTCCATACCGTATTGACCTTGCGGGCGGCTGGCTGGATCAGCCATGGGTATCGGCCTTTTACCCCGGACCAGTACTGACAGTCAGTATAGAGCCTACACAAGCCTTTAATTTCAGGAGCGGGATGGCTACCAGTACCCGGAATAAAGCTATAGAATTATGGAAAACGGCCCTGCCACCCGGCGATCCGGAGCAGATTGCCCGCCTTCTGTTTGCCTACGACAATCCGCCGGGCACCAAAGAGATTGCGGGTTCGCAGGATTCTATTGGCATCGTCATGCCGGCGCTCAACAAATCAAACTATACAGGTAATTACTGGCCATCTTCTATAAACAGCGTGCACGATGAAGAAATACTTTCGTGGCTGGAAGACAGGCTTTATCTGGTGACACTTGGCCCCCGAACCAGCGAATATGATGTACTTTCCGATACGAAAATAGATTCATCGGGTGCGCGTGCGCTCGCGGATGCTGCAGAGGGATGCTGGACGGCCATTCTTGCAAAAGACGCGGATTCATTCGGGCATCATGTCCGGCTCTCATTCGAAGCGCAGATTGCCATGTTCCCCAATATGGTTGACGATGGAATAATGAATATGATTGAGCAGTATCGCGAAGTTGCCCTGGGCTGGAAACTAAGCGGAGCGGGTGGGGGCGGTTACCTGATTCTGGTTTCTGAAACACCAATTGAACCAGCCGTGCGTGTAAAAATAAGAAGAAAAGAGGTTTGATGATATGCTGCTTCGTCTCGACCTGCTCAAGTATCAGTCAAAACTCAATGTTGCTGAGACAGTTATTTCTCCTCTATCTTGTCGAAGAGAAAAAATACTCTCCGGGCCGTATCAGGTCGGAGATAGGCATTGAAGTGAACGGGATGAAAAAACGGTGTGACATCGTTGTGTTCGACGCACAGATCAATCCCTGGCTGCTGGTAGAGTGTAAATCACCCGGCGTGGAGCTCACACAGTCGGTTTTTGAGCAGGCAGCAGTATATAACCTGAGGTTGAAAGCGCCATACATGGCTATTACCAACGGGCTGGCTACATACTGTTGCGCGCTCGATTTCGAGCAATCCGGATTTACATACCTCGACGATCTGCCTGATATGGTATCCCGGTAGTCAGAGTGCCAGATAATCAGCAGTTGAGACCTCCACACACCGAGATAACCTGACCACTTACATAGGCACCCATATCGGAGGCGAGGAAAATGCAGGTGTTGGCCACATCATCGCCGGAACCGAATTTTTTCAGTGGGATTCCAGCCAGGTAGCTCTCCTTCGTTTTTTCGTCCAGCGCATCGGTCATTTCAGTGGCGATGAAACCCGGAGCAATCGCGTTGCAGCGGACACCGCGCGAACCATATTCTTTGGCAATAGACTTGGAAAATCCGATGATGCCTGCCTTGGATGCTGCATAATTAGCCTGACCCTGTTGGCCGAAAACACCCACTACAGAACTCATGTTGATGAAAGAACCACCACTCCTGATCATGTGCTTCAGTGCGTGCTTGGTCACGTTGAACACTGATTTAAGGTTTGTTTGAATGACCTCATCCCACTGTTGCTCGGTCATGCGGAGCATGAGTGTGTCTCGGGTAATCCCGGCGTTATTGATAACGATATCGAGTTTGCCGAAGTCTGCGACTACGCTATTGACAAGCGTTTCTGCCTGAGCAAAATCGCCTGCATCACTCTGATAAGCACGGGCCGACTCACCAAGTTCGGCGGCGAGTGCTTCAGAACGGGCGGCAGAGCCGGGTGAGACGTAAGTGAAAGCGACTTTTGCGCCGTGTTCGACAAACTTGCGTACGAGTGATTCACCGATTCCGCGGGATCCACCGGTGATAAGAGCAACTTTTCCTTCCAGAAGTTTCATAGACAGTGAGTGTGTTATTCGGGTGCAAAGTTGACGAAAAAACGGCAGGAATTGTCTGATTGGTGTGAAAAATGAGAACGAAACGGCAATAATACTGTTCATGACAGACACTTGTCGGGTTGAATTACCCGATCATGTTCCTTAAGTCCTATCTTTACCGCAGAAAAAATACCATGTACGCATACCTGAAAGGAAACATCACATTCAGAAATCCTGCCTACCTTGTACTGGAGGTACAGGGAGTTGGTTACCATGTCAATATTCCGCTGAGTACATACACGGCGGTGGAAGGGCTGGATGCTGCAACCATCTATACACACCTTATCGTCAGGGAGGATGCCCATACGTTGTACGGCTTTGCGACGCAAACGGAGCGGAGTATGTTTGTCAACTTGATAGGAGTAACCGGAGTGGGCGCAACCACGGCACAGCTGATACTTTCATCCATGTCAGTAGATGAGGTACGTGCCGCGATAATTGGTGAGCAGGCACACATTTTGCAGAAAGTAAAGGGAATAGGTGCAAAATCGGCCAAGCAAATTATTCTGGATCTGAAAAGCAAACTGAGCAAGGAAGCTCCCGACGGACCGGTATTACTGCCATCCTATGCTGATAATTCGGTCAGAGAGGAGGCTATATCTGCCTTGCTGGCGCTTGGATTTAACAGGATTGCTGTGCAAAAAGCCATAAACAATGTGATTTCCGCCAATCCGGATGCGAAGAAAGTGGAGGAAATTATCAGGCTGGCACTGAGGGCGCTTGCTGCCTGATGCGTTTGAACAAGTGTTAACTTTTTAAAAACAGCGAATCGGCGCACATTATCCTAATTTTGCAGTCGTTTCGATCATATCAGAATACAAAGTGTGTAACGAACAGGGCTATGCCCGCAACGTCAGTTCGAAGCATATTTTGGAAACCGAATCAAACATTTCTATCTAAACAGTTTTTCATGAAGAAGATTCTTCTCCTTGCCTTGCTGTTGCCTGCAATGATGTGGGCACAGGGAAATAAAAAAACAACCACCAACACGGTATCCCTGATTTGCCGGCTTTACGGTACTACAGCCAACGCCGACAGTGTTTATGCCTATGAAAGTATGGGCCTGGCTAACAGAATCGTTGCCCGTGCAGGTCGTCGTGCTGCTGACAGTGCCTATGTGCTCGTTTTGCCTGCCTCATCGCCCAAAATTTATCTCGTTGGCGCCAGTGAACAGTCAACAGCCAAAGTTATCATGGGCACAGAAAAAGAGGTGACACTCTGGGGTAATACCATGTATATGAACAAGGCACGTACTGTGGGCTCTCCGGCCAACAAGGCGCTGGAAGCGGTACAAAACCGTATCACATCGTATCGAGAGCAGGCTGCCACCCTTCGTTCGCAGTACAATATGTCAACGGGAAATGCACGTCCGAAGTTTCAGGAGAAACTGGTTCAGTTCGGAAAAGAGAAGGAGAAAATGCTGGATTCACTGAAAGTTGCCAATCCGCTGCTGTGGCGCTATGCTGCGCTCAATCTCCCGCCGGATTATGCCGGACAGGAAGGAACAACCGAGGGTCTTTTCTACAGTTCCAACTTTTTCAGGTATGCCGATCTGAAAGACAAGGCTTTCGAACAGCTCCCCGAGGTATTCAGTGCTTTTGAACTCTATACCGCCACACTTCAGTCAATGGGAATCGGAACTGAACGCATTGCGGAAATTGCCCAGGGACACCTGAATGGTATCCCGACGTCGAGCCCCACCTATCGCATGGGACTGGGAGGTATCATTTCCGGGCTCAAGAGCACCAATAGTGTGGCTTACACAGCGCTTGTCCAGAAGTATGTTGACACGTACAGAAACAGCAGTTATGGAGAGATACAGCGTCTCGAAACCGACATGCGCCGGGCATCTGTCAATCTCACAGGAGTGGAAGCTCCCGAACTGGCCGGTATGACACCAGACAGCGGTTACTTTTCGCTGAAGCAACTCAGAGGCAAGGTAGTAATGATTGACTTCTGGGCAAGTTGGTGTGGCCCCTGTCGCAGAGAAAATCCGAATGTGGTAGCCAATTACAACCTGTATAAAGACAAGGGGTTTGAAATACTGGGAGTGAGTCTCGACCGTGAAATTGGCGCGTGGAGAAAGGCAATACAGGCTGACGGCCTGCCCTGGCATCATATCAGTGACCTCAAGGGGTGGCAAAGTTCCCACGCAGCACTCTACAACGTGACATCTATTCCACAGACGCTGCTTCTTGACAAGGATGGTAAAATTATTGCAAGAAACCTGAGAGGAGAGGCACTTGGTGCCAAACTGAAGGAGTTATTCGGCTCCTGACCTGTTCTCGCGTGTTTCCGGTGTATAAGAGCTTGTTCAGGATTCTATCGCCGATTCAAAAATGGCTCATTTTTCGCCATTTTTCACCTTTTTTCAGTTACGTAGCTCCGGCTATGCGCCTTCAAAAATGCAAAAACTGACAAAAAATCAGCCTGTTTTTGCCACCGGCAGAGAATC
>JAJTFM010000048.1 GCA_021298575.1 Saprospiraceae bacterium | reverse complement strand
AATCGGGGCAGTTGTACAGTAGGACAGCCGTTGCAGGACTTTTCGGTGTCTGCTGATTATTCCATGTTTTACGGGTTCTGGTCGCGTTTCGTTGCCCCTCCCCTGGCCCCCGAGGTAACGGCTTCACAGGGTGAACTTCAGGATCGTATACAAGTTGGCTGGGAACCTGATCCGCTCGGGGCACAGGCAACGGGAGGGTTCAAAATCTTTCGCGATGGAACATTCCTGCAATTAGTGGATCCGGGTACGTTTAGTTTCAATGATTTTAATGTCATAGCGGGAAGAGCCTATGTTTATACGATAGTGGGCGTGAACGATTACGGGGATGGTTTTCCCGGGAGAAGTGTTGGCTTCATGGTGCCGGATGGCGTAGTAACCGGTATTGTTGAAACCACGAGCGGTTCGCCGGTTCCCGACGCACTTATTACACTGTCGCCTCGCCAGGGGTATTCGCTTTTTTTAGGCCCTATGGATGGAGCCGTTGCTCCTCTTGACTCAAACAGAAGTTATTTGCCATACGATGGGAGCGACTGGTCGGTGACTTACTGGATGAAAACCGCTTCTGCGCAGGATGGCGATACCATTCTGGAGCTGCGAGGCTATCCGCTCGTGTTGAGAGCGTTGAGCAACAGTACACAAACAGGAGTACGGGTGTTTTTGGGTAGTGATGAAAAAATCAGTGCAGAATTTTCAAATAATCCGGGAGGATGGCATCATATCTCGGTGGTGTATTCCGAAGGTATTGGACGTTTGTATTTCGACGGTGTGCTCGTCGGCCAGAATGTATTTGGTGGTATAGCACCTGCAACGGATGTATGCCTTGGTAATGGCGCTGCAAATAACAACGGCTGGAGTGGCTGGATAGACGAATTGCGCTTCTACAGCCGCCGCCTGGATGAAGTTGATCTCGACGGAGTAATGACGGGGACGGCCTCCAGGAGTACCCCCAATTTGTTGTATTACTGGAAAATGGACGAACGGCTCGGCGACAAGTCGTTCGACGTACTCAATCGCTTCAACAAACTGTATCTGTGTGGAGCCATATTCGACAGTGATCGCCCGACGGTTTCGGTCTCGGCAGTCACCGACGATGCAGGTGCCTACACGATTGAATCGGTGAGCTACGGAACGGGGATTACATTTACTGCCAAGCCAATCAAGAATTTCTATGCACACCGGGCACTCAAATTTATCCGTTCCGGAAGTATGAGTGACTATGCCGAGCTGCCGGATTTCCCGCTGCCCGAAAAATCTACGGTTGAGTTATGGGTGAATAGTGGCGGTCCGAACGGAGCGCAGTGTATATTGTCGAAAGTGTGGGACAATAACGACTTCAGGGTCATGCTTTACCCCGACGGATCCAATACCTCGGTGAGTGAGTTGAGGGTGTATCTTGATGGTGACGAACAAACAGTGGCTACACTTGCAACGGGCTATCGCCATTTGGCATTCACGATAGACAGTATTGGAGATACGCGTGTCATTGATACATATCTGGACGGCTCGTATCAGGGAACAAATACATTTTCGAACATTTCGGGAAATTTTTCTGAAGACAGTACGAATTGGGTGTTGGGTGCCAGAGTAGATGGAGGCAGCTACACCGATTTTTATGATGGGTATATAGATGAAATAGCTGTGTACGAAGGGCTGTTGCCGGCAGATTCGATCGCCCGTCATGCCTTGTTTACCAGGGATATGCAGGGCCGTGGGCTCAGGGTGTATTATCCTATGGATGAGGGCAAGGGAACACAACTGAACAACTGCGGTTCTTATCTACTTGGCTTCGGAACCACCTATGGTACCGAATGGTCAACATTCGCGGCATTTCAGCAAACAGATCCGCATGTTTTCACGCCTGGCTTCAGACAGGTAACCCTGAACCCCAGCGTAACATCAGTGGATAAGGTTGACTTTATTGATCGTTCCTTTGTGCCGGTTTCGGGTTTCGTGCGTTACAAAAACACCGATTGCTTTGTTGGAAATGTCGAAATTCTGGTTAATGGTGAAAGCCACAAACCGGCTGTTTACACCGATTCAACCGGAAAGTTTATCGTTGAACTAGAACCGGGCTCTACCGCTATTCTGACTCCAAAGTTTGAAAGTCATGTTTTTACACCGGCTTCATGGGAGGTAATTAACGTGACTACACCTATAGCGGGTGTTCTCTTTAACGATATTACTACAAGAAAGGTTAGTGGAATAGTTGCGGGAGGCAATTGTAAAAAATCAATCGTACTGGCACCGGGAACTCCGCAGGGAACCGTTTGTATTGTCAAAGTGAGTTCGGCTGACGGTTGTTTCGCCAAGCAGATTGAAATAGACAACGTACAGGGTGATTTTGAGTTTCCGGCGCTCCCGCCGCTTGACAATATGATTGTGGCGGTTACCGAACATTCCGACCCGGTAATCAAGGCCGCCTTCCAGACGCTTGGCGGTTCGCAGGTAAATCTGACCAACAGTGATACCATCGTTGATTTCATCTACTTCGCTCCTCCTGAAGTGCAAATTGCCAGCGGACTTGATTATCGCTCACCCACCTGTCAGGAAGTCGTACTGAATCAGGGGAATGACGTAACCGTTGGAGTACAACTGATTGAGAACTACTATGGTGATGTCTGTGCGCTGGATACTGCCGATTTCCGCTTTATCAACCTGTTCGCCGGCGAAGTTATAGATACGACGCTGAGTATTGAGGATACAACGAGAATATTGAAGTACAAATTCAAGGTGGGCAGTCCGTTGCCGACCCCGCCATTCAGGAAGCAATTGCAGATAGTCGGCACAACCCCCGATCTGAGGAGCGCATCACTGGTGGTTGAGGGCATTATAACAGGCTTGTACGTCAAGGAAAATACCTTTACTTCCGTTTTGCCTAAAATGCCTTCCGTAATTTTAAGAGACCCGCCCGGTGATGCAAGCTACTCATTTTTGGAGAAAAACTCAACGGTGTGCAAGTCTTACAGCATGTCATACTCTTCAGAAACAGGAGTGTCCGATGACTTGCAACTTATTTTTGCACCAGATCTAAACACATCGGCAGGTGTAGGTGCAGAGGTTGAAACCAGTATTGAAGCAAGCCTGGGGTTAGGGTTAACCGCAGTCGCGTCAACATCAAAGCTGTCTGATACCTCCTTCCAGACTTGTGTTACCACAAACAGCCTGATTTCTACAGGAGACGGAGATTTGATTGTTGGTGGAGACCAGGGCGGAGATATTTATATGGGAGAAGCATTCAATTTGATTTTCGGATTTGCTGAAAAGGTAAGTTTTAACGATACCACCTGCTCTGCCCAGCTCAAAACTGTCATAAATGTGCAGCCGGATACATTTCCGACCGTTTTCATGTACTCCGAGTGGTATCTGAAAACCCAGGTAAGGCGCTACCTTGATTCGCTTTCCACCAATTCGTCGCTCCCCGAGAAAGACAGGATAGAGTACAAAAAATCCCTGACATTGTGGGATACAATTATTGCCAGAAATGCAAAACTCAAGCAGAAAGCCAAATATATTCGCAACCTGTCATTCGATGCAGGAATTGCCTATGAATACTCGGAGGTGTCTGATACGGTTAGGTCAACAGGCTCGGAAACAGGAGAGCATGTTGAAGCAGGAGCAGCATTTAATTTCACGTTTAAAGTCAATGATTCTGGTTACGAAGGTTCTATTAATGTCACTTCTGTGCAAGACAAGGGGAAGCGCGATGAGAAGGGCAAGCAGCAAACCCTAACAACAGGTTACGTACTGGCCGACGATGACCCCGGAGATGCTTTTACTTTCGATGTGGCCATGGACACGGTGTACCGAACTCCGGTGTTCAGACTAAAAGCGGGGCAGTCGCAGTGCCCGTGGGAAAAAGGTACTGCTCACCGGGAAGGTAATACCCTTCAATTCAGGGACGGTAGCGGTCCTTTGGCGGACAATGTTCCGCCCAATGAACCGGCGGTCTTCAAACTCAATATGGGTAACAAGAGCCAGACCAATGAGACCAGATCCTATGCTTTCACGGCAGGTCCTGAAAGTAATCCGGACGGAGCCGTCATCAGGTTGAACGGAGCATTTCTTGATCATCCCGTTTATTATGCCATACCCTATGGAGATGGAGAAATCCCGGTAACCCTTACCGTAGAGCGTGGTCCTGTTGAGTATAACTACGATAGCCTGGAAATTGTACTGTACTCGGAGTGTGAAGACACCAGAGCCAATCAGTTAGGTATCCTGCCCGATTCTGACACGATACTCTACTCGGCGCAGTACATCAGCGCCCACTTCATTCGCCCGTGCAGCGAGGTGGATATCAATGTACCCCAGCAGGACTGGGTAATTTTCCCCGATCCGCTCACCAGTGGTCCGGATGATGTGATGCGTATCACGGTGTCTGGATACGATACCACCAATACCGACTTCAGCCTGATCAGGGTACAATACCGCCGGACAGACGGTGATGGCGCCTGGATCAATATTACACCACTTTCGGAGCGATATAATCCGAACTGGTATGGTATAGGCTGTGTATCCGCGCCCGAACTTCTTCAGCCCGGGTTCACTCAGTTTTACTGGAATACCACCGGACTGGCAGATGGCCCCTATGAAGTGAGGGCAGTGGCCGTTTGTACGGGCAACTCCGCCGACAAGCCCGGTTACTCTGATGTAATCAAAGGCCGGATTGAGCGCGAACCGCCCTCTCTGGTGGGTGTACCCCAGCCGTCTGACGGGGTTTACAATGTGGGCGACGAGATTTCATTCACCTTCAATAAGCCCGTCAACTGCAACAAGTTGATTCCTGCAGATATCACACAGCCAAACAATGTGGGACTCTATGATGCCACCACAGGCCAACTGATTGATATTGACGTTACCTGCTACGAGAACAAAATTATTCTCGATCCGAACTTCGACAACAAGTTCTTTGAGAACAAAATCATCCGGGCTGAACTGCACAGCATAGAGGACCTGATCGGCAACGAATCAACCTATCTCAAATGGGAGTTTTACGTGGACCGGAACGAACTGGCCTGGCTCACCGACAGTATCGGCATGACCAAGAGTCTGGAGGAAACCAGAACCGTGACTGCTGCTATCCACAACCGGGGTGGTTATCCAGTTCCGTTTACCATTACAGATTTGCCCGACTGGGTACATGTGGTTCCCAACCAGGGTACACTGGCACCCAACGAAATCCGGCAGATCAGCTTCACGGTTGACTCTACCCTGGCTTTTGGTATGTGGAAAGACTCCATTACCCTGCACACAGAAACAGGCCAGAATCCTTTCTTCATGGGAGGCGACGAGCGTCTGCCGCTGGGCGTCAGGGTGATTTGTCGTCCGCCAGCCTGGGATATTAACGCCGGTCTGTACGAGAACTCCATGAATATGGTGCTGAAACTCAATGTTCAGGGTCAGATTTCTGTTGATCCTGAAGATATTGTGGGTGCGTTTATCAACGGAGAGCTCCGCGGCCGTGCGCACGTGCAATATGCGCCTCAGGTAAGTACACCTTCCAATAAGGTATATCTTGCCTATCTGACAATTTACGGAGATATCAATGATGTGATGGATACGGTGAAATTACAGATATGGGACGCCTCCGAGTGCCTGCTGTATGGTACGGTAGCCGAGCAGTTCGTATTCATGCCCGACGTCATTGTCGGCTTCCCCGACAATCCACAGGTTGTTTCAACGAACAATCTGTTACTGCGTGAAATACCGCTGGGCTTTGGGTGGAACTGGGTGTCATTCAACCTTGGTTTCCCGAATAACAGCCTCAATTCGGCCCTCTCATCGCTCACAAATCCGGGTAATGATCTGATCAAGAGCCAGACGCAGTTCGCCACTTACGGCGGGGCCTGGTATGGTTCACTCCTCGGTCTGGACAGCAAAAAGATGTATTTGTACCGCGCTGACCAGCCGGATACCCTTCAGATGCTGGGTATGATGATAGATCCGGCCACCGTTTCCATACCGCTCTCTCAGGGCTGGAACTGGATTGGTTATGTGCCGTACTACTCGCTCCCGATTAATCAGGCACTTAAATCGCTGAAAGACAGCGGCGTGCTTACGCACGGGGATATTGTGAAAAGCCAGACAGCCTTTGCACAGTACATCAGCAGTATAGCCTATACCGGCTGGGTGGGCAACCTGGAATACCTGATGCCTCCCAAAGGGTATCAGATCAAACTGAGCCGTCCGGGAGGAGGTACGCTGATTTATCCCCCGCAATCCTTTACTGATACACCCGTTGAATCGAGAAACGGGAAAGACCGTCCGCTTGGTTTCTGGACCGTTAACCCTGCCTTGTTCGAGAGCAGTGCCACACTGATTGGTATGCTGAAGGTAAACGGTCAGAATGCCACTACTTCGACGATGGAGCTTGGTGCATTTGTGGGTGATCAGGTAAGAGGATCTGCTCAGGCAATATATGTGGAGCCACTGGGAGCATACCTGTTTTTCATGACTTATTATTCGAACACCCCGGGCGAACTGGTACGTTTCAAAATGTATGATGCTGCCACAGGGCTGGTATATCAGTTGAATGAATCCGGTTATTTCCTGGCCGATAACCACCAGGGTAGTCTCGACGCACCTGCGCCGTTTACCATGACATCGGTAACCGGCGTGGAAGAGTCTCCGTCAGCAGATGTATCCTTTGACGTTGTTCCCAACCCGTTCAGTCGCCAGACTACCTTCGAGTACTCTATAAGAAAGGCCGAAGACGTTCAGTTTGTGATTACTGATCTGAACGGCAGGGAAGTGTCGAGGTTGAAAGTGCCTGCCATTCAGGGCCGGAACACCATATTATGGAGTGGTTACAACGATGAAGGAGCCGCGCTTCAGACGGGCGTTTACTTTGTCAGACTGGTATCCTCCGACGGAATTGTGACCCAAAAAGTGATGCTGCAAAGATGATCCAGCTGTCATCTGTCCATCTCTTCATTTCTAATGTAAATCAGGTATGAAACAACATACATCTTTCATATCAGGGGTTTGGTGTTCCGGAGGATCCAGCACGGCATCTTCTGTATGGCGCACTGCCGGATTTTTTCTGGCCTTCACACTCCTGCTTTCCTATTCTTCGGCTATTGCATCAACAGGCAATAGCCCGGAGGAGATGGTTTCTCCACCCTCATGGAATATCAACCCCAGTGCATTTCAGTTCAATATGAATCTGGTGGTACGGGTAAAGTATAATGGAGCCTTTTCAAATGCTACCAATAATATGGTCGGCGTATTTGTGGGCAAGCAGTTGCGCGGCGTTGCCACGCCGGTTAATGTGGGCGGACAGCAGTACTACTTTGTAACGGCATATTCCAACCAGTTTACCGGCGAGACGCTGAAATTCAAGGTTTATTATGCTGCCGATGATATCGCCTACCCGGTGGCGGAAACAGCTACTTTCATGAGCAATCAGACTTACGGCACACTTGCATCGCCGTTTGTGCTGAATATTGATCCGAATGCTGATTTTCCGCCCGAATTTGAGCAGATAGCTCCGGATACGACTATTCAGACAGTCGCGTTCTCGCCTGTTACGCTCTCGCAGTATTTGATCAACTGTGATGGTGACGCTGTTACGTATTCTTATCAGGCTGGAAGTAATCTGGCGGCGAATATTGTCAACGGAGTACTTTCCGTAGGACCGGCTCTGACTGCCTGGACGGGTACTGACACTGTGAGAATAACAGCCACGGATCAGACTTCCAATCAGTATTCGGGATCTGTCACTGCATATTTTACGATATTGCCATTTTATCCGGGTCCTGATATGGGAACGGTGCCATCACAATCGGTGGAACAAGGCAGTACTTTTTCAGCTTTTGATCTGGATAGCTATCTCACTTATTCGGGTACATGTCGTTCATTCAGGTATTACGTTGATAAACCCGCGGGTTCGATGGCGAATCCGGGGTGGTCAGTTGTGCCGCCCGGTAGCCAGAGTATGGTGGTTATTGCCAGGCCGCAATATGGGAACATCCCGCTGCTCGGAACCGGCTCGGAGTTGGCTGCTTTTGTGGGTGGAACGCTTGTGGGCAAGGCAACGGCCAGTGGTACTGCTCCGGATATTGTTTATTCGTTGCAACTGGCCAATCTGGCTTCCGGACCAATTACTTTCCGGTTTTATGATGCCACAAACCAGTATCTTTTTGAGAAAACAACTACTCAAAACTTTGTCCCGGGCGGATCGTTAGGGCTTACAGCAATTCCTTACAATATTGAATTTGCACCCCTTGCACCGCAGTTATCGTCGAATGGAAATGTGCAGATGAATGTCGCCGACCCCAACTGGGTTGGAACTTTCCCTGTTCACTTTGTTGTGACGGATTGCGATTATCCGTTTTACTACCGAACCGATACATCAACGGCACAATTCACCGTTTTTATAGATTATAACCCCGAGATCACTTCTTCTGCTACTGCGAATTTTATTGAGACGAGCTGCTATGAGCTGTATGACGCTCAGTCAGCTGATCGTACTGATTCAGAAGGCAGCGGCCTGACTTACTCCATTGCTGGAGGCGCCGACGCAGCCTTGTTTACCATTGATCCGGTGAATGGCAAGCTTTCCTGGAATTCCTTTACCCCTGATTTTGAATCACCAGGCGACGCCAACGGCAATAATCAGTATGAGGTAACTATCAGGGTAACCAATGCACTGAACCTCACTGACGACCTGAATCTTACGGTGACGGTTACCGACAATGCTCAGGAATCGTTCAATCCACAGATTAATGGCGGTGCACCTGCCTGCCTGTCCGGTACGAGCATCACGCTCACAGCTTCCGGAGGTGGCACCTATTTGTGGAGTACAGGGGCTACCTCCGTCTCAGAAACAGTCACAGCTCCAGGTATTTATTATGTGACTGTTGACAACGGTTATGGGTGTATCGCTGTAGCACAGACCGAGGTTTCCAATAAGCCCTCCATAACTGCTTCAGGAAATTCCACCCCTGTTTGTCAGGGTGCACCAATCACGCTTTCATCCACACCTTCAGGAGGGGCGGGAATATACCCGACCTTCTCTTGGTCTGGTCCGGCCAGCTTCAGTTCCTCGCTGGAGGATCCGGTCAGTTTCCCGGCACTGCCTGCTTCAGCGGGTACATATACGGTGATTGTGACTGACAGCAAGGGGTGTACGGCGAGTGCTGTCAGAAATATAACAGTCAGCAGTAATGTGTCACCAGCGGTATCGCTATCGGTAAATGCTCCTGTATGCGACGGGAGTACCATGCAGTTATCGGCATCTGTTACCGGAGGTGTATTGCCTTACGCGGGTTTTTCCTGGATTGGCCCCGGTGGGTACACTGCTACCCAGCAGAATCCTTCAACGCTGGCCTATAATGCGCTGACAGGTAATTATACTTTGACGGTTACCGATAATGTGGGCTGTACGGCAACTTCCAGTTTGTCAGTAACGGTACTCCCGAAGGCGCTGATTACTGCTGCATCCAACAGTCCTGTCTGCCTGGGTGCCAATATTAACCTGAGTTCAGTGCCTTCAGGCGGAACGGCACCTTATGCCAGTTTCGTTTGGAGTGGACCGAATGGATATATCGCAAATACGGAGGACCCAGCCGGATTTGCATCACTGGCTACCTCTTCCGGCACATACAGGGTGACCATGACTGATGCGAGCGGTTGTACTGCCACCTCTTCGGTAGCAGTAACAGCTGTGCAGCCCCCCGTGGTTTCCATTGACCCCGGACCGACGTGTTCGGGAGGTACAGTCAGCCTTGAACCAGTTGTATCAGGCGGAGCATTGCCCTACTCCGCCTATAGCTGGAGTGGCCCCAATGGATTCAGTTCCACCCTGCAGTTCCCTGCTGCCTTTGCGCTGAACGGGTCATCCACCGGCACATATTCCCTGACGGTTACTGACGCAAACGGCTGTACTGCCACGGCTACGAAAACGGTTACAATCAATGCTTCGCCAGCCATAAGCGCCAGTGCATCAGGTGGTACCTGCCAGGGTGCTGCCCTCAGCCTTAATTCAACTCGTTCTGGCGGAACAGCACCATTCCAGTTTTTGTGGTCAGGTCCGGCTGGTTATTCGGCAACTACCGAGGACCCCGCGGCCTTTGTTTCTACGATGAATTCTATTGGCGACTATTATGTAACTGTTACTGATGCAAACGGTTGTACCGCTTCCGCTTCCACCAAAGTGCAGATTAACGCCAATCCGGTGGTTACTGTAACCAATAATGGTCCGTTATGCACAGGTGCTACCGCGCAGCTGGGCTCTTCGGCGACTGGCGGATCAGGCACCTTCACCGGTTTTTCCTGGAATGGCCCTGCCAGTTTCTCTTCTGTGGTACAAAATCCAGCGTCTTTTTCGGCAACTTTTGCCAAAAGCGGAATATATAGCGTTACCGTCACCGACAGCAACGGTTGTACGGGTGCCGGAACTACCAATCTGGGTATTTCCAGCAATCCGGTTCCAACCATCACAGCTAGTAGTAATGGTCCTCTTTGTACCTATTCAACCCTGACACTCACATCCATTCCGAGTAGCGGCACTGGCACATATACGTCTTTCAACTGGACGGGACCCAATGGTTTTACTTCCAGTCTCCAGGATCCACTTCCAATTACGGCCACCGCTTCTGTCGCTGGGGCCTACAGTGTTACTGTCACTGATAATGGGGGCTGTACGGCCTCTGCTACCGTAGGAGTAATTGTCGGCGGCCCTGGTATCAATGTGTCGAAAACAGATGTTTCCTGCGCTGGAGTAAACAGTGGCTCCATTTCTGTAAGTAACGTGGGTGGCACCCCTCCCTACAATTATTTGTGGAATACGGGTGCTGTAACTCAGACTATTTCCAATCTGGCACCGGGAACCTACACGGTAACCCTGACGCCAACCAGTGGCGGTACCTGTTCCGCCTCCACTTCCGTTACAATTTTTGATAATTCCAACCTGTCTGCCAGTATCCTGATGCTCAATTCTGCCTGTAACGGTATGAATGGCTCGGCTACCATCACTACCGATGGCGGGGTTGCGCCGTTCACCTTTGCATGGCCCTCCAGTGCAGGTTTTCAGGTAGGTCCCACTGCTACCAATCTGGCCGCTGGAAATTATACAGTTACAGTCACTGATGCTCAGCTCTGTACAACTACTGTCCCGGTGGCTATTACTTCCGGCAGTGGTGCTATTGTAAACCCTGTTCCCAATAAGGCCCCGCTATGTCCGGGACAGTTCGTAGGGGCAACACCCATTTCTTCCAATCCTCCCGGGAGTGCTGTGGTGTTCTCCTGGTCTGGAGCCTCCGCTCGTGGTTTGGCTGATGGCAGTGCTACAGGTACTAGTGCACAAATACCCGCCTTTACAACAACCAATACCCTGGGTTCTTCGCTGGTTGTACTGACAGCCACACTCGCTACCTGTGTGTCTTCAACGGCATTCACTGTTGAAGTGGTTGATGCGGTGGATCCTGTTATCACACACTGTCCGGTAAGCCGCGAGATTTATACTACCAGTAACGGTACTGGCGACTGTGAAGGTGTGATACCCAATCTTGTTCCGGAGCTGACAGCTACGGATAACTGTACACCATTCCCGGTCTTGTCTGTACAACAGAGTATCGCCCCTGGATCTATCTTCGAGGCATTTCTCCATACTGACATCAATCTGGATTTCACTGTGACTGATGTAGCCGGCAATACTTCTACCTGCCGCGCTGTCCTTACGCCCATTGATGATGAGGATCCGCAGCTGATCAATTGTCCGCCCAATATCTCTGTTGATATTGCCAATCAGTCGGTTTATCCGTGCTCAAGGGTCGAACCGTGGGCGCATCCAACGGTGACCGATAACTGCGTTGTCACCCTCTACGATGTCAGGATTACCAATCCTGACGGTACTTTTGAGGGGCCGGATAACCTGAACGCCCTTATCGGCGCCAGTGTGACCGCCCCCGCCGGCTTTTTCACTACAGCCTACGAATTCCCGCTGGGAACCTCTGTCATTACCTATTTTGCAAGGGACGACTTCTCAAACACCACCTCCTGTACCTTCACAGTAAAAGTATCCTATGTAGGTTCTCTTATTGGCGACCGGGTTTGGCATGATCTTGACGGAGACGGTGTTCAGGGTACCGGTGAACCCGGGATTGCAGGAGCTCCCGTGACCATGACAGGCGTAACCACCTGTACGGGTTCGGCAGTAACCTACAATACGGTAACGGATGCTTCTGGCAATTACCTGTTTACAGCTGTACCCCCGGGCCGTTACAAGATCAGGTTTACTACGCCTTCAGGCGGTTATTATCTGACCAATCAGGATGCAGGTTTTGATGAATTGCTGGATTCTGACGCCGGTGCAGCCAATACTACAGATGAGTTCAATGTGTACAGCGGCGATACGATTATGAGATTCGATGCGGGCTTCTGGCTAGCCACTAAAATCGGTAGTCTGGTCTGGGATGACCTCAATGGTAATGGTATGCAGGACATCGGTGAACCTGGTATCCCGGGCGTCAATGTAATCCTGAATGGTACCGAAGGGGATGGAGATGTTGTCAACCTCTCCACCACTACCAATGCGCAGGGCCTTTACGAGTTCGGTGTGCAAACCACGGGTTCTTCCACACTGGCTCCCGGCACTTATAATCTGACCTTCGTACTTCCTGCCGGCGGATATGTACCCACTCGTGCGAATGATGCTGACGGAACGGACATGAATGATTCCGATGCGGATGAAGCCACCGGTGCCACAGCATTCGAAGTGCTGACCTCCGGGGAGAATAATCCTGCCTATGATGCAGGGTTCTATTTGCCTCCAAGTATAGGCGACTATACCTGGATTGATGCGAATGCCAACGGTATTCAGGAGGCTGTTGAACCTCCATTGCAGGAGGCCTGGGTTTATATTAATGGAACTACCGGACAGGGTGATACTGTCTCTTTGTACACAAAAACGGATATCAACGGACGGTATTCGTTCGATAACCTGGTACCGGGTGTTTATCAGCTTACATTCGCCGAGCTTTATGCTCCTTTGTCAAAGTATGTGTTTACCTTTACAAACAGGGGTGGTGATGACGAGAGAGACAGTGATCCTGAAAAACTTTTAGGTGGTCGAACAATCTTTGAAACTCTTGTCTCTGGTGAACACAATAATTCCTACGATGGCGGTTTCTACGCTCCTGTTTCTGTAGGTAACCTGGTTTGGCACGATGTTAATGCAAACGGTCTACAGGATCCTGGTGAACCGGGTATCCCGGGAGTTTCGGTTAAATTGCTCAATGCCGCCGGTCTCCCGGTTACTGTGGATGCCGATGGGAATACCATTTCGGATCAAATAACGGATGCTAACGGTCACTACCGATTCACTAATCTGGTTCCGACTTCCTACCGCGTACGCTTCACGAATCCGGATATCCGCTACACGCTCTCCAAAGCCAATCAGGGTACGGATGATGCACAGGATTGCGATGCAGATGCCATTACGTTTACTACGCATGTCACTACGCTCGCAACTGGTATTTATGATCAAACATTGGATGCGGCATACTACATCAAGGGTCGCGTGGGTAATCTGGCATGGCACGATATCAACGGCAACGGTGTGCAGGATTCCGGCGAGCCGGGTCTGGCGAATACAGCCGTGATGCTGACGGGTACTGACGGATTTGGAACAGCCGCCACAAGCTCCACCACAACGGACGCTAACGGTTTTTACACCATCGGCGATATCGTACCGGGTTCCTACAAGATTACATTCGGTGTAACACCGGGCGGCTATACACCCACTACAGTTGATCAGGGCGGTAACGACGCGACTGACTCCGATTACGGGGTATCCGGTCAGACACCGGCCTTCACGGTAGTGAGCGCTGATACGATTCTGACTTTCGATGCCGGCTACTGGCTGGCTACGCGCATCGGCAGTCTGGTGTGGGACGATACGAACGGCAACGGTCTGCAGGACGCTGGCGAACCGGGCATCTCCGGAGTATCAGTGATCCTGAACGGTACGGAGGGCGATGGCGATATCGTCAATCTCTCCACCACGACCAGCGCTACAGGTGAATATACCTTTGGCGACCAGTCTTCAGGCTCAGCCAATCTGGCGCCGGGAACTTATAACCTGACGTTTGTGCTTCCCGCGGGCGGGTATTTGCCCACGCGCTCGAACGACACCGACGGCAC
>JAJTFM010000047.1:3581-28920 GCA_021298575.1 Saprospiraceae bacterium | reverse complement strand
TGGACCTGATTACCAATCGCAGCCGTTTTTCCCGGCTGATGAACAGTACGCTGTTGGGAGTTACTACCTGGTTTGGCGTGGGTATCCTGATGTTGCTGGCACCTGAATTTGGCGTGGCCCGCGGTATTCCGGAGCCCGTCTCCCCTGCGCTGGCGGTGGTATGGTTTCATCTGGGCATGGTTACCGGCGATATTTCTTCGGGTTTGCTGAGTCAGTATCTGAGGAGCCGCCTGAAGGCCATGCGGTTGTTTCTGGCCTTGCAGGCAGCACTGATTTCGATTTATCTGTTCGCCCCTCTTCAGACGGTGGGGCAGATGTATTTCCTGATTACCCTGCTCGGTTTTGCCGGCGGGTTCTGGGCTGTATTTATTACCAATGTTACCGAGCAGTTCGGCTCCAATCTGCGCGCAACGGCAGCCTCTGCGGTGCCGAGTATAGTCAGACTGAGTTTTGTGCCCATGGCGCTCGCTTTTCAATGGCTTAAATCGCCAGAAATGACGGGCAGTACCGTGTATGCGGCGGCTGTGGTTGGCGTCGTTTGTCTCGCTCTTGCCGCATGGTCGTCTTTCCGGCTCGAAGAAACCTTTGAAAGGGATATGGACTATCTTGAACATTAAGACGTTTGAGCGGTTTTCAAGCAGCATAAAAACATCATCGGTCATGTTCACAGGAATAATTGAAGCATCAGGAAGGGTAGTTCGCATCGAAAAAGAGCAGAACAATGTACATTTCACCGTGGAAAGTCCCATTTCAGATGAATTAAAGGTGGATCAGAGCCTAAGCCACGATGGTGTCTGTCTCACAGTAACGGAGGCGGGCAATGGTGTTCACCGCGTTACGGCCATAGATGAAACGCTGAAACGCTCCCGGCTGGCCGACTGGCGGGAAGGTTCTGTTGTCAATCTGGAGCGGTGTATGCCTGTCGGCGGCCGTCTCGATGGTCATATTGTACAGGGCCACGTGGACGATGTGGCTACCTGCCTTTCTGTGGAGGAACAGGGCGGATCGTGGAAGTTCACCTTCCGCTATAAACCCGGCCGTGAGCACCTGGTAGTGAACAAGGGTTCAGTCTGTCTTAACGGCGTGAGTCTGACGGTGGTAGATCCGCAGGAAGATATTTTCTCGGTGGCCATCATTCCCTATACCTGGGAACATACCAATTTCAGAAGCCTGCAACCCGGTGACCGGGTGAATATCGAGTTCGATATCATTGGTAAATACGTTGCAGCTATCGCAAAAATTGGGAGCTGAAGGGGCCTGATGCGTTTTCCGTGCACCAATTTCAACGGGCTTTCGTAACTTTGGCAGAACAAACAAGATCGGATATGCCAATTTCAAGACCATTCAACCTTCACAAGTGGATCGAAGACAACCGCGACTTGCTCAAACCACCCGTTGGAAACAAGCAAATCTACGTGGATAACGATGATTTTATTGTTATGGTGGTGGGTGGCCCCAACGGCCGCAAGGACTATCACTGGGAGGAGGGTGAAGAGCTTTTCTATCAGTTGAAGGGCGATATGCACGTCAATATCATCAACGAAGCGGGTAAGCCTGAGCGCATTGATATCCGTGAGGGCGAGATGTTTCTGCTCCCTCCGCGGGTGCCACACTCCCCGCAACGTCCGGCAGACACGGTCGGTCTGGTAATCGAAAGAAAAAGGCATACCGGCGAGGTGGACAAACTGCTCTGGTTCTGTGAAAACTGCGGAAACCCGCTGCACGAGGCCGGTTTTGAACTCAAAGATATTGGCACTCAGATCAGAGATGCTATCGGTACATATAAAAACGACCTGCAGGCGCGCACGTGCAGCCAATGCGGAACGGTTATGGAACTATAAAATGCTTCACAGGGTCAAAGTAAAGCTCAAACAGGAGCTCGATATCCTGCGGGGCAGAAAGAGTAGAATCATAAAAGGTGTACAGGTGCCGCACCGATGGTATGGGGGTCTCCATGCCGGATTTTTCGTTTATCCGGAACGGGTAGGGGAGAATGCCTTTGTTTACTCGTTTGGTACAGGAGAGGATGTGTCATTCGATATGGCGATGATGAAAAATCACGGTTGTACTATTCATGCTTTTGATCCTACTCCAAAATCAATTGAATGGGTGGCGCAGCAGCCGCTTCCGCCCGGCTTTCATTTTCATCCTTACGGTATAGGCACAGAAACGGGCACTGTCCGGTTTAATCTGCCGGTGAATGAAAACCATGTGTCCGGCAGTATCGTTGAGTACAGCCACCTCGATACCCATAACAGCATAGAGGTTCCCATGCGGTCATTCGCGGATATCCTCCGGGAACTCGGGCACGACCGGATTGACGTACTGAAGATGGATATTGAAGGTTCGGAGTACGAGGTAATCCCCACTATCCTGGATGCCGGTGTTGAAATTGGCCAGATACTGGTCGAGATACATGAACGCTATTTCCCCGATGGCCGTGAAAAAACCCGGAAAATGCTGAATCAGCTGAACGATAACGGGTTTCTCGTGTTTGGCGTATCGGATTCTCTGGAGGAAATTTCTTTGATTAATTCCGCATTACTGACATAAAATCTGGATCATGCTCAGAATTTTACCCTTGTTTGTACTTATCTTTCTGCTCTCTTTCTGCAGCATGAAGAAACAATCTGCAGAAGCAGTTTCGAGCGCCGATGTGCCCGCTGATTACACAAAATACTGTCCTCCCGCCTCGATTTCATACGAGGTATCAAAGAGGGGTATCCTCTCGCGGGCATGCAGGGCTACGCAGGTGTGCTGAGCGATGAACAGATTCTCGACCTGGCAAAATATCTCGTCACAACCAGAGAGCGGCTGCGCAACCAGCAGGCTGTCGTGGAGGATCCCAAGCCGCAGACTTTCGTATCGGAAGGGGTAACATACCGGCTCGATACAGTGGCCCGCGACCTGGAGAGCCCTTGGGGAATGGCATTCTTACCCGACGGCGACCTGATATTTACCGAAAAGGCAGGCACTATCTGGCGCCAGAAATCGGATGGCAGCAAGTCACAGGTGTCTGGCGCGCCTGCAGTGATGTCGCAGGGGCAGGGCGGACTTCTCGATGTGGAACTGCATCCAAAGTTTGCTGAAAACAAACTGATTTATTTTACCTATTCCAAACCGCAGCCCGGAGGCGACTCCAAACTTTCGGCCACCACGGTGATGCGCGCCCGCCTGGAGGGTAATCAACTCACCGACATCCGGGACATCTTCACCGCTCTCCCTTTTGTGGCCACTCAGTATCACTTTGGCAGCCGAATGGAGTTTGGCCGCGATGGATACCTGTATGTAACGGTCGGAGAGCGCGGCAAGCAGGATGAATTCCCGCAAGTGCTCGACAAGGCACATGGAAAGGTGCACCGCATTACTGACAGTGGCGAAATCCCTTCTGACAATCCGTTTTTCAACCAGCCCGGCGCTGTTCAGTCAATCTGGTCTTATGGTCACCGCAATCCGCAGGGACTGGCATTTAATCCCGTCACTGGCGACTTGTGGGAGCATGAGCACGGTCCGCGCGGCGGTGATGAACTGAATGTGGTACAACCCGGAAAGAACTACGGCTGGCCTGTGGTGTCTTACGGTACCCATTACGATGGCCGCTCGTTCACTGACAAAACGGCTGTGGAGGGTATAGAATCGCCTGTCACATACTGGGTTCCTTCCATCGCACCATGCGGTATGGCATTTGTTACTGGCGACAGATATCCGGCCTGGAAGGGTAGCCTTCTGGTCGGATCGTTGAGTTTCAGGTTTGTGAACCGCTGCGTACTGGATGGCAGGAAAGTGGTTAAACAGGAGAATCTTTTCAACGATGTCGGGCGTGTGCGCGCTATTACCATGGGTACCGACGGGTATATCTATTTTTCTGTGGAAAATCCGGGTTATATTCTCCGGGTTGTTCCTGTGAAATAGGGCACTGAAATGAAGTATAACCTGATAAAAGGCTTTTCGGCAGGTCTTGCCGGACTGTTGCCGTTCACTTCTTTTTCACAGCAGGACACCCTTCCCGCCGTGAACAGTCCTGCGGTACAGATAACCGCAGCCCGGCTCTCAATCACCGCTACCGACGCACCGCTGGCGGTATTCGTACTTGACAAATCCCGTCTTCAGACAGCTACCCAGCAACTGTCGCCCTACGAGGCACTCGGCGCCGTTCCGGGTGTCTTTGCCATGAATCCCGACAATTACGCGCAGGATCTTCGGATTTCCATTCGCGGGTTCGGAGCCAGGGCTTCTTTTGGTATCCGGGGTATCCGTGTGTTCACCGACGGGTTGCCCGAGGGTACGCCCGATGGTCAGGTGGACGTGGACAACCTCGATATGGCGGCCATGCGACAGATGGAAGTGATACGGGGAGCTGCATCGGGGCTTTATGGCAATGCCGCGGGTGGTGTAATCTGGCTGACTGGACCTACCTGCTGACGGGTTCCCGAAATCAGACAACTGGCTACCGCGACTGGAGCCGCATGGAAAACACCATTTTCAACGGAAAACTGGTCAGAGAACTGAAGGCAGGTGGAAAGATCACCCTGCTGGCCAACTACGGAAACAGTCCGGTTGCCAATGATCCCGGCGGGCTCACGGCCACCCAACTGGAAGAAAATCCGCGGCAGGCAGGATTCAACAACCTGAAATTTAATACTGGTGAGGCGGTGGAGCAGTGGCGTACCGGACTCACTTATGAACAGAAAATCGGCGAAAAACACACCCTGCAGGCGAGGGTTTTTCATGCCAGCCGCCATCTGGAAAACAGGCTGGCGATAGCCTCCAACGGATACGGCGATCTTCGGCGGCAGTATCAGGGACTGTACCTGAGTTACCAGTTTTCACACCATATCGGCGACATGCCCTACCGCCTTAAACTCGGAACGGACCTGGATAATCAGTCGGACCGGAGAAAAAGATACGCATACGCGGAAACACAGCCGGGTATTTTTGACAAGGGGGCTCTGGCCCTCGATCAGCGGGAGCAATACCAGAGCGCAGGCGCTTACCTGCTGCAGGAACTGCGCCCCTCGGAACGGCTCCTGGTTGAGGCAGGACTGCGTTTTGACGCCCTGTTTCTGCGGGCTACAGATCTGTACCTGACCGACGGAGACCAGTCGGGCAACAAAAACCTGCACAAGTTCAATCCGGTGCTCGGAGTAAATTACAAGCTATCGGCGGGTGCAGCCGTTTACGCCAACTACGCAACGACCTTTGAGAGCCCCACACTGAACGAGCTTTCCAACAACCCGGATGGTACGGGCGGATTCAACCCGTATTTGCAACCACAAGAGGCGAGGTCATTTGAAGTAGGTACCAAAGGGGTGGTTTTCACCGGAAAAAATGAAAAAGACCTCCGCTTTGACCTCGCCCTCTTTTACATTAACACTCTGAACGATCTTGTTCCCTACCAGATTATGGAGCAGCCCGGCAAAACCTACTTCAGGAATGCCGGAAAAACAGACCGCCGCGGCGTAGAGCTTGGCCTTTCGTGGCCGCTGCACAAAAATCTGCGGGCATATTACACCCAGACATTTTCCGATTTCCGTTACAGAACATATAGTGTGGGTGCTAATACATACGATGGCAACGAGTTGCCGGGTATTCCGCCGCTCAATACCCAGCTGGAACTCCGTTACTTCCACCCCGCCGGCTTTTTCGCCGTTGCGCAGGGGCGTTACGCGGGAGCGATATTTGCCGACGACGCCAACAGCTTTTTTGCTGACAAGTACACGTTGCTCAATATACGCACCGGATATACCCTTCGTCTGAAAGGATATAACCTGGAGCCATTTCTGGGCATCAACAACCTGGCCAACCAGTCTTATATCGCCAATGTGCAGCTCAATGCCTCCGGAGGCAGGTACTTCGAGTCGGGTGCCGGCCGCTACTGGTGGGGTGGCGTCAAATGTTCCCTGCGAAACACCGTTCAGTGATCCTCCGTGCGACCGAGGATTTTACCGAGCGCGAAGGCATTTCTGACCGACTGATCCTCTTCCAGTTCCTGCTGATCGGGCGCTCCGGCGTCAAGTCCTGACAGATCCGGCTGGCCAGCATCCGCCCAGGCGGTGTACCATGCTGAACTGACTGCTATAATGGCTGCCCTCATTCGTCTTTCCACCATACCGTCGAGGGCATCCTGATAGGCGGAGGCAAACTCGCGGCAGGGGTGGATGCCCATAATGCCTTGACGCATATCGGGGCACATCTGGCGGTCAGGGGGAAAAGATTCGCGAAGCATTTTTTCAAAAGAGAGCACACTGTCCACCATAGTATGGCTGTCGAGCGCGCATTTCCAGAACCAGTCGCGGGTATTTTCGATGTAGGACGGTTTCCCTACAAAGTAGTCATACGATTCATCGGCGAAAAGCTCCGGGATCCGGCTTTCCCAGAATCCGTGGATGCCGTGTTGTCCGGTTTTTTGTCCGTTGTAATTGCTGCACGTATGCAGGGGCACGTGTGCATCGCCGATGTAGTGGCCGATTTCGGCAGAAAACTTCAGTATTTTCCGGGCGTTTCGCTCCCGAAAGGCTGTGGTCAGTTTTTGTTGAAAATGCTGAAGATTCCAGGGAAGGATGCCGTGTCCGGAGATAAATTCCTGAAAAAAAGCGGCGTCCGGACGGTTGTCGAGGCGGCCCCATTCGGAGAAAAAGCGAAATACAGAGTCCGTATCAACCCGCTCTTTGCCCGAGTAGAAAGCAGGTACAACCGATTGTTGAAACCACCGGCGGTACTCCTGCCTCATCACCGGCGTCATGCTATCTCGGTGACTGACGAGCAGCAGGGTATCACCTTTGGTATCAATGACACGGATATCCGTATGCTGTATGAGTGCGTCTGACCAGTTCCGGGGCAGATGAGGAAACGGAGGGGTGCCATACTGATCCAGATCAATAAAATGCCGTGCGCCTTCTATCCGGGTGGAGTACCGTCTCATGTCCGGGTCAACAGCGTGATCGGAAATGAAATCAATATTCTTCTTGAAGAAAACCATCATTTCCGGTGGTAGCGTGAGAACGGCGAGTTTGTTTATGCGTTTATGGGCGAAAAAGCCCCATGAAACATGATTATGGCCATATTGATTCGGTATTTCCGAGGCCGAGAGAAGAAGCACAGAGACCGTGCAGACAGATAAAGACAGGAGGTTTTTCAGTTGTTTTTTCATGGTGAACGATTTTTGAAGCGAGTGATTTGTACTACCAAGTTACGGAAAAATCCGATAATTAACAATAACTTCATTTTAGCTTAAAAGACAGGTTACACTGGCAGAGGACATTTGTGGCAAATTCTGTATCCTGTTTATGAAAAACTTGTTCCAACCACTGTTCGGCATGTTCCTTTGCCTGCCGATTCTTCTAAGTGCCCAAAAGGGAGTTATCACTGGTAAAGTCATTGATGCCAAGCTGGCAGAGTCTCTCATCGGGGTAACAATTATTCTCGACAATAATGCCGGTGGAGCCATGACTGATTACGATGGCAATTACACTATCGCCAACGTACCGGAGGGAATTCACCAGATTTCCATTAACTATACAGGGTTTTCGCCCAAAACCATCGGTGAAATCAATGTTCGTGCCGGAGAAACCGTTACGGTTGATGTGGCACTTGAAGAAGCCGTGGCTCAGGCACTCGCCGAGGTGGTGGTGGTCGCACGCGCAGGTCGCGAGACTCAGAGCGCCCTGACCATTCTCCAGAAAAACAGCACCACTATCGGAGATGGTATCAGTTCTGAAACCATACGCCGCACACCTGATCGTACCACTGGCGATGTTATTCGCCGTGTAAGTGGCGCCAGTCTTCAGGATAATAAATTTGCCGTCATCAGGGGTTTGAGCGACCGTTATAACATTGCGCTGCTGAACGGGGCCATGCTGTCGAGTACTGAACCCGACCGCAAGGCATTCTCTTTTGACCTTTTCCCTTCAGCCATGCTTGATAACCTGGTGGTAGTCAAAACCGCCAGCGCCGATTTGCCCGGAGAATTTGCGGGTGGTGCTATCCTGCTGAATACCAAAGATATTCCGGAGCGTTCTTTCTTTTCGGCAACACTGAACGGCGGTTACAACACGGTAACCACCTTCAAAGAGCATCTTGGAGCTCAGGGTGGATCCACTGACTGGCTTGGCATGGACGACGGATCCCGCGCCCTGCCCTCCGGTTTCCCCGACACCAAAACACTGGTGGGCGCTACCAATGAAGAACAGTATGCCTATTCAGGAATGATTCCCAACGACTGGAAAATCGAGATGGAGCGCAGCGCGCGGCCCAACGCCGGTTTTCAGATAAACGGTGGTTTTGCCACCGATCCGGCAGCCAAAACCCAGTGGGGTACGACGGTATCTCTGTCTTACAGCAATCAGAACCGCCTGCAGAACGGTCGTCGCTTCGACTACGACAACTCCGGCAAACTGTTCGACTACACCGATCTTCAGTTCAAAAACAACGTACTCTGGGGGGCACTGCTGAACAGCGCCGTCAAGATCAACAATAAACATAAAGTTGGTTTACAGGCTACCTATTCCACCAACACCGACAACATAGTGAGCGAGCGCTTTGGTGATGACATAGAGCAGTACAGAAAAGTAGCTTCTACCACCATTGAATACACAGAAAACCACCTGCTGACGTCCCGTCTGTATGGCGAACACCAGCTCAGTGAGAAAGGTGCGCGCCTGAACTGGGGTGGCGGTTTCAACAGAAATACCCGTGAAGTGCCTTCCCTGCGCCGTATGTTCTACTTCAAGAATTTTGAAGATACCACGGATGCCAGTATCAATTATCAGGCCTATGTTCCGTTTGGATCTGCTGATCCGTATCGCAGCGGCCGTTTTTACTCCAGTCTGGCCGAGAACACCTGGAACGGCAATGTTGATCTGAGTATTCCGTTCGCTATCGGCGGACAGAAGCAGACGTTCAAGATGGGTGGATTATACCAGCAGCGCGACAGACAGTTCAATGCCCGCGTAATGGGTTTTGTGCTAGGTAATTTCCTTCAGTTCAACTATAGCAACCTGTATCTGTCTCAGGACTCTATATTCATGCCTTCCAATATTGGTCCGAGGGGCTTTGTACTTGATGAAATCACCAATCCGAGCGATGGATACAAGGCTGGCTCTAACCTGTATGCCGGTTACGCCATGTTTGAAAACAAGATTGCCGACCGTATCCGCCTGAGCTGGGGTGTTCGCGCAGAAAGTTTCCACCAGCGCCTCGAATCGGCCCGCTATGGAACGAGCGTTCCGTTGGTTGTGGATACCACTACCACGCGACTGCTGCCCTCGTTCAACCTCACGTACAGCCTGTCGGAGACACAGCAGCTGCGTCTGTCGGGTTCCAAAACCGTTACACGTCCGGAGTTCCGCGAGCTGGCGCCGTTTGCATTCTACGACTTCTTCCTCAATGCAGGTGTGGTAGGTGATCCCGGACTGACGCCCGGCAACATCTGGAATGCCGATATCCGCTATGAAATTTATCCCGGACAGAACCAGCTTTTCAGTGTAAGCCTGTTCTATAAAAAATTCACCACGCCGATTGAGTTTACTTATAGTTCGCAGGGTGCGGGTACACGTACGTTCACTTTCCAGAACATACCGGGTGCACAGAACTACGGTGCAGAAATAGAGATTCGTAAAAATCTGGGCTTCCTCGGTACGCACTTCGAGAACCTTGTTGTTTTCGCCAATGCAGCGCGGATATTCTCTTCGCTCGACCTGTCCAACGTGTCGGCCTACGATACCACCCGCGCACTTCAGGGACAATCGCCATATCTGGTTAACGCTGGCGTTTCGTATTCCATTCCTGACTGGGGGCTTAACACAACCGTTATGTTCAACTCTATCGGCGACCGTATTGCACAGGTAGGAACAGTGGGTTACGGTGATATTTACGAACGCCACAGAAACCTGCTTGACTTCCAGGTGAGCAAGAAAATCGGCCGCGGCGGAGAAATAAAACTTACATGGAGCGACATACTTCGCCCTGATTTCGTCTATTACCAGGATGTGAATTCATCCCATAAATTTGAAGCAGATCAGGATAACGTCATGCAACGACTGAACCTCGGCAGCACTGTCTCGCTGTCGTTTGGCTGGAAGTTCTGACAATCCGTGCTACGATAATTGGATACAGATTTTAGTAGTTTTAAGGTTAGGAACTTAACTACGAACGGCCCGGGCGACGCAAGTTGTCCGGGCCAACTTTTTCCGGGCCAAAATTCTGTTTAATTTCGGCAATAACCGTATAAATTTTCAGGTAATTAATGAAGACTTAATTTTAAGTTAACTGGTTCTGACCCAATTAACCCCGAATTTTGTGGGACAAATCAATGCCTTCAACATGAAACGACAAGTTGACATAGTTGTACTTTCAGATATTCATCTCGGAACTTACGGGTGCCATGCCCGCGAGCTCAATCTGTATCTGAAAAGTATAGAACCAGACACCCTTGTACTGAATGGTGATATCTTTGATATGTGGAATTTCCGTAAAAGTTACTTCCCGAAAGAGCATCTGGAGGTGGTACGTCGCCTGTTGAAAATGGCGATGAATGGAACAAAGGTGTATTACCTGACCGGAAATCACGACGACATGCTGCGTAAATTCGGCGAAGTGTCGCTCGGCTTCATCCATCTTCGCAATAAACTGGTGTTTCAGGTTGATGACAAAAAACACTGGGTTTTTCACGGAGATGTGTTCGATCCAAGTGTGCAGCGCGTCAAGTGGCTGGCCAAACTCGGTGGTGCCGGTTACGATGTATTAATCAGGATTAATCGTCTGGTCAACAGAACGCGGTCTGTATTCGGGCTGAAACCCACTTCCTTTTCGGCCAGAGTCAAGAAAAGTGTTAAGGGTGCCGTTCGGTTCATCAACGACTTTGAAAATACAGCTATCGAAATAGCAGCCGAAAACGGATACGATTACGTTATCTGTGGACATATACATCAGCCACAGATACGCATGGTTACTGCCACCAATGGCCGTGATGTCTGTTACATGAACAGTGGCGACTGGGTAGAGCATCTAACAGCGCTGGAGTGCAACAAGGGTGAGTGGAGTATTTTCAAATATGATCCGCTCGATTTTGAACTCGTTAGCCCGCGTCTGCATGTGCCGGAAGATGATCGTCAGAGCATTGAACTGCAGCGCGCTGCGGTACTGCCCGGACTGTCGGGTACCGCTGCCTTTGAACTGATCTAGAGCCAGTTTTTGCATTTTTGAAGGCGCATAGCCGGAGCTACGTAACTGAAAAAAGGTGAAAAATGGCGAAAAATGAGACGTTTTTGACTCGGTGAGAGAATCCTGAACAAGCTCTAAAATGAAACTGCCTGATCAGATTTCACTGGTCAGGCAGTTTTTATATAAAAATACCGGCCGGGGGGGACAGGTTTTACACCCCGGCCTAATATTTTCAGTGTACACCGGAATCCCGGAATACTCGTTTCAGCCAGGGTAGCATCAGGTATAGTACCGTGGCAGAGACAGCCAGCAGTACGAAATTCACCCAGAAAAAGTTCGATTTGTCCTCGTATTTGTCCCACATGGTGGCCAGTACTCCCGACAGTTTATTGCCCAGAGAGGTAGCCAGCTGCCAGCCACCCATCATGAGTCCGGCCAGTCGGGCAGGCGCCATTTTCGATACCATGGAAAGCCCCATCGGGCTCAGACACAATTCGCCCACGGTAATCACGGCGTAGGTGGCAATCACCCACCACGCGGAGGCCTTTTCTGTGCCGTTGTGGCATGCATAAACGGCAACCACTGTCACAAGCGTTGACAGTGCGCTGATAACCAGGCCCAGACCTATTTTGGCTGGCGTGCTCGGCTCCCGTTTCCTGCTCCTGAGCCAGCTGAAGAACCAGATCAGTACCGGGGTGAAGAAAATCACGAAAAACGGATTCACCGACTGGAATATTTCGGTGGAGACCAGTTTGAGCGAGGTGCCCTCGGCAGGCCTGCTTTCTGCAGGAATATTTTTGAAATACGGGTGGTAGCTGGCGCTATCCGTCACAATCTTGCCTGTTTCCGGATTTCTGGTCGTTCTGAACTGCTCGTCGTAGCGCGGGTAGGTTCCTTGCTCATACCTGACTGTTTGGGTAGCACCCATAAAACTGGCAGGTTTTTCGATCAGCGTCGGCATGGAGCGGTCTGTGTAGAACTCTGCCCAGGTAGTGAGCGCTGTACCGTTTTGCTTGAATACCGCCCAGAAAATAACAACTACGGCGTAAACAGCCAGTAGTGCCTTGATACGCGGTTTTTCGTTGGGAGCAGCTTTTTGCAGGGTCCAGATATAGAAGCCGACAACCGGCAGTGCACCGAACAGGAATGCATCCGTTGAGTCGGAGCCGAAGATGTTGCCCGGAATATACCAGGCGCCCACACCGGTTACCACCGCGGGAATGAGTACGGAAGACAGCATGGCACCTACGCCTGTGCCACCTCCGGCAGCCTGATCTTGCCTCACATCTGCGTGTGCGTAGTGCTTCATACCCATTACGAACACGATTACCCCTATGAACATACCTACGCCGGCAGCAGCAAAGGCGTAGCCCCATCCGTACGTGTTGCGCATATACGCGGCTACGAAATTGCAGATCAGGGCGCCGACATTGATCCCCATGTAGAAGATACTGTAACCATCGTCCTTGAGGGCCTTGTATTTCTCTTCATTGTACAGGTTGCCCAGCAGTGTGGAAATATTGGGCTTGAAAAACCCGTTCCCCAGAATCATCACACCGAGTGCCAGATAGAAAGTGGTCAGATTATTCGGTATAGCGAGCAACAGGTAGCCAATACCCATCAGCACTCCTCCGATAATGATACTTCTCCTGAAACCGAGGATGCGATCGGCGAGCAGACCGCCCACAAAAGGTGTCAGGTAAACCAGTGCGATGAACGTACCATACACGTCGGCCGACGTACCCCGGTCAAAGCCGAGCCCGCCAGACTGTGTGTCTGTCATGTACAGTGTGAAAATACCGATCATCAGGTAATAGCCGAAGCGTTCCCACATTTCGGTCAAGAAGAGAAAGGGCAGTGCCGCCGGGTGATTCCGCATTAGATACTGTTTTTGAAATGGTTGCTTTGTTTAACGGCGTAAATATGCGCAAATATTTTAGAGCTTGTTCATGATTCTCTCACCGAGTCAAAAATGTCTCATTTTTCATCTTTTTTCAGTTATGTAGCTCCGGCTATGCGCCTTCAAAAATGCAAAAACTGACAAAAAATGAGCCTGTTTTTGCCACCGGCAGAGAATCCTGAACAAGCTCTTACAATTGCACCGCACGCTCTTACTCTACGTTCAGATAGGGCAATATTTTCTGTAGCCACTCTCCATCGGAAAACGCCCGTATCTGTCTCAGATCTTCTGCCGTCTTGTAAGAACCGTGCTGATTGCGGTAAGAAACGATGATTTCTGCCTGTCGCCTCGAGATATACGGATGAGCTTCCAGTTGCTGTGCTGTGCCGCTGTTGAGCGATATTCTGCGCAGCAAGGGGTTGCTGACTTTCAGCTTGGGACTGATCAGCGCAAAAATGCTGTCGGGAAGTCCGTACATTTCCGAAAGCTGCGTCACGGATATAAAACCGCCCAGGGCATCGCGGTAACGGATAATCTGCGCTGCCCGTTTTTCGCCAACCATTGGCAGTTTCTGAAAAGCTTCCGAATCGGCAGTATTCAGGTCGATCGGACCTTCTTCGGCCTGTTTATACGGCGGTGTTTTTCTGTCATCATCGCCTCGACCTTCTTTTCCCAGACGGATATAGGGTTTCAGGCGCTCGAAGTCGGCTGGCTGAAGGCTCCATATCTTTCCCAGATCGTCGGGTTTCCGGAATACTCCGCCTTTGTCGCGGTAATTGCAGATGTTGCCTGCTACTTTTTCCGACAGCCCCAGCTGAAGCAGCTCGTCTCTGCTGGCGAGGTTAGGGTCAAACGAAAACAGGCGTGTAGTCGGACTGCTGTCGGCCTGTGCTATCCTGAACGATTTCATGGCAGTCTCAAATGCGGTGAAATCGGCGTGGCTCTGTGGCTTATACCACTCTCTGATGTTCGGTACTGCGAATACAACCGCGCAGAAGGCTAGCAGAACAACACTGCCGAGCCGTTCCTTCCGGGTGAAATAGAGATAACTGATGAAACGTTGTTTCATGATTCATGAATTTTGAAGGTGTTATTGAATGGATGATGTTGTGATTTGTTTTGAAAGGTCGCAAACCCATGCTCCGCCGGATTTTACGTCGTGAAAGGCCCACCCGTTTTCGGCACATTCCTTCCGCCATTTTTCGGTTTGCTTGCGGCTGTTAGATGCATCGGAGACCACTGTCCGAAACTTCAGATTTTTGTGGCACCGGATCAGTGAGATATTTGTATTCCGGGATAGAATAATTACGTCAACCGGAAAATCCGGTAATGAGCGGATATCGTATGCTGATTCAAAAAACGCCATTTTTACGTTAAAAAAACCTACAAACGGTCCTTTTTGGATGAAATTTCCCGACTGAAACTGTGTTTTGTCACTCAGTGTCACCGTTGTTCGATTAAAAATGGCCGATGCCGTTCTGAATCCACCTGCAGCGAATTGATCCTGTTTCCGGGTGATGGAGTCCGACAGTGTGACAGCCTGATTTCCATCAAAAAAATCAATCATGCGCTGCTGCCTGGAGAGGTGATAAATCGCTATCATCTTCTGTTCCTGCTTGCCCGCGCGTGCGTACACTCTATAGCAGCCCAGAATTGTTACCACTCCCAGAATGGATACAAACCAGCCTCCTCGCCGCCATACGATCAGTCCGCCGAGCAAGAAGATGGCGACATACATGGCCGCCGCTGCCCATGCCGGAATCCAGATTCCGGAAACGACACTCAACGGCAGATTCTGTATGGCATAAATAATCTTGTTCATGTACAGAATCATCCAGTAAAGTAACTTTCCCGCTATTTCGGCAAATTTCGGCCAAACAGCGTCTGCCATGATCAGCAGCGTGCCGCCCCAGAGGAAGATGGCACCTCCGAGTACAACAATCCAGCCGGAAAGCCAGAAGTAAACCGGAAACTGGTTGAACAGAAACAGTGAAAGCGGGAGCGTTCCCAGTTGTGCTGAAACCCCTGTCAGCAACACTTTCAGCCCCTCGTCGGTCCAGCGCAGACCGGGCGGAAACATCCGGTACATTCGCGGATAGAAAAAAACCATACCTGCCACCGCTGCATACGATAACTGAAAGCCGGCGTCGAACAGCAGATACGGATTGTGCAACAGCAGGAAAAAAGCCGACACAGGCAGGATGTTCCAGGCCGACGACTGCCGGTAAAGTGACTTTGCGAGCAGATAAACCGTGAACATCACCGAGGCGCGCAGTACCGAAGCGGAGGCGCCTGTGAGAAAGGTGAAAGCCCAGATCAATATCAATATGGCGACAGTTTCCAGTCGCCGCCATTTTCCCCGCAGTCTCAGTTTTTCGGTCATGAAAATCAGTCCGGCATACAACATTCCCACGTGCGTGCCCGATACGGCGAGTGCGTGCATTGAGCCTGTTTCTGCGTAGGCCAGTTGTACGTCGTCTGAAAGATCGTCTTTGAAGCCCACCAGTAGCGCAGATGCCACGGCGTACTCGTCGGTGGTCGGAAAATACTTTTTCAGTACGCCGAGCAGGTAGTCGCGCCACTCGTAGGCATTTCCTTGCAGTCTGTTGCCGTGTCCTGACGAAACGACGATCACATCAGTTCCGCGTGCGAAACACTGATGGTGAATATTTCGGAAGTGCAGGTAACGGGCGTAGTCGAAGGCGCACGGGTTTTTTACCGGTTCGGTTGGCCGGATTTCGCCTGTAACAACGATTTGGTCTCCATATCTGATTGAAACAGAATCCGGCATTTTGTCCAGAAAAAGGATCACATTACCCGTTGCAGGAGTCATCGAATCGCCGGTGGCCAGCATGCGCACCGGAATCTTCACGCGGGCGCCATACGCGGGCGCCTCGATAACCTCTGCAGCGAATTTTGAAATTTTCGTATTCGACTTGCTGAAATGGCCCGGATTTCCGAGATCATTGAAGCTGGCCGACAGGAAAAATCCGCCGCAGAACAGGCAACAGATAAGTACAGCACCGAATACCCAGCGGAAACGGTACTGATACCTGGTGAAGGCCAAAATCAGGGTTGCCAGCGCCGGGACTACCCAGAGCGCGGGCGGCAAATTGGCGGGAAGCGGGTTTTCACCGCAGTATATACCCAGACAGAAAGGAACAATAAGCCTGAGAAAGGGCTTGTCGCGAAGGTTCATTGAAGTGGTGTTTTGAGTGTTCGGATTAATATTGCTTAGAGCTTGTTCAGGATTCTCTCACCGAGTCAAAAACGTCTCATTTTTTGCCATTTTTCACCTTTTTTCAGTTGCGTAGCACCGGCTATGCGCCTTCAAAAATGCAAAAACTGACAAAAAATGAGCCTGTTTTTGCCGCCGGCAGAGATTCCTGAACAAGCTCTTATACAAAATTTGCGGTTTTTGGGGCATATATGCAAGTCCTGACATAAAATAAATTTAAAACAGTAAAAAAATCGTGTGCTTATGGGTGTACATGACGAACTTTGCAGCGCCCTTACCGTATTTTTCACACTGCTTTTTCCAGAAAATGAAAAAACACCTCTTGTTCTTTCCGGTAGCACTGCTTCTTGCCTCTTTCACGACTGTCGGAGGGAGTGATCCCCGGCTGCCGTCTGACATCAAGGCATTGCTCGACAAAAATGGTTGCGGTGCCTGTCACAACCTTGACCGCAAACTGGTAGGCCCGTCTTGGACGGACATATCAAAGCGCAAGTACTCGGCAAAACGTATCACCCAGTTGGTGGCCAAACCCGAGCCTGCCAACTGGCCGGGTTATGTGCCTATGGTTGCCCAGCCGTCCGTGCCAAAAGATGAAATGACGAAAATTGCCAACTGGCTGTCTAAACTCCAGTGATTTTACCTTGTTTACAGTTCCATGATTGAACTACCCGTAGCAGAAAAAAACACAGAATCCCGTCCGCGCAGGCCGGAGTGGCTCAAGGTTCGTCTTCCGATGGGCGAGAACTACCGGAATGTGCGCAGCATTGTGGATGATTTCAAACTTCACACGATATGCCAGAGCGGCAGTTGCCCCAACATGGGTGAGTGCTGGGGTGCAGGTACCGCCACGTTTATGATATTGGGCAATACCTGTACCCGATCCTGCTCATTCTGCGCTGTAAAGACAGGTCGTCCGAATGAATATGACGAGGACGAGCCCCGGCGCGTGGCGGAGGCGATATGGCTTATGAAAGTGAAGCACGCTGTGATTACGTCTGTGAACAGGGATGAGCTAAAGGATCGTGGGGCTGAGATATGGCATCAGACTGTCAGGGCCGTCAAGGAACGATGTCCGGAAACGACTATTGAAACACTGATTCCCGATACGAAAGCCAACTGGGAGGCGCTTGAGCGCATGATTTCTGCCGGACAGGAGGTGGTGAGCCACAATATGGAAACGGTGGAGCGTTTGTACCGGAAGGTACGCCCTCAGGCGAAATACGAGCGCAGTCTTGAGCAGATACGCCGCATCAAAGATTACGGGAAGCGCACCAAATCAGGAATTATGGTGGGACTGGGTGAAACGCCGGAGGAGGTTTATCGCATCATGGATGATCTCGTAGCCCATGGGTGTGATATCCTCACAATCGGTCAGTACCTCCAACCTACGAAAATGCACCTTGATGTGGTGGAATACATACATCCCGATCTGTTTGCTCAGTATCATGAGGAGGGTATTCGTCGTGGATTCAGGTACGTGGAGAGCGGGCCACTGGTGCGCTCGAGCTACCATGCCGAGCGCCACATCTTCTAATACGGAGTTATTTCTTCTTGAACTTTCCGTCTTTCCAGGCCTTGAAGAATTGTCCCCATGCCAGCGGACTGAAGATATTCATGGGCGGGGTTTGTCCTATATACACATATTCGCGCGACTGTTGGCGCAGGTAAAAATTGGCACTTTCCCTTCCGCCGTAAGGCACCATGTCCGGGTTTTTACGGGCATCGGCCAAATACTCGTTGGCCAGATTTTCGGCTGCCCGGCGCTGCAGTTCCGGGGTAACATCCATTTTCAGGAATTCAATTTTGAAGTGTTCTTTGGACGGCCAGGGCATAATGACCAGTTCGGGCAGGTTGAGCGTATCCTGTGTCATGAGCTGCACAATCGAGTAGCGATCCTGCGTGAGCGTATCTGGTACAGTAATAGTAATCGGTTCAAGTCCGATACAGTTAAAGCGAACTTTGTCGCCTTTTTCCACAACGATAGAGAAGAAGCCGCGGTAGTCGGAGTAAGTTCCGCGGTGTTTCTGGGGAATGGAGATCGTGGCATAGGGTACGGGCGCGAGACGGCCGTCGGCGTCCGTAAAAACCATTCCCGAGAACTGAATCAGCCGTGATTCGTCTTCCTGGGCAGCTGTACGGAAAGAAAAAAACAGGGCAAATGCGGTGAGCAGAGGCATTAATCCCCGAAAATTACCGCTGATTGTGAGGTGTTTATGCTTGGACATTTCTGAATGGACGGTTATAAAAATGAGAGGTTTTCCGGAGCGTTTGCCTTGCCGATTGGTTTATCCACAAACAAAGGTACGCCGAATGAACGTTATTCGAAACCAGTTCGACGGGGCAAAGAGCCTGTACTTAACCCTTTTTTAACGCATACCGGCATACCGAACGAAATGATGTTGCGTCAAATATATGAAATGGAACAGCGAACTCAAGGCAATTGTTACCTTTGTTCCCGACTATTGTTAAATTAAGAAACTACACACCACTGATGTTGAACAAAACAACCATGCTGATCCTGCTTGCTTTTGTCCTGGGATCCGCAACACTTTCAGCCCAGAACGCTCCGAAGTACGGCCACATGAATCTTGGCAATCTGCTGGAGATGCTGCCTGACACCAAAAAAGCCAACGACGACCTGAAGTTATTTGCCGATAAACTGACAGCCAAGGACGATTCGCTGACAAAATCGTTTCAGGAGGCAGTAAATGTTTATCAGCAGGCTTACCAGGGCGGAACACTTACTCCGGTACAGGCCCAGACCAAAGAACAGGAACTCCAGAAGCAACAGGAGTACATTCAGAAGTTTGAACAGGATGCGCAACAACAGGTAGCAGTAAAACGCGAAGAGTTGCTTAAGCCGATTCTGACCCGTGTTAATGATGCCATAAAAGCTGTTGCCACAGAGAATCAGTATCTGATGATATTTGATACCAGCTCGGGTGCCATGCTGTTCGCCGCAGAGTCGGATGACGTGACGGCACTGGTCAAGAAAAAACTCGGCATTTAATTCGCCGGTGCGAACGGCCGGAGTTTTTTAGCTTTGCAAAAAGATTTGGAAGTCGCCCCATTTCCGGGGCGGCTTTCTCTATACCTGACAACAACATGAACTTCTCCTTCAAAACATTGAACAATGCCGCCGGATGGCTCACTTTTGCCATCGCCGCTACTGTACTGGGTCTCGCTGCCGAGCCCACAGGTAGCTTGTGGGACTGCGGCGAATTCATTTCAGGCGCGTACAAACTTCAGGTGGTGCACCCGCCTGGCGCTCCTGTCTTCCTGCTGATAGGCCGCCTTTTTGCCTGGATAGGATCTATGGTTTCAAGCGAACCATCCGCAATCGCATACAGTGTGAACCTGCTTTCTGCTGTCAGCACCGCTTTTATGGCGCTGTTTGTATGCTGGAGCACAACTATCTTGGCCCGACTGACGACAGTTGGCCGCGGAGAGGAACCTGCCGGTGCCACATCTTTCGCAATCGCCGGCGCCGGTCTGGTTGCCGGTCTGGCTTCTGCCTTTGCCTCTTCCATCTGGTTCTCTGCGGTGGAGGGTGAAGTTTATGCCATGTCCACTTTTTTCACAGCGATGACCCTGTGGGCTACCCTGAAGTGGTACAGCCTTCCCGATACGGCCGAGTCAGACAAGTGGCTGGTTTTTGCTTTCTTCTCTACGGCGCTTTCTATCGGAGTACACTTGCTCAGCTTGCTGACATTCCCTGCGCTGGCCATGTTGTACTACTTCAAAAAATTCAAAAAAATCACGTTCATCGGTTCGCTTGTTGCCGCTGGCGTAGGTGTGGTATTCATCGTGGCCATTCAGAAGCTGATCATTGCGGGTATTCCAACTATGTGGGCCAGTTTCGACAAGTTCTTCGTGAACAGTCTTGGCCTGCCGTTCTATTCCGGTATCGCTCTGGTCTTCCTGCTTTTTGGCGGTGCTATCTGGTACGGCCTGCGCCGAGCCGAGCGCACAGGCAACGGTCTGCTGCAGCGTATTGTGGTGGCACTGGGTGTGGTGGTTATTGGCTACACGGCTTACGGTATGGTAATCATCCGCGCCAACGCCAATCCGCCCATCAACATGAACGATCCGTCGGATCCGATGCGCCTGCTCCCGTACCTCAACCGCGAGCAGTACGGCGAACGCCCGCTGCTCCGCGGATCGAACTTCGATGCACAGCCGGTTGATATGAAATCGGAACCGCGTTACGGCAGGGTGGGCGACCGCTATGAAGTAGTGGATGAAAAGGCCGACTACGTTTACAATCCGGCCACCATGGTGCTTTTCCCGCGCATGGGCGATTACTCTCAGGGCCGTCCCAAGATTTATCAGCAGTGGATAGGCAAGACCAAGGGCCCGTACACCTTTGCTGATAACATGGAGTTTTTCTGGAAGTACCAGATTGGCTGGATGTACTGGCGTTATTTCATGTGGAACTTCTCCGGTCGTCAGAACGGTGAGCAGGGCTACTACGCCTGGGATCCGAGTGCCGGCAACTGGATGTCCGGTATTGACTTTATTGACGAGGCGCGACTGGGCAATCAAAGCGTGCTTACTACCGACGACAAGAATAATCCGTCCAGGAATAAATACTACATGATTCCGTTCCTGCTCGGGATCCTCGGAATGGTGTATCACTACCGACGCCGCTCTCAGGAGTTCTACGCCATTCTGGCGCTGTTTATCATCACAGGTGTCGGTATCATCGTTTATTCCAACCAGCCGCCTAATGAGCCCCGCGAGCGCGATTATGTACTTGCAGGTTCATTTTTCACATACTGTATATGGATAGGTCTGGGTGTAATGGCATTGTTCGACCTGTTGTCCAAAGCGCTCAAAGGTGCCGCCGCACCGGTTTCGGTAGCGCTCGCACTCAGTGCTCCGGTACTGATGGGAACACAAAACTGGGACGATCATTCCCGCTCCCACCACTACGCCAGCCGCGACTATGCGTCCAACTTCCTGAACTCGTGCGCTCCCAACGCCATCGTATTCACTTATGGAGATAACGATACCTACCCGCTCTGGTACTGTCAGGAGGTGGAAGGAATACGTACCGATGTTCGTGTGGTGAACTTGTCGCTGATTGCTGTGGACTGGTACATCAGTCAGCTTAGGCGTGCCGTGAATAACTCCCCCGCTATCGAAATGAGTATTCCGCAGGAACAACTGCGCGGATACAAACGCGTTCAGACGCCTTATGGCGCTCCGGGCGGGGAGAAGGAAATGGACCTCCGCCAGGTAGTCAAATTTGTCGGTGAAGACCACAGGCAGGCATCCGGTGGTGGCCGCGACTTTGATTCCTATCTACCCACGAAAAAATTCTACCTGCCGGTTGACAAACAGTCGTTTTTTGACAACAAGATAGTATCTCCGGGCGATTCAATGCTTGTTGATACTATCAGGTTCAGTCTGGCCGAGGATACCAAGTATATCATCAAGGATGAACTGGCTATCCTTGATATTGTTGCTTCCAACTTGGGCAAACGCCCTATTTACTGGGCGGTTACCTGTCGCGAAGACAAACTGCTGGGTCTGGAGGATTATCTGCAACTAGAGGGTCTGAGTCTGCAGCTGGTTCCCAAAAAATCCAGAAGCAGTCAGGATGCATACGGAATTATCGGTTCTGGCGGTGTGAACACCGACGAGGCATACCGCAATATCATGGAGCGCTGGAAATGGGGCAACTTCGATAAGATAAAGGTTCATGTTGACAAGGCCTATATGCCCAGTCTGCAGACTATGCGCGTTTCCATGATCCGTATTGCGCGACAACTGATCATTGAGGGCAAAAAAGACAAGGCTGAGGCGCTTGTGGATAAATACTTCGAGGTCTTCCCGCAGTATAACTTCCCGTACGACCAGTTTACGGCGTTTATCACGGATGTGTATGTCCGCTGCGGTGCCAAAGAGAAGGCCGCAGAGAAGATTCGTCTGATCGCCAAAACGATGGAAGAGCGCATGGCTTTCTACAAGTCGCAGTCGCCAGCCTATCGCAAGGCTTACGAGCAGGAGGAGCAGTTTACCCTCTCTACTGCCAACAACCTCGCGAGAATGGCCTCTGATATGAAAGATGAAGCCCTCCTGAGAGAGATTGAATCAGCATTTGATTTCGGAGGCGTTCCGCCTATGCCTGATATCGACAGATAACTTGCACCGTAACACATAAAAAAACAGGAGTCGCCCCGTTGCCGGGACGACTCCTGTTTTTTTATGTGCCCTGATGCCGGCGTTTTGAGCGGCGGCGGAAACTTTAATACCTGTAGTACTCGGGCTTGAACGGGCCTTCCGGTTTCACACCGATATATTCGGCCTGATGGTGGGCGAGTTCTTCCAGTTCCACACCAATTTTGGAGAGGTGCAGACGGGCAACCTTCTCGTCGAGGTGCTTGGGCAGCATATATACCTTGTTCTCGTAGTTTTTGCTGTTTTCCCAAAGTTCCAGCTGGGCAAGTACCTGGTTGGTGAAGGAGTTGGACATCACGAATGAAGGGTGTCCCGTAGCACAACCCAGATTCACCAGACGGCCCTCGGCGAGTACGATAATATCCCTTCCTTCGATGTTGTACAGATCAACCTGTGGCTTCACTGTCACCTTGGTGTGGCCGTAGTTCTTGTTCAGCCAGGCCATGTCAATTTCATTGTCGAAGTGACCGATGTTGCAGACGATGGTCTTGTCTGTCATCATACGGAAGTGTTTTTCCGTCACGATATCGCAGTTGCCGGTGGCTGTAACCACGATATTGGCACGCGGGATGGCATTTTCCATGCGTTTCACCTCAAAGCCGTCCATAGCAGCCTGCAGTGCGCAGATCGGGTCAATTTCAGTCACGATGACGCGTGCGCCTGCGCCGCGCAGGGAAGCTGCGGAGCCCTTGCCCACATCGCCGTAACCAGCTACAACAGCCACTTTTCCTGCCATCATGATATCGGTGGCGCGGCGGATGGCATCCACCAGACTTTCCTTGCAACCGTATTTGTTGTCGAACTTGGACTTGGTAACGGAGTCGTTGATGTTGATGGCGGGTAGCGGAAGCGTTCCCTTGGCCACACGCTCGTACAGGCGGTGTACGCCCGTGGTGGTTTCCTCAGAAATGCCGCGGATAGCAGCCACCAGTTCAGGGTACTGATCGAGCACCATGTTGGTCAGGTCGCCACCGTCGTCAAGAATCATGTTCAGTGGCTGTCCTTCGCTGAACGCAAAGAGTGTCTGCTCGATGCACCAGTCGAACTCCTCGGCATTCATGCCCTTCCAGGCGTAAACTGGAATACCCGCAGCCGCAATAGCTGCAGCAGCGTGATCCTGTGTGGAGAAAATATTGCAGGAAGACCAGGATACCTCAGCGCCGAGCTCTACCAGCGTTTCAATCAGCACGGCAGTCTGGATGGTCATGTGCAGGCAGCCTGCGATGCGTGCGCCCTGCAGCGGTTTGGAGGGGCCAAACTCTTCACGGAGCGACATGAGCCCCGGCATTTCAGCCTCGGCAAGCTGTATCTCCTTGCGACCCCACTCGGCGAGGTCTATATCTTTGACTTTGTATTTCGGACGAGATTCTGTGGAAACGGACATATTTGATTGTGTGAATGGTGATCGAAAAAGATGATCGCTGAAACGTCTTTCAGCTTTTTGTTTCGGGGTCGCGCTGATGAAACGGCATAACCCGAATTTTGTTTTGATTAAAAAACTGATAAGAAGATGCAAAGGTAGAGAAATGGGGAGTTAGTATGTAGGTTGTTCAGTACAGAATTTGCCTGAAACACCGTTTTTCATCCGATATTTCAGGGTTTATACCGTTAAATACATATACAGGTGACAAAATTATGTGTTTGCCGGGCTTCAAAATATAAAAGGCCGTAATTTTGAACCCCGGTTGAAGCTCACTTCACCGAATTAATGCCATGCCTGATTATACCGGAAAAAAACTTGACCTGTCGCTTCGGGCCCCCTCCGACAAGCGACCCAAACCTTATTCCAACCCATTTCGCGGATTCGTGGCCGGAATGCCTCCCTTTCTGGGCGGGCCCTATTCCACCATGTACGTCACGCAACCCTGGACGATCCGGCAATATGCCGGCTTTTCCACGGCCGAAGAGAGCAACGCGTTCTACCGGCGCAATCTCGCTGCCGGACAGAAGGGCTTGTCAGTAGCGTTTGATTTGGCTACACACCGCGGGTACGATTCCGATCACCCGCGCGTACAGGGAGACGTGGGAAAGGCCGGTGTGGCCATTGATTCCGTAGAGGACATGAAAATTTTGTTCGACCAGATACCGCTCGACCAGATGTCGGTGTCCATGACCATGAACGGTGCGGTTATCCCCGTGATGGCGTTCTATATCGTGGCTGCCGAAGAACAGGGCGTTTCACCCGACAAGCTCTCCGGAACGATTCAGAATGATATCCTGAAGGAGTTTATGGTGCGAAACACCTATATATATCCTCCCGGACCGAGCATGCGCATCATCAGTGATATCTTCGCCTACTGTGCCCGCAACATGCCCCGGTTCAACTCCATTTCTATTTCAGGGTATCATATGCACGAAGCCGGCGCTCCGGCAGAAATCGAGCTGGCCTACACAATTGCCGACGGACTGGAGTATATCCGCGCCGGTATTGGTGCCGGACTGAATATTGACGAGTTTGCACCCCGGCTGTCATTTTTCTGGGGTATTGGCATGAATCATTTCACCGAAATTGCCAAACTCAGGGCCGGGCGCCTGCTGTGGGCGAAACTGGTGAAGCAGTTCCAGCCCCAAAGCAACAAATCGCTGATGCTGCGCACGCATTGCCAGACATCCGGCTGGTCGCTCACCGAGCAGGATCCGTTTAACAATGTGGCCCGTACTAGCATTGAAGCCATGTCGGCAGTACTGGGCGGTACGCAGAGCCTGCACACTAATGCTTTTGACGAGGCCATTGCCCTTCCTACCGATTTTTCTGCCAAAATTGCCCGAGACACGCAACTGTATATTCAGCGTGAAACAGATGTGACCCGCGCCATTGATCCATGGGCCGGCTCCTGGCACGTGGAGCAACTGAC
>JAJTFM010000047.1:0-3536 GCA_021298575.1 Saprospiraceae bacterium | reverse complement strand
CTCCTGGCACGTGGAGCAACTGACCGCGGAGCTTGTGGAAAAGGCATGGGCGCTTATTCAGGAGGTGGAGCAGCTCGGAGGTATGGCCAAAGCTATTGAGGAGGGACTGCCCAAGCTGAGAATCGAAGAGGCCGCCGCCGCCAAACAGGCCCGGATTGACTCCGGTGCCGAAAAAATTATTGGTGTAAATATATTCCAGACCACAAATCAGGAGCAGTTCGAGATTCTTGAGGTGGACAACTCCGCGGTACGCGACGCACAGGTGCGCCGGATTGATTCGGTGAAAAGGGGCCGCGATATAGAGGCTGTCGAAGCAGCACTGGCGGCACTGGCAAGGGTGGCTGCCACAGGAGAGGGGAATCTGCTCGAGGCGGCCGTGGCGGCAGCTCGTGCGCGCGCTACACTCGGAGAGATATCCCTTGCCATGGAAAAAACCTTCGGCCGCTATGTGGCCACCACCAAGTCTGTTTCAGGTGTTTATGCCGCCAATATGAGTCAGAACGAAGACTTCGACAAAGCCCGTCAGCTTGCCAATGAATTTGCGGAGCAGGAAGGCCGCCGTCCGCGTATCATGGTGGCCAAACTTGGTCAGGATGGCCACGACCGCGGCGCCAAAATTATCGCCACCGCCTTTGCCGATCTGGGTTTCGATGTGGATATCGGTCCGCTGTTCCAGACGCCGGCCGAAGCGGCCCGTCAGGCCGTGGAAAATGACGTACACATACTCGGCATCTCGTCGCTGGCCGCCGGCCACAAGACACTGGCCCCTCAAACCATTGAAGAACTGAAAAAACTTGGCCGTGAAGACATCCTGGTCGTGGTGGGGGGCGTAATACCCCAGCAGGATTATGATTTTCTGAGGCAGGCAGGCGTGGCCGCCATCTTTGGTCCGGGCACTGTAGTGGCCCGGGCAGCACACACTCTTTTACACATTCTCATGGATTGACGCCGGGGCGGTTCCATGTTCAAATTTCACCTTGACTATGAAAAATATTATTCTTTCCTGCATCGTCTGCTCCCTGAGTGCTGTCGGCATGCTGAACGGACAAAACACCTCGGTACAGAATATTGACACCAGGGTAGAGGCACTGCTGGCAAAAATGTCGCTCGATGACAAAATAGGGCAGCTCAATCAGGTGGTGGGCGATATCAGCACCGGAACCGACGTGAGCAAAGACGACCTGCTCAAACAGGTACGCGCCGGCCAGGTAGGCTCCATCCTGAGCCATACCAACTTTGAGAACAAAATCACGCTGCAAAAAACAGCTCTGAAGAGTAATCTGGGTATTCCGCTGGTGTTCGGGTTTGATGTGATTCACGGTTACAAAACCATTTTCCCGATTCCGCTCGCTCAGGCTGCCAGTTGGGATATGGATCTGATTGAGCGTATTGAGCGGGTGGCCGCTGCAGAAGCTGCCGCTGATGGTCAGAACTGGACGTTTTCGCCCATGGTTGACATATCCTATGATCCGAGGTGGGGTCGCGTTATGGAAGGTGCCGGAGAGGATCCTTTCCTGGGCAGTCGCGTCGCAGAGGCGCGCGTAAGAGGTATTCAGGGCAAAGACCTGTCTGACCCGACCACCATCGCCGCCTGTGTAAAACACTTTGCCGCCTACGGATTCGCCGAGGGTGGCCGCGACTACAACAGCGTGGATATCAGCGAGCAAAAACTGAGGGAGATGGTACTGCCGCCTTTCGAAGCTGCTGCCAAAGCCGGTGCTGCCACTTTTATGAACTCCTTCAATACCATCAACGGTGTTCCGGCGAGTATGGATAAGCACCTGATCACCGATATCCTGCGCGGCGAGTGGGGCTGGAAAGGGATGATTGTGAGCGACTGGGCATCTTTCGGCGAAACCATTACGCATGGTGCAGCGGAAGACGAGGTGGATGCTGCCACCAAGTGCCTGTCGGCCGGCAGTGATATGGATATGGTTAGCGGCGTATTCCAGAAAGGACTCAGGAAAGCACTTGAGAAAGGTCGTGTGACACAGGCGCAGATAGACGAGGCCGTCAGGCGCGTGCTCCGCCTGAAATTTGCACTCGGACTGTTCGACGATCCGTTCCGCTATCTCGACAGCAAGCGTCGTGCGGCTACACTTGAAAAGCCGGAGCATCGCGAACTGGCCCGCGAGGCTGCCGCCAAAAGCATGGTACTGCTCCAGAATGACGGCGGACTGCTGCCACTCAATCCGTCGGGACCCTTCAGGAGAATAGCACTTATCGGACCGTTTGCCGACAGCCGTACGAACAAGGACTATATGAGTTTCTGGACGCTTGGAGTCGGAAATCCGTATTATGATTCTACAAAAGTGGTTACGCCGGCTCAGGCGCTGAAAACCGAGCTGGAAAAGAAAGGATTCCTCCTGACTGTGACGGAAGTGTGCCTGAATGCTACCTGTACCGAAAAAGACTATTCCCTGGCCCGTGATGCGGCCCGCGATGCCGATCTCGTGATTCTTTGTCTGGGTGAAAACGGCCTGGACTGCGGGGAAAGCCGCTGTGTGAGTACACTGGAGCTGAGGAAAGAGCAAGAGAAAATACTCAAATATCTTCCTTCTGGCAAGCCAACCGTCATGGTACTTTTCAACAGCCGTCCGATGGACTTCAAGCTGGCTGCCGAGAAAGCACAGTCCATCCTCGTAGCCTGGCAGCCTGGCTACGAGGCCGGAAACGCACTGGCAGATGTGTTGACAGGCAAGGTAAATCCGTCGGGAAAACTGCCCATGACCTTTCCCCGGTCGGTGGGTCAGGTGCCGATTCACTACAACCACCTGAATACCGGGCGGCCGCAGCAAAACTTCGGACAAATGTGGACGAGCGGATACCTTGATCAGCCTTCCACGCCGGCGTATCCGTTCGGGTTTGGCCTCAGCTACACCAAATTCAGCTACTCAAAAATCAGCATGTCGAAATCGGCCTACAAGAGAGGAGAGACCGTTGACGTATCGGTTACCGTTACCAACACAGGCGACGTGGCCGGAGAAGAGGTGGTACAGCTGTATATCCGGGATATGAGTGCAGACATTTCGAGGCCCGTCAAGGAGCTCAAAGGGTTCCAGAAAATCCGGCTGGAAAAAGGTCAGAGCAAGATCGTCAGTTTCAGGCTCAGCGAAAAAGACCTGTCGTACTGGAACCGCGATTTGAAATTCAAAGCCGATCCCGGAACGTTCAAGGTTTTTGTGGGTGGCAACTCGCGCGACGTACAGGAAATGTCATTTGAGTTGCAGTGATATGTGGAACTCGCCCTGCCGTGCGGGTGCGCGGCAGGGTGGGGTTTTTGGATCAGGCTTCTGTGTTCAATTAGTGATAGCCCTGTTTTTTGAGACTGTTCAAAATTTCATCACTACGATTTTCTGGGTGGACTAAATCTGAAAATCAGCTAATAATGGCATAGAACCATTACTCTCTCTACTTATTCATGGCACCCCTTTAGTGTTGGTTTCTCACAGATTTTACGCAGATGTTTTGCGCAGATTTTACACAGAATCGCACTCAAGAGAAGGAGTTTATAATGCGTTTAATGCTGATTTTAT
>JAJTFM010000046.1 GCA_021298575.1 Saprospiraceae bacterium | reverse complement strand
CCCGAGTACCTACGCTCCCACCATCACCAAAATCATGGAAGCCAACAGAGGTTATGTGGTTAAAGACAGCCGGGAGGGTGAAACAAGAACCTTTCAGGTGCTCACACTCAAGAGCGATAAAATAAGCAAACGCACCGACAAGGAAATCACAGGCACTACCAAAAATGTGCTCTACCCAACCGATATGGGCATGATTGTAAGCGATTTTCTGGAGGAGCATTTCAATAAAATAATGAACTATGGCTTCACCGCCAGCGTGGAGCGCGAATTCGACGATATCGCCGAGGGTAAAAAAGAATGGTCTAACATGATTGATCACTTTTACCGCCCTTTTCACAGTGATGTGGAGAAAACCCTGAAAGAGGCCGAACGAGCCAGCGGAGAACGAATTCTCGGCGTGGATCCCGAAACCGGCCGTACTGTACTCGTTCGTATGAGCAGTCTGGGCCGGGCAGTTATTCAGATTGGTACCGGAGAAGAACTGGATAAATCGGAAAAGCCACGCTATGCCAACCTGAGACCAGGTCAGTCGCTGGAAACACTCACACTCCCCGACGCTTTGTCCAGTTTCCAGTTGCCGCGTGTACTTGGTGAATACGAGGGAGAAATCGTTGAAGTGAACACAGGCCGGTACGGTCCCTATGTAAAATATGCGTCGGGATTCATTTCCCTTCCAAAGGGTGAGGATCCGTATGAAATAAGTCTTGAAAAGGCAATCGAGCTGGTCAAGGCCAAAATAGAGGCCGACCGACCCCTCGGAGTATATCAAGGTGTGCCCTACACCAAAGGGAAAGGCAAATTCGGCCCTTTCATCAAATGGGCCGACCTGTACATTAATGTGCCGGCACGCTACAACTTTGATCGCCTGACACCTGAGCAGGCCGTTGAACTCATCGAAGCCAAGATTGACAAGGAGGCCAACCGTTATATCCATCACTGGCCTGAAGAGCGTATTTCAGTGGAAAACGGGCGCTGGGGACCCTATATCAAGTATGTCAAGGCGGTAGTGAACCTGCCCCGGGTCGACGGTGCCAAAATGACCTCCGATCAGGCGCGTGCGCTCACGCTCGAGGATGTAAAGGCTATCATCAAAAAGGAGATTCCCGATGCTTTTGAAGCAAAGGCCAAGGCCAAGCCGAAAGCAAAAACGAAAAAATAGACCGTGTCCGGCCTGATACAGTCTTTGTGTTTTTGTTAACAGCTAGACAGGCAACAAATAGCAGGCTATCCTGTTCTTTGTTGCCTATGTTCCGATTTCTTTCTTTTTCCACTATTGTTTTTAAAGGAGTCTTTGCCGCTGCGCAGGGAACTCCCTATACCGGTCAGCCCACAGAGGGGCCCGGCGGTGCCGATTACGCGCACACGCATGTATCTGTTTACGATGGTGCTACCCGTGCGGATGGGTTCTGGCTGTACGAACCCGAATCTCCGCGCCCCGAAACAGCGCCCGTAGTGGTGTTTCTCCATGGCTACGGCGCATACAATCCTATGGCGTATGGCAAATGGATCAAACACCTGGTTGCCAAGGGTAATATCGTCATTTTTCCGAGATACCAGAAAAATCTGGTTTGGCCAAGGCCGTCCGGCTTCCCCGATAATGCAGCGAAGGGGATCCGTGATGCCATCGCTTTTTTACAGCGCTCTGAAGATCATGTGCAGCCCGATTTGTCGAAGGTAACCTATATCGGTCATTCCTACGGAGGAGTCACTGCTGCCAACCTGGGTGTCAACTGGGAAAAGTACCGCATACCGAAACCGGATGCCATGTTGCTGGCCGAGCCCGGCAGCGGACCGTTCAACGGAGCCCGCCTGAAGGATTACTCCGGATTGCCCGATGACCTGAATCTGCTGGTTGTGGTGGGTGAAGACGATTATGTGGTGGGTGCTGCCTTCGGATTGCTTGTTTTCAATACGGCAGTCAATACACCCAACAGAAACTTCATCGTTCAGCGCCGTGATATTGACTACAGCAGGAGGAAGGGCATTCTGGCCACCCACTCGGAGCCATATTGCTATGATCTCGACTTCGACACGGGTGTGCGGAATTACACGGCCCAGCGTGTTTTCCAGACTTCCAGACTCAATGAGGTGGACTTCAATTGTTACTGGAAACTGGCAGATGCCCTGACGGAATTTACCCGGAATGGCCGTTACGGAGATGTGGCATTCGGCGGTACGCCCCGTCAGCGGTTCATGGGTTTCTGGCCCGACGGACGGCTGATTCGTCCGCTGGATGTTTATATGCCTGAACAACTGGCTCCGAGTGGAGTACCGGTCGGGGCACCTGCGATTGTCAGGTAGGAGCGTGTTCAGAATACTCCCAGCGAGTCAAAAATAACCTTTTCTCGCTATTTTTAACCCGTGGAGCCTGGAAAAGCGGGTTATTCCCCAATCGGGTATTAATAAAGAGAGGCTTCTGAATAAAGTCTGTTTCCGGACTGTTATTCAGAAGCCTCTCTATTTTATGCCCGTTATTGAAAACGGGCAATCAGCTACTATCAGAAACAGCTGTCGAGCAGTTTGCCGAGCTCAGCCATAGACGTGTTGTTGCGTTTGAATCCGCCTTTCTCTATCTGTTCGATAACCGGTTTGCAGTCAGAGAATTCCTTCTGAAGACCTTTTTCGAGGTTCAGAGCGAATTTCAGGCCACTGAGACTGATCATTTCATTGTCTTTCACTTTCAGAATAGCGTATTCAGCCGGGAAAGCCACGCTTCTGCGATCGCCGGTGTAGGCCAGGTAGATAACCACTTTGGGTGATTCATATACCACCTGCATGATTTCTACAGAGGGTTTGCCACCTATCTGGGCAGAAAGGGCCGATTTGAACGGAATACAGCGGTACAGATCTTCACCAATGGAGAAGCTGCTCAGTTTGGAGAAATCCGGCACATAAGCCACGGCAGAGTTCTCAGATTCAGTAGAGAATCGCGTATTTGCCTTGTCGGCAAAGAAGCGGGTCGGACCGTCCATCAAAAATGAGCCGTTTATCTCCTTGCCGTTGGTGTAAACGATCTTGCCGACTTTCTCTACGGTTGTAGCGCTTACGCCTTTTTGTTCGTCCTTGTAAGCCTCTACGCGCAGTGATTTGTCGCTGTCGTAAACGGTTTCCTTCGCCTTTTCTTCGGCTACCGTATCAACCACCACAGCGAAGTGGCGGGTGGTTTTCTTGCATTTTTCGAGGGAAGCCTGTACATCTGCGATATCTTCGAGCAGTCGCTTGCCATCTTTCGGGTCGTAGTCGTTGGTAATCACCTGATTGGCGTAATCAGTAGCCGCCTTGTAGTTCTCTGTCCAGAAGTGCATCTGTGCGAGGTTGAACAGACAGGCATATTTCAGTTTTTTCTGGCCCTTTTCTTCCGGGTTATACTTGCTTATCTGTCCGCTGAAGTAGTCGAATGCCGGTTTGGCGAGCAGAACAACTGAATCAACCGGGGCTTCTGAGCGCATGGTACCGAAAGCAGTTTGTGCAGTTTTGTATGCCTGCTGAAATCCTGCATAATCAGGGTGTTTCTCGGAGTCGAGAATCCAGAGTTCGGTATTGTCTTTCAGGGGGGTGAAGCCGTATTTCTGGGCAACCTGACGCTGAATATCTGCCATCAGACGAAGCAGATCCTCTTGGCGCTTTTTGGAAATTTCACGGGCCATTCCGTTTTTAACGAATGCGTCAACGTCCTTGAAGCTGGCGTATTCACCGGATTTGTATTCCTGAGCCGTCTCATTCCATTTTTTTTCAAGCAGGACGTTGTCCTCTTTATTGCGAATCTTGAGTGCAACAGGCTGAATGTATTTCACTGCAGCCTTGTAGGTGGTTGTGACGATCTCTTTGCCGTTTTTATCCTTGCTGGTTTTCTTTTCAGTCTGAATATCGGTAGTACCCTCGTACTTGAAATCTTCAATAGTGAGTTCAAGGTTGAAATCACCACCCGTCTTGAGTCGTGTATAGCCCGGCACTACCAGATACTTCTGAATAGAGGCCTCGCTCAGTCCGATAGAGGGCAGGTCGTTCGGTCTGGAAGAAACGATGGAACTGTAGAATTTGTAGCTGTCCGGGAGCGGATCTTTCGGGAGCCGCAGGTAGTTTACAGGAATTGTTTCCTTGTCAAGATCTACCTTTTGGGAGAATGATGCGGTTGCACTTGCCAGAACGACAAGCAGGATAAACAAGTGTCTCATGAAAAGATGGTTTAAACAGGTCGGAATGACCGGATTAATAAAGTTGTGAGATGCAAAGATAAAGCTATTGGAAAAATATTATTCTGAATATAAATAAAATTAATAGTTTAAGGCAACTTTAATTTTGGCCTATTGAAAAAATAATGTTATATATATATTTATAAGAGCTTGTTCAGGATTCTCTCACCGAGTCAAAAATGGCTCATTTTTCGCCATTTTTCACCTTTTTTCAGTTACGTAGCTCCGGCTATGCGCCTTCAAAAATGCAAAAACTGACAAAAAATGAGCCTGTTTTTGCCACCGGCAGAGAAGCCTGAACAAGCTCTAAAGAAACAGCCCGTTGTTTACACCGGACGGGCTGTTTCTTTGAAAAATCAGTTGCCTGTTTCAGTTTCAAATCCTTGTCTGATGCCTTTTTCGATTGGGGAAACGCCTTTTTCCATCCATGAAGGGATTGGTGCGTCCATCAGGTAGTGATCGAAAAACTGCTGCATCCTGCGCTGGAAATCCATCCGGTTTTGGAGTTTCACGGGCCAGTGCGGTTCGTCGTTGTAGTTCAGCATCCACGCCGGCTTGCCAAGACGCCGGAGGGCGGAATACATTTCTATACCCTGATACCACGGAACGGCTCCATCTTTGTCGTTATGCAGAATCAGTACGGGTGTATTTACCTTGTCGAAGCTGAAAAGCGGTGAGTTTTCACGGTATCTGTCGGGGTATTCCCACAGAGTGCCTCCTATGCGGCTCTGAGTGTGTTCGTATTGAAAGGCTCGGCTGAGACCTGACTCCCAGCGGATGCCGCCGTAAGCGGAGGTCATGTTCACCACGGGCGCGCCCGCTTCCGCGCAGGCGAACATATTCGTGCGCGTGATGAGGTAGGCTGCCTGATAGCCGCCCCATGAATGACCCTGCAGGGCAATCCGTTCTGGATCCACGAATCCCTTGTTCATCAGTGCCGTTACGCCGCTGACAATGGCATCGTATGCACTTTCACCCGGGTATCCGGTTTTATAGGTGATATCCGGATTGAAAATCAGGTATCCTTTGCTGGCATAAATGGTGAAGTTTACCTGAGAACGGGGAAAATCCGGTGAGCGGTGTGTATGCAGTCCGTCGGACACCCGCTCGTAGAAATTGACGATCATGGGGTACTGTTTTGCCGGATCAAAGCCATCGGGCTTCACCAGCAGTCCGCGCAGTTTTTCACCGGTCAGGGAGGTCCATTCAACCAGCTCAATACTGCCCCAGTTGTATTCTGACTGCTGCGGATTGGCGTTGCTGACGCGTTTTTCGGAGTTGAGTTCGTAATTTCCGGCATCAGAGATATACAGCAAATCGGGAAACACCTGATAATTTTCACGGGTAAATACCAGGCAGTTCTTGTCGCGTGCTTTGAGTGGATTTTTATTCACAGTAGTATTCCCTCTGAACAGCGGCGTTACAGTGGCTGTTTTCAGATCGAGCCAGGCGTAACCGGTATTTTTGGTGCTTTCAACCGACTGATGAATAAATACTTTGCTGTCGGAGCGAATACTGCGCTCCTCGGGGTCGAGTTTTATATACCGGTGTGTGATTTGAAATGCTCTTCCGTTGGTAATTTTTACTGGTTTTCGCTTGCCGGCAGGGTCAATATTCCAGATGTCAAACTGGTCGTACACCAGCATTGCCTCGTCGTTATCGAGCCAACCGGCCAGTCCGTACTCGTTCGGATAGTCCGGAATATCATTCTCTACATCATAGAATGGCACCGTGCGGTTATCGGTGAGCTTTTTCAGTATGCCTGCAGATGAACTCCAGGCGTACCACGCAGTATCCATATCGCTCCACCAGTATATATATCTGCCGGAAGGCGAAACACGCGGATTGCAGCGTACATCTTTGATAATGAGTGTTTTATCACCTGTATTCTGGTCAATGGCGTAAATATCCTTGTGAGCCACCCCTTCCCATGAAATGAGTTTTGCATAGGGCTCCTCGGTGAAGCCGAGGGCGAGGCTGGCATCGCGTTGCTCCTGAAAGCGGACTTCCGGAATATCCGGCGAGGACAACTGGACAAAGCGATTTTTACCCGGATACCATGCAATGGTGTAACTGCGCTTCTTCTCGGCATCCATGAGTACCTCCTGCTGGGTATATAGCCTGTTCTCGGTCCAAGACCATACTTCCACGCTGACGATCTCCTCAGGCAGCAGGGTAGTGTCGTTCAGAACTGGTGGGGGAGCGAAACCGAAGTACAGCCTCGACCCGTTTTCCGGGAAGGTAGGTTTGGCGTGTTCGGAAATTACCCAGCCGGGCTGTATACCCGGAATCCGGGTTGTTGCATCGGCCACGAAAGAGGCTGAGTCGGCACCGGACTGGTAGTACCAGACCTGCCAGGGGCGTATTCTGGCCTTTGTGGTATCAGTATCGAGCAGGAAGGCTGCCTGCATGCCTGTATCGTCGAGCGACAGCTGGGAAAATTTGCACTTGCCGCGCCATAGCGGTTTGATTATGTTTTTGTCCAGATCAACCTGGTAAATGCCATTTTGAAGGCATGTCTGGTTACATCCGAACGTGAGCGTATCGCCTTTGCCGGTTGTACCTATAATCACCCGTTTGCCCTTTCTGGAAATGGCATAATCCTTTACATATGCAAATGTATCGGGTTTCCCGGTGGCCAGATTATGCGTAATCAGCCGGAATCCGTTGTCTTTGTCCTCTTTTTTTGGCTTTTTTCCACCTTTTCTCTCTGCGGGTTTCTCTTTTTTTGAAGAAGTGTCTTTGGGCGCAGGCGCAGGTTTTTCAGTCTCGACCTGATATAGCAGCCAGCCGCTCCACTTTTCGGGTACAGTAAAATTGCGGAGACGGGCTATCTTTTGCATGGAGCCGTCGGACAGGCGGTAAATGGCCAGTGTGTCTTTTGGCAGGTCATCTTCTTTGACCTTTCTGCGGCGCATGGCCTTCAGCGTGTCGAGCGAGGGCTTGATCCGGAAAAACAGCCATTCGCTGTCTTCGCTGAGTTTTGGCTCCGAGGCTCTTTCAAACACGACGGTGTTCCCGCTTTGGGAGTTCCAGAGATGAACGGTGGCGTCGCCTTCTGAAACAGGCGACTGCTGCCAGGCAACCCAGTTGCCGTTGCCGGACACCCTGCTCTGTTCAATTTTTTTCCAGCGGTGAACATCGGAATGATCAATGATTTTCTTGTTCTGGGACAAGGCCAGAAACGGCAGACAGAGGAGTAACAGTGTAAGAAATCGCATGTCAGGAACTAAACTTCAGTAACAGAGGAGCATCACCGGAAGGATGATACAGCAGAATGATGAATGGAATACCTGTACAAAGGTAAACAAGTGATTACACAAATTTAACGCGCGTTCATATCAAACTGTTAAAGTCGGGCAACCTGCTTTTGCAGCCCGTTACTTTGCAGCAAAAAACACCATGAAAAAGACTCTGATGCCCCTCTTTGCCCTGTTTCTTGTTTCATCACTGCACGCACAGATTTACGTGGAGGGCGCCCGCCTTGAACCGTCCAACACCGGACAATACCTCGAAGTTGACCCGCAGTTCAGGGAAGACGGTCGCTGTGCCTTCCGGGTGGATTACGGACAGAGCAATCCGAAAGAAGACTTTATCACCGACGTGAATGGCCGCCGGTTCGATTTCAGGAGTCTGGTTGACGGACTTAATTTCTTCTATGATGAAGGGTGGGAGGTTGCCCAGATCTCTACACTCGAGAGAGGCCGCAGATTCCTGCTCAAGAGACGGTTCTGAATGTAGTCACTGCCCCTGTTGACCCAGATCATTATCAGGGGATACAGTACCCCATACCTTCGCAGCACAAAACTGATGAAGTATGAAACTGCATATCTCTTCCGAACTCACAACAGGCCAGATTCAGGACGAATTCTCTGCCGAGTTTCCCAACTTGAAACTTGTGTTCTTTTCCAAGCCGCACAAGGCTTATGCCGGCAGTCCCGCCAAGTTTATGATTACCAAACGCGAAACGAAGGTTGGCGAGCTCACACATGGCAAGGATATTCACAAGGAACTGTTTGTGGAGGCCGATATGCCCGTGTGGCAACTTGAGCGCCTTCTCGAACTGGAATACCATCTGCACGCACAGGTATTCCGGCGTTCCGGTAACACCTGGCTCGAGACCTCCGTTACCGATGATCTCACGCTTGAGCAGCAGGAGGCAAAAGCAAAAGACAATCAGGTTCATTTCGAGTTTGTGGACCCGATTGATTACCGCGAACAGGAGTAAGAGCTTGTATTCAGTCGTTTTGTATCCGTTCACCAGTAAAACCAAGTTACAACCATGAAAACTATTCTCGTTCCGACGGATTTTTCCAAATGTGCCAACAACGCGATGACGTATGCGCTGGAGGTGGCCAAAAGGCTTGAGGCCAGGGTTGTGGCTTTGTATGTTGTACTCCCCAACGAAGGTGTTGACAACAGTATGTACGATGCCTTCATGATAGACGACTACCTGCTTCAGCGCAAGAAGGCCATGAAGGTGTGGGTACGCAAATTCACTAAAAATGGTCAGGCAGGGTCGGTACAGGTGGAAACGGATTGCCGTGTTGGTTTCCCCGTGAGTACGGTGGTACATGTCGCCGATGAACTGGATGCCGATATGATTGTGATGGGTACTACCGGTGCTGCAGGATTAAAGGGGGTACTCCTGGGCAGTACAGCCGGCGGGGTTCTTGTTGGCAGCCAGAGGCCTGTACTTGTAATACCGAAAGGGGCCGTATTCCAGAATTACTCCCGCTTTGTGCTCGCCACTGATTTTAAAATCAAGGCAGATCAGCGTTCGTTAAATACCCTGAAGGAGCTCCTGAGTATCGAACATGCAGGTCTTGAAGTGGTACACGTAATCGAAAAGCCGGGTGCGACCAGACCGGGAAAAGATCTGGAAATAGTGGTGACCCGGAAACTGGAAGATATACCTCACATCTTTCACTACATACACGATACGAATGTACCCCGTGCTCTGGGAGTATTTCTGGAGTCTGTCAATGCCACCGGGCTGGTCACGATAGCCCACGAGCATACCCTGCTGCACAAGTTGTTTTTTAAAAGTGTTTCGAGAACGCTGTCTCACCACACCACAGTACCCATGCTTGTGTTGCACGGTTGATATCATTGGGCTGCCGGCAGAATAACGCCGGCAGCCCAAAGCGCAAACTATCTGTATTAAAACATACTCAAAAAGTAACTCTGATACCGACAATAGTTCTATCTTTGATTTCGCTATCCCGTAATAACCTAACCGGATTGCGCCAAGATGGATCTTACCGACATCCCTCCCTCGTACCCTTCCGATACCTTCGTTGCCGAAATTGATGGCCGAAAGGCACGCAGTCTGCGCGCTTTCTACCCGGCAATAGCACGCAAATTGCTTTTTCCCGACTACTTCGGCGGTACCCTTGATGCCCTTTTCGATTGCCTTTGCTCGCTTGAGGTGATAGGGAAACCCAGCGTGGTACTCCATATCAGCCACTTCGATTCCTTCCTCGAAAGGGAAAAGCCGGAAAAACGCCAGGCTGCACTTGACGTCCTGGCTGATGCTGAAAAAGATGAGAACAGATACGACGGTGTCAGATTCCGCGTAGTATGCACAAAATGATTCCCAGCTTATAATTATTGTAATGAAAAAACTGCTTCAACTACTCCTTCTGCTCCTCCCGGGCCTGTCACAGGCGCAGGGTATGTGGCTGCCCAGTCTGATTGAAAAGCAAAACGAAAAGGAAATGCGTGCCATGGGCCTCAAACTGGAGGCCGATGACCTTTACCACCCGGCCAATGCCAGTGTGAAAGATGCAATTTGTATGTTCGGAGGAGGCTGTACCGGAGAGATGATTTCGCCGGAAGGCCTTCTGCTTACCAATCACCACTGCGGTTTTGGTGCCATTCAGCAACTGAGTACACTCGAGAATAACTATGTTGAAAATGGCTACTGGGCTAAAGACAGGGCTTCCGAGCTGCCTGCACCGGGTATTACAGCCATGTTCATCACCAGGATGGAGGACGTCACTACGCTGGCGCTCCAGCAAGTCACTGAAGGTATGTCTGAACGCGACCGCCAGTCGCAGATAGACAAAAATATCGCCCAGATAAAAGTAAATACCAAAAAGGAAAAATGGGAAGAGATCTCCGTAAGACCCTTATATAACGGAAATCAGTACTACCTGTATGTTACGCAAACCTTCAAGGATGTCCGGTTTGTGGGGGCTCCTCCAAGCAGCATCGGCAAATTCGGTGCAGATACCGACAACTGGGTGTGGCCGCGTCATACGGGCGATTTCTCCATCTTCAGGGTTTATGCCGATTCGCTCGGGCATCCAGCCGACTACTCTGTCAAAAATCGTCCATACCGCCCGCGCCATTTCCTGCCAATTGCCATAGACGGAGCAACTGAGGGCGACTTTTCCATGGTTTACGGGTTCCCGGGTCGTACGGATGAATACCTGACAGAAGCCGCTGTTCGTCAGATCGGTGAGGTGCTCGACCCTCAGAAGGTGGCCATTCGCGACCGCGTACTGAAGGTGATGGACGGATACATGAGAAAGGATCCGGCTGTCAAAATTGCCTATGTAGCCAAGTACGCAGGAATCGCCAACAGCTGGAAAAAATGGCTGGGTGAAATGCAGGGGCTGAAGACCTACAAGGCTCTGGAGAAAAAAGCGGCCTATGAGGCCGAATTCACCAGCCGAATCAATGAAAATCCCGATTTGAAATACAAGTACGGCAATTTGTTGCCCAGACTGAGGCAATTGTACGCTGACGCCGAGCCGTACTTCCTCGCGCGCGACAACTATGCAGAGAATATCACCCGTGGAAACGAATTGTTCGATCGCGCTTCCACATTGAACGGTATCATCGCTCTTTTCGACCGCAATGGAGAAACTTTTGCCCTGCAGGAGCAGCGGAAGATAGCGGAATCGCTCGCAGGTGCCTTCAAGAACTACAGTACTCAGGTGGATGAGGCTCTGGTAGCCGCTCAACTCGAGATGTTCGCAGCAGCAGCCAGACCGGAGTGGGGTGGAGACTTTGTCAAGGCTGAAGCCGCCAGATACGGCGGATACACCGAACTGGCCGCCCACCTGTTCAGAAACAGTGTGGTGCCCGACAAGGACAAACTGACGGCATTGCTCGGCGAGCGTCCGCCCAAGGTAGTCGAAACCCTGAAAAACGACCCGGTATGGCAACTATGGAGCAAGCTGAACGGTATCTATACTGATAATATTCTGCCCAAAACGCAGGAACTCCAGCCGCAAATAAATCTGCTGCAACGCCAGTATATGGCTGCCCAGATGGAGGTTTTTAAAGAAAAACGCTTCTTCCCGGACGCCAACAGTACGCTCCGTATCACGTACGGCAAGGTACGCGGCTTCTCCCCGCGCAACGCAGTCCGCTATGAATACCAGACGGATCTCGACGGTGTAATGGAAAAATATATTCCGGGAGATTATGAGTTTGATGTGCCACAAAAGCTTATAGACCTCTGGAAATCAAAAGATTATGGACAGTATGCCTCTCCGGATGGCAAGATGCCGGTAGCTTTTATCGGTACTAACCACACTACCGGTGGCAACTCGGGCAGTCCGGCACTCGATGCCCGCGGAAATCTGATTGGCCTCAATTTTGACCGGGTATGGGAAGGAACTATGAGTGATCTGAACTACGACCCGGCTATTTGCAGGAATATTATGGTGGATATCCGCTACGTGCTGTTTATAATTGACAAATTCGGCGGTGCAGGTCACCTGGTTGAAGAGATGAAACTCGTCAGGAACAAGAAAAAGAAATAATCCACTCACCCCGCATTATCCGCTTGCTTGCATGGAAAATGAACAAATAACCTCTGAAGGTAATACCAACCCAACGCAAAAGAACATCAGGTTACCCCTTATACTGGCCTTCACGCTGGCGCTGGGTATGTTTCTGGGGCAGAAACTACCCCATTACAATCAGCATTTCAGTCTGTCGGGCGCGCACGGGAGCGGGAACCCCCTGGACGAGATATTGAAGTATGTGGACGCCAAGTACGTTGATTCAGTCAATACCGAGTTGCTTCGGCGGGAGGCTATTGAGCACCTGCTTTCAAAGCTCGATCCGCACTCCGTTTATATATCCCCCGACGAGCTGAAGGCTGTGGAAGAGGATATGAGCGGTGGTTTCGAAGGCATTGGCATCGAATTTCTGATGGTTGATGATACCATGCACGTGATTACCCCCATTTCGGGCGGACCAGCCGAATCCGCTGGTATCCTTGCCGGCGACAAGGTTGTTTCCATCAATGATACTGCTATTGCCGGTGTCAAGATTGATAATGGTACTATTTTCAGGAAGCTGAGGGGTAAAAAGGGCACCAGTGTCAAAGTAGGTATATTGCGCGGCAAGGAGAAATTACCGCAGTATTTCAACCTTACCCGGGCTGTCATACCCGTGCAGAGTGTTGATGTTGCCTATATGCTCGATGATAAAACCGGTTATATACGTGTGAATCGTTTCACCGAACGTACCAATCAGGAGTTTATGGAGGGCCTCACCAATCTGGCGGAAAACAGGGGTCTCCAGCATCTGGTACTCGACCTGCGCGGAAATCCGGGTGGCTACCTTGAAGAAGCTACTGATATCCTCAGTCAGGTATTCCCCGAGGGCAAACTGCTCGTTTATACACAGGGACGATCGGAGAACAAGCGGGAGTACAAAAGTAATGGTCGCGCCCGCTTTAATATTCAGCAGGTTGCTGTACTTATTGATGAAGGATCGGCATCCGCCAGTGAAATTGTGGCCGGAGCCATTCAGGACTGGGATCGCGGCTGGGTGATAGGCAGGCGCTCATACGGAAAGGGACTGGTGCAGGAGCAGTATCCGCTCAGCAATGGCGGCGGCATACGGCTTACAGTTGCCCGGTATTATACACCGAGCGGCCGTTGTATCCAGCGCGATTACAAATCTGATTCAGACTATGAAGATGACCCCGAGCGGAGACTGAAAAACGGAGAGCTGACAGATCCTTCCAGAATACACCAGCCGGACAGTACGAAATACTACACTGGCCAGGGGCGTATTGTATTTGGCGGTGGCGGTATCACTCCCGATATTTTTATTCCTATTGATACAGTACTTGCCAGCAACAGTTACCAGTCAGTCAGGGTGCATATCCCGGCATTTGTAGCCCGCTGGAAGGAGGAAAACGCTGCGTCACTGCCTGCCGACGAGAATCAGTTTGTCAGCGACTGGAAAGTAACCGGTGATATGCTTGAAGCATTGTTTGCGCTTTGTGAAAAGGAGGGGGTAAAGCGCGCGGACATCAGATCGGGCAAATACAATCAGGAGCTTGAAACGGATATAAAGGCGCGTATCGCGCGCATAAAGTACGGAGATACAGCCCTTTACAAGGTATTGAACAGCGAGGATCCCGCTGTTGGAAAAGCACTTGAAATGATCAGCAGCGGGACCCCGGTGTACAAGAAGTAGTTTATTTTCGTTTCAGGAAGTACAGGAAGACCGGCAGGTGATCGCTGTATCCGTTGATAAAAATATCGCCGACGAAAGTTCTGAAGGGGTACCCCCGGAAGGCGCCCTCCGTTTGCAGGAGCCACGGTTGTCTGAATACCATGGCCTTGTAAAGTTGCCATCCGCCTGTCTTTTTGTTTACAAACCCTTTTGATACAACGATCTGGTCGAACAGATTCCAGGAGTCTCTGTATGCCAGCGTTCCGTTTCCGCTTTTGAACAGGTCGTACATGGGGTTGTATAATTCATCTGACCTGAGTTCGTCGGCACTGCGGCGTGCTTTAAGTACCTCTGTCATGCTTTTGTTGTCGGGATCATCGTTGAGGTCGCCCATCACGATGATTTTGGCGTTGGGGTCTGTCTTTTTCAGGCTGTCGGCCAGATTTTTGCATACCTGTGCGGAGGCGGCGCGCATCCACGCAGAGCCGGCTTCACCTCCCCGGCGTGAGGGCCAGTGCCCGACCAAGACGTGTATCGGTTCGCCGTCGAAGGTGCGTGAAATCCTTGTCACCTGTTTTGGGGTCTTTGAGAACCACCGGTACAGCCTTGCTTCCCAGCGGCACGAAATATTTGGGCTGATAGAGAAGACCGACATCAATACCCCGTTCATCGGGAGAATCGTAGTGTACAATCTGGTATTTTCTTGATTTCAGCTCAGGCTGGGCAACCAGATCTTCGAGTACTTTTCTGTTTTCAATTTCTGCCACCCCCAGCAACGCCACGCCATCCGGCGAAAGCTCTGTACCCAGCTGGCTGATGACATTAGCCATATTATGCTGTTTTGAGATATATTTTTCGGTATTCCAAAGAAGCCGGCCGCCCGGGAGGAAGTCGGCATCATTGGTGTCGGGCGTATCAAGGGTATCAAAGAGGTTTTCCAGGTTGTAAAAGCCGATGGAGGCTACCTTGTAGTCGGCGTTCTGTTGTGAAAATACTGACAGGGGCAGCAGCAGGAGAGAGAAAAGAATGTACTTCATAATATTTCCTTGATTATTTTGATATTACCCCCTTTAGCGTTATACTCGTCCGCTTTTCTTGCTTTTGTACTTCTATTTCCGTATTGAAGAAGCTGAAATTCTTCATCACCGATGATAAGATAGTCGGTTGCTTTGGTCAATGAGTCCTGATATATTCCTCCACAGTCTACTATTAACTGGACAGCTTTTTCTCTTGAAAAGGACTGAAGAACTCCTGTAATTACGAACTTCTTATCGAAAAAAGGGTGATTAGGATCTAACTCTTCGCGTGTAGGCTTGATTCCAGTTAGTTTTTTCCATTCTTGTTTATCTCTCTGAGGAGTAACGTATAGAGCACCCATTAATTCTCTGAGTGGTTGGTTGGGAAATTTGGCAATATTGTGAATCGCCAGCTCTGCACAGGCGATTGCGTCCTCAAGAGCATCGTGGTGATTTACTTTTTTTCCAAGTAAGTCTTTGCATATATCATCTAGCTTGTATCCCAACCTTCTGGGGTAATTGACCTTGGTCATATACAGCGTACATAAGTAATCAAATTCAGGAATTTCATGCCCATTTTGTTGAAGTGTCTGATTAATAACACTCTGTTCAAAGGAAACATTGTGTGCGACAAGAATATCATCGCCAATAAAATCACGAATAATCGGCCACTGATTAATAAAGGTTGATGTGGATTCTACCATTTCTGGTGTTATTCCGTGGATTGAAACATTAATATAGTTGAAGTCAAAAGGTTCGGGCTTTATCAACTCATGGAAAGTATCTACAACCTTTCCATCACGAACTTTTGCCATCCCAATTGAGCAGGCACTAGTTCTTTTTGCATTGGCGGTTTCAAAATCAATTGCAACAAAATTCATGAAATAATAGCTATTTATTGGTTATAAGTGAAATTTCAAAAGCATGTCAATCTTGCTCTCGAATTGAGTACAAATATCATGCTAATTCTGCTATACTGGCAAAAAAGCTTACTTGTCGCTTTTGGATCTGTGCCACCTGGCTACCAGCCATCCGCAGAGTGCCCCTGTACCATAGCCCACCAGCACATCGCTCAGAAAATGTTCGCCTGCGCGTACACGCAGGTACCCAGTGAGTGCCGGAACCAGTGCCGCGCCGGTCCATACGAGCGGTTTCATCCGGGAGTCGGGATGGTAGCTGCTCCAAATGGTGGCATATCCGAAACACATGGCAGCAGATGCTGAGGTATGTCCGGAGAAAAACGATCTGCGTGCATCGCGCTGCAGCCGTGTATCTGTTGGTACAAGCGGGTCGTATGCATACGGGCGCGTGCGATGCACGAGTTCCTTGGTCAGGGAAGTCAGACCGAAATTCACGGCGAATACCTGAGACATAATAATTGCGGGCTTCAGGGGTGATTTCCTGGTTGCCGGGTCGGCCAGAAACAGGATTTCAGGAAGAAGCATGCTTCCGTATAACAGCACATCGCTCGATACGGCAGCGGCATGACTGTAATTCCCGATGCTCCAGCGATCGAAGGAAGGTACATTATACGGGTTGAGTGCACCGAGTTGACTCGTTGTCAGTCCGGTGAGCGAACGACCGATCAGGAGGGAGCTTCCTGCTGCGATTCCGCTACACCCGTATATTGCCATTTCCCGGCGCAGTTTCAGTTGCAGGACAGATGAGTCGCGGGAGTAAAGCGTGGAAGGCAACAGAAACAGCAACAGGAGCAGGGGGCGCATAAAGCAGGCATTTGACAGTGAACTGAAGTTACAGTGACAAATGTCAGTAAAATAACCGAATTATCCGCTTGTCCTGAGCCGCCCCGAACTGGTCCGGGTATTACTGTACACGCCTGAAATTCAGATTTCCGCCGGCGGCACCTATTGCAATGTAGGAAAGTGTTGTTTTATCGCATATCAGCACGCAGTTACACTGAATTTCCGAACCACTGCTTTCGGTAAAGCACCATCCTTCGGGCAGGTCGGTGCTGTCGGAAACACACGCCGTGTTCTGGCACAGTACGTCAATTTCAATTTCACTTTCGGCGGTTACCTTGCCACCATTTGAGTGAATCATACGGGTGTCTGCAAATTCGATATAGTACGACGGATCGCGTTCGCTTTGCCACTTGCCCTGCAGTGTGCGCAGCAAATCGGAGCCATCGGGGCCCGCGCTTTTTTCAATGTCGGGAGGAGCGGCAGTGCTGCCGTCCGGATTTTTCGGAGTGTTTGTGCAACTGAGGAGCATGGCAAGCGCCATCCCGCACAAGGTGAATCTGAACATTGTAATAACCTGTTTGTGATAATAACGTCATGGTGCTGCCTGGCTGGTTGTGTCCGGGACGAAAAAGGACAACCTGGCAGTTGAAACCACGTGATTAAGAGCTTGTTCAGGGTTCTCTCGCCGAGTCAAAAACGGCTCATTTTTCACCTTTTTTCAGTTACGTAGCACCGGCTATGCGCCTTCAAAAACGCAAAAACTGACAAAAAATCAGCCTGTTTTTGCCAACGGCAGAGAACCCTGAACAAGCTCTAAAAAAGAAGCGCGTAAGGTAGGTGTTATTTTCGAACAGTGATACCGTAATAAGTATTATTTGGATATTCGATGACAATTAACGTGCTATTGTCCTGTTTTTCGAAGGAAACGTCGAAGAAAATATGCTGTTGGTTGTTGTACTTCAGGATATTTCCGGATTCACTGATGGTGGAATATTTGCGGTTGGAGAGACATTCGGGGTGGTTATCGCTGGTAAAAACGGAGATATTTTCTCCATTTTGTTGCAGGGCGAATGAGGCCACGATATTTCCAAAATCGGCAGTTACTTTATAGACGCCTCCTCCTGACATCAGGAAGAGGCGTCTGTTGGTATTTGCCGGATCGGCGTTGATAACTACTGCGTCGGGCAGCAGTTTTCTGCAGAAATTGTTATCATCTCCTGTTGCAGGTGGCTGATTGCTGAAAACGAAGCCGTTTTGTACTTTTCCTGTGCGTGTATTTTGCTGATTACCGGTACAGGCGTTCAGCAAAACAGAAATCAGCAGAAGAGACAAGAGACGAAAACAGGTCATAACTTATAGTCAAGTCTGATGGTGTAATTTCGCGGGGCGTCCATCAGTGCTGGTCTGATGGCATAAGATTCGTTGAAAACATTGCCGCACAGCGCGCTGACTTTCATTTTTTCGCTGATTTTCCAGGAGGCTCTCAGGTCAACGATCGTATTACCCTGATTATTTGCCTCCCTGAAGCGCCGGACGGCTGCAAATTCGGGTGGAGCGAGGTTGTCAGGGAGAATAAGGCCCTTTATCTTTCCTTCAAACAGTTCATCAATAGCCTGCATGAAACTGTAATACTGAACAGACAATCCGACAGAGAATTTGTTTTTTGTGTATTCGCCATCAACGTTGGACGTATCGGAGGAGCCGTAGTTAAGTGTCGGGTTATCCTTGTCGAATACCTTGTACCGCGGAACGATATTGGTGAAGCCTGTGATGACGGAGAGCGTGCCGCCCCACAGTTCACCATTGCCCAGAACAGAAATTTCGTAGCCTGTTACGCGTGTGTCGCCCGAGTTTTCGGATCTGAACCGGCTCCTGCCCTGAATTCCGTTGGGGCCGAAGCTGAAAATAAGCGTATCAAGCACGAATTCCATCATATCCTGGTATTCCGATACGAATCCGGTTACATCGATGAAACCCTGCCAGGTACCGAGTTTGAATCCCTGCTTCACGCCCAGTTCTGCCGTCCAGCCGGTTTCAGAAACCAGTGCCGGGTTTGGTACAACGGTACTGCCTGCACCAAAGGCTGTATTGACAAATTTTTCAGCGATAGTGGGGTAGCGGTAGCCCTGTCCCCACGAGGCCCTGAAAAAAGTAGCCCTTCCGGCCTGGTAATTGGCGCCGACTCTCAGTACGGGTTTGCCTTCTACCACCCTTCCATCGGGTATGACTCCAAATTCATTTCTTGCCTGATCAATCCAGACAGTATCGGGGCTGGTTTGAATATTGTGTTCGTATCTGACGCCTGCAGAGAGGTTCAGCCGGTCGAAGGCCTTGTAGTCGGCCTGCAGATACCCGGCCAGATTTCGGGAGGTGAAGTAGCCGTTACTGTAGATTTCTGCATCCACCACATTATACATACCTACCACACCTGCGGTGGTCACCAGACCGATTTTGTTCATCTGGCGCTGGAACTGGTATTCCCCGTAGTAAAGGCGGCTGTCGTTACTCTGATTGCCGGAGTTGTTGTTGTGGATATAGAAATACCGCGAAAGAACTTTGTGTCTGTTACCGCTTTTGTCGAAGTACTGCAGATAGGGGTCTATCATAAAGCGCAGACGCCCCTTGGTATATGAAATGGATCCGGCACCCGGCTGAAATGCCATGGTAGTATCGTTACCCCATATAAAGAAACTTCCGCTGCGACCGAAGTTAATATTGGTATTAAGGCCCACTGTCAGGCGGTCGTTCACCCTGTACCGAAGGTTGGGAGTGATACGTCCATACCGGTTATAGGTGTCCTTGTTGTAGCTGTCGCGGTAAAGTCCGTACGCCCCCAGTACGAAGTCCATTTTGCCAAATTTTTCCTTGTGGCAGAAAGAAACACCTGTTTCGACGGGAAGGAGAATAGAGGAGGTGTCGGTACCCCACCATTTCATACGTTCGTCGTCGGGGTTGCCCCATACCTTTCCGAAAGTAGCGAGGGATGTTTCCGGCTTGTCTTTGGCGAAACCTGTTCGGATATTGATGATACCGTTCATGGCTGAAGAGCCGTACAGGGCGGAGGCTGCGCCCTTGAGAATTTCCATCTGGGCGATATTTTCCACGGGGAAATCGTCCCAGTTGGGGAGCCCTGCATCGGGTTGCAGGGCGGGCATATCGTCGAGCAGTACGAGAACACGGGTACCGGCGCCGTAAGAGAATCCTGCGCCGCCGCGGATACTGGCCTGGCCGTCAACGATGTTAAGTCCCGGAGCTTTTACAAGCACTTCGTCAACAGAGGTTGAGTTGACATTCTCGATGAGTTTGGACTTGATGACGTCCAAGGAAACGGTGACTTCACCGAGCGGTTTTTCGAATTTTCCGGAGGTTACAGTAGCTGTCTGGAGCAGATTTGCGCCATCGCTCAGGGAGATATTGAGGGAGAGCGTTTCGCTGTCCGAGAGTCTGATCTGGCGGGAAGTAGTTTCATAGCCGACCATTGACACCGACAGTTCGTAGGTGCCCGGGGGTAGAGACAGTTTGAAAAGGCCTTCCAGATCGGATGATGCACCAGTGGTACCGGCCTTCACCGTAGCGCCGGTGAGCGGTTCTGAAGTGGCGGAGTCGGTAATTTTACCACTTACGGTAGCGTTTTGAGCGCTGAGTGTACAGGAGAGCAGTACAAGGTACAGGAGGATGAAATTTCTCATGGTTCGTTTTCAGTAAAAGTGATTGGAATTTGGAGCGGCCAAAGTAAGCGAATATTTGTCAGTATCGCGCTTTACCCGTCCGAAAAATACGATGAATCGCAGCCCTGACCACTATCCATGCGTGTGCGGCGAGGGTGCGCGCGAGGCCGAAGTGTGATTTCATGACAGAAAAACGGTCGAACAGACTCTGCCGGTGTCTTTTTTTGGACATGCCCCCCATCAGATAATCAGTGATGATGATACCCGGGTTGACTGCATTCCTGCTTTTTTTCAGAATTCTGATACACCAGTCATAGTCGGCGCACAGGTTATCCTGCAAATAATCGGGGGCTATGGTGCGGCGGGGAATGAAGGACTGGTGTACGACCAGCATACCACCGAGATACTGCTTCCAGTTCAGTTTTTCGGGCGGCTTTCTGGTGCTTAGTTCGCTCATGAGTCCGGCTGGTTGCCTGAGGTCGTCAACCAGCATGGTATCGCCATACACCACGTCGGTGTCGTGAGAGATACACCGGGCCAGAGAGGCGATGGTAGTGGCATCGTGCAGGTAATCGCCACAGTTGAGAAACTGTACAAAATCGCCGGTGGCCATATGAAGACCTTTATTCATGGCATCGTAGAGGCCCTTGTCTTTTTCAGAGACCCACTTCAGGCGGGGCATGGATGCGGCATACTCCCGTACGATGTTCATGGTGCCGTCAGAAGATGCACCGTCCACTACAATATACTCAATATCGGGCCATGACTGTCTGCGGACGCTTTCCATCGTATCACGCAGGAGATTTTCTCCGTTGAATACGACTGTGATGATTGAAAAAGAGACAGGATTAGAGTCCGGGTGGTGAGATATTGCCATTTTAGTTGGGCATTCCCTTCAGTTTGTCCAGTTTAAGGATGGAAATAGTTCCGTCGTGGATTTCTATCAGGGCTTCGTTTTTGAAGTCGGTGAGCGTTCTGATGAGCGTTTCCTTGGCGGTACCGGCCAGCGCGGCGAGATCTTCGCGAAGGAAGTGGAGATGGGGCCCGCTTTGTTCGCAGAGATTGACCAGTGCGGTGGCTACCCGTTTGCGGACAGAGTTGTATGCCAGTTCGATGAGTTGTTGTTCGCGTTCGGCGATATGATTGGCGAGCATTTTGATGAAACGCACATTTACATCCCTGTTACCGAATACGAGTGCTGCGAAGTCCTGCTTTGGAACCAGTTTTATAGAGCAGTCTTCGAGAGCTGCGGCACTTTCGGGGTAAGAATCTTCCTTGAAAAGCGCTATGAATCCGAGGAAATCGCCGGGTTGCCCTACCTTTACAATCAGTTCGCGGCCATCGTCACTGGTTTTGAAAATCTTGACTTTGCCTTTTTCGATGAAATACAGCCAGCGCGGAGTTTCTCCTTCCCTGAATATAAGGTCCTTCTTTTTATAGTGTCGTACTTCGCGGTTATCGGACAGGTGCCGGATGGCGTCGAGCGCTTTGGCTTCATCAATAAACCGGTCGAGCGTACCATTTCCCTGAGTTGATGCCTGGCGCAGGCGTTCACTTTTCTGGATGCGTGCGTCTATAGTCTGGAGCAGAGAGATATCGTCGAACGGTTTAACGATATAGTCATCGGCGCCGAGCGACATACCCTTTCTGAAGTCTTCTTTTTCTGCTTTTGCGGTGAGAAAAACAAACGGTATATCGGCAGTTTTTTGCTGTCGGCTGAGGATATGGAGTACACCGTAACCATCCAGTTCCGGCATCATAATATCGCAAAGTATCAGATCGGGGTCTTCTTTCTGGGCTTTTTCGACGCCAATTTTGCCGTTTTCGGCGGTAATAGCTTCGTATCCGCTCAGCGACAGGATTTCGGCAAGATTCTCCCGTACGTCCTGATTGTCTTCAATAACTAGTATTTTTTTCATCGAAAGGGTGGAATTTTCAGGGCAAATGTAGTCAAATTGATTTTAATCATAGGATTGAATAACTTCAGTCATTCCTGATGAAAGCGTAACCCTGCACCTTTGCATCACAATTGATTTTTGAACAAACCTCTCTCTGCTATGAACATTTTTGCTCCCGTTTCCAGCCTCATGACCGACTACAGGAATCTTGTAACTGTTACCCCCGAGGATACGCTTTTGCGCGTAAAGGAGATATTTGCCACCCACAACTTTCACCACCTGCCCGTTGTTAACTTCCGCGAGATAGTTGGGCTGATCAGTAAAACCGATTTTGAGTACTTCATGGGTGGAATTTCCTGTTGTTCAGGCGATCAGGCTCAGGATGAGCAGCGTCTGGCACAAACTGCCGCCAAAGAAATCATGACCAAGCGTTTGGGCAAGGTTGCTCCTGACGACCGGGTGAATGTGGTACTCGAAGTGTTTATGGTTAATCGTTTCCATGCGCTTCCGGTGGTGGAAAACGGCGAACTGGTGGGTATTGTAACCCCTTTTGACATAATGAAAGCCCTCTCGCATCAGATTCCTTCCGATCCGAGTCTCGTTTACCAGAATAACGAATAAAGTCATGAAAACCTTGAACACCATACCCGTTTCCCGCGAGTGCGCGGGCGAATGTCAGGAGTGCGGCAAGACGCATATCAAGCTTTTTGGCGCGCATGACACTGCCGCCCAGTTGCTTCGTGCCAGGGTAATGCTTGCCCTTGAAGCCGCCTCCATTGATGGCAAGGTGATTGAGGTAGCCGAGCCGGCCCAGATAACGTTGAGCGGGGTGAGTTCACTCCCGGCCCTGATGGTTGAGGGGGTATTATACACCGAGGGTGTGGTGCCGAGTGTCGAACAGATTGCCGATCTCATCGCCAACAGAAATTTGCACAAGAGCAAGTTGTTCAGGCTTCGAAGGGTCAGTGTACCTGTAGATATGAGTCCTGTTTCAGCCAATGCGCTTCGTTTCGGCTGGCGTGTTGCCGAATACCTGGGGGCACAACTTGAAGTGGTTTATGTCATGGACAGCATCTTCGAGGGTTCAAAGCCGTCTGCTTCGGGTTTTCTTTCCGGATATCAGGCGACAATGAAGACCGAACTGGACACTTTTATTACAGAATCGCTCAGGCAGCTGGGCGTTACATATCTGGCCCCCGATAAGTATGCCGGGGAGCCTGCTGATATGGCAGTTTCGAACGCTGTTGTTTCAAAGGTGATTTACGGAGCACCCGATGTGGCACTTGAATCGTACTCCAGGGGAGTAGATTTGATTGTGATGGGTACCACCGGCAGCGGCAATCTGGGCAAGAAGTTCTTTGGCTCGGTAAGTGCCGAGGTTTCGAGAAATGCACATTGTCCGGTGTTGTTTATACCGAAGGAGGCCGAGTTTCGCGGTTTCAGCAATTTGCTGTATGCCAGTGATTTTGATTCACTGAACGGGTTATCGGTTCAGCAAGCAGTGTCTTTTGCGCGTCGTTTTGACGGGCAGATTCACTTCGTGCATGCAGGCGCGGGAGGTGAAGAGGGGCTTGAGCGCCAGCGGAAGATATTTGAAGCAGAATATGGATCTGCAAACCCCGACCGGCCGTTCATTTTTAACAAGATGGTGAGCGAAGACATTACTGGTGCCTTGTACGAGTATGCCTTTTATCACCGGATAGACCTGATAGTGTTCGTCACGCATCACAGAAAATTCTGGGAGAATATCCTGCATAAAAGCGTGACGAACTCCGCGCTGTTAACCTCTGATTTACCAATTCTGGTCATTCATTCTGACGACGACCAGGGTTAGGAGCTTGTTCAGGATTCTCTCGCCGAGTCAAAAACGGCTCATTTTTCGGCATTTTTCACCTTTTTTCAGTTACGTAGCTCCGGCTATGCGCCTTCAAAAATGCAAAAACTGACAAAAAATCAGCCTGTTTTTGCCATCGGCAGAGAATCCTGAACAAGCTCTAAATTGACTCCATCCTCAGAAAAAGATAAAGTACAGAGGTTTTTGTTCGTCCCCGTCAAGAGGTACACTTTTGGCGGGGTATTTTTTTGGGGGCGCAGTCCGGGATTACTCCAGGAACAGCTCAAAGTCGACCCTTCTGTTCAGTTCACGGCCTTCATTGGTATTATTGCTGGCTATCGGGCGCGCTTCGCCGAAACCCGCATAACGGAGACGGTCTGTCTTGATACCCCTGAAAATCAGATAGTCGTAGCATGATTTTGCGCGGTCCTGCGACAGTTTAAGGTTGGTTTCCTCGCCTCCGATATCATCGGTATGTCCGCTGACAGAAAGTGTATAAGCGGAGTTGTCGCGCATTATCTGAACGATTTCATCGAGTATGGCATAGGATTCAGACTTCAGAATAGCCTTTCCTGTTTCAAACTGAATGGCCTGTGCGGCGTAGGCGAGACGTTCCTTGACCTCTTTTTTCACTTCCGGGCATCCCGAGTTTCCGGTTGGCCCCGGGTCATTCGGGCATTTGTCGAGATTATCGGCCAGCAGGTCGCCATCGGAGTCGGGGCAGCCACCGAACTGACCGGCTTTATCGGGGCACGGGTCAGAGGCATCGGGTATGCCGTCCTTGTCAGCATCAGCCACTACCGGAGCGTCAGGGCATCCGTTATTACCGGCACTGCCTGCCTTGTCGGGGCAGCGGTCTTCTTTGTCAGCCACGCCGTCCTGATCTGTATCCGGACATCCGTTTAATGTGCCAGCCAGGTCGGGGCACTTGTCTTCGTTATCGGGTATTCCGTCGAGGTCAGTATCTGGACAGCCTTTATTTGTTCCAGCCAGATTGGGGCACAAGTCATCTTTGTCAGCGTAGCCGTCGAAGTCGGCATCCGGGCACCCTTTTAGCGGGCCTTTCTGATCGGGGCACGGGTCTTCATTGTCGTTATAGCCGTCACCATCGCTGTCTTTTGGTTCAGGACATCCGTTGTAAGTAGCGGAACCTGCTTCGGATGGGCATTTGTCATCCTTGTCGGGCACGCCATCGTAGTCAGAGTCGGGGCATCCGTTCAGCGGGCCTGCCAGATTGGGGCACGGGTCATCTTTGTCTGCAATACCGTCGGAGTCGTAGTCGGGGCATCCGTTTGCGGCAGCCGCTCCGGCTTCATCGGGGCAAATATCTTCCGTATCCGGGATGCCATCGTTATCCTGATCGGGGCATCCGAGCGCGGCTGCAGGACCTGCTTCTGCGGGGCATTTATCGAGATCATCGGTAACACCATCCAGGTCCTGATCATTGACGGGTTGTTTTGGCTGTGATTTAACGGGAGATTCTCCTCCGGTATGGAGCATATAGACGAAGCCGAGGCCAGCCTGAAAATTATCCCGGTCTTCGGTGAAAGATTTTCGGTATTCGCCCTGTATTTTGACGAAAGCATGCGGGGAGACCCTGATATGCAGGCCTGCTCCGATTGGAATCTGAAAATCGCTGACATCGGCACTTTCACGCGCGATACCCGCACCTGCAAACAGAAAAGGCACCGCTTTGGCGTCATCCTTCATGTTTTCCAGCCTCACGGTAAAGTCCAGACTCATGATGGTAGAGTGGTTTGACGCGCCCGGAAGTGTAGCCAGGCCCAGTTTCAGCGGCACTCCGATATTAACGCCTCTTGCGATATTGCGCAGGTATGCCAGCTCGAAGTTCTGGCCCATCTTAAAGTCGTTACCGGAGGGGATTCCGTAGTCAACGACATTAATTTTGGCGTGTATAGCGTTTTTAAAAGTTTGGTTTTGAGAGATTAAAGGGGCCGACAGCAACATGAGTGCTATCAGTGGGGGGAACCAGAGCTTCATCATTGATATTAAACTGTGTTTTAGCCTTGCGTACAAAACAAGTGCCAATCACTGCGATTCGGACAAAAATCAAAAAAATTACCGTATTTTTTGTTGGTTGGCCAAATCGTCGAACCGGTCAGATTGCTTTTCGGCATCGTCATGTTTGCACGGAAAGTCCTTCTCAAGTATAATTTGCACCTTATTTCCGTCGTTACCGACGGTTACAGATGCATAAATACCCACGTCATCCGATTTTATCCACCTTTCCGTTTGTGCGGCGGGTAAAAGGACCGAAAGGACCGATCCCGACAGGATGCATTCAGGTTTTTCTATATTTGTTCTGGTTTCAATGCCGTATTGCAGGTATCCGCCGGGCAATACGGTTGTTGTTTTTACCGAACCCCGGCTTTCAAGTGCTGTGATATCACTTTTGCCGAGGCGCAGGCGTACGGAGTGTTCGTCGAGGCGAAGTTTCATGGTGTGTCACATTCAGTTAACTCTTTCGAGAGCGAGCTTCTGGACGGGCTGATAGACCAGTGGTACCTGTTCGGTGATCACATCGCTGCGATCGAGACCAAACGCTTTTTCATCGGACTGGCCGAGATGTTTCAGGAAAAAATAGGCATTCAGCAACAGGTTGTCCCGCATTTCAAACTCATTTTCCACCGAAAGGTACTTCTCCAGCACGACAAATTTGAAGTCGGGTTCACTATTATATTTTGTGGAACCATCGGGCCTGATATGAAGCTTCAATTCGCGGTTTTTAACCAGGTCTTGTACAATTTTCTTGAAATACAGTTCAGTCCGCGGCTGTAACCTGAAACCGATATTGATGTCAATCCTGATAACCTTGTCATCGAGCAGTTCGCTCACCCTGTAATTGAGTGTGTAGGGGTCGTCGGTTCGGTTAAGGTGAACAAACCAGTAAACATCCGCCCTTTTGGGTTTTTTGTGAAAAATGGACTTGATGACTTTCTCTTCGATGTGATTTTTATGGTTTGCCTTGGTCAGATAAATCAGGTGGGTTGAAAATTTGGGGATGGAGTCATCGTGGCTCAGTTCGTTGAGAATACCCAGGTAAGTGTACAGATCCACAAAATTGACCATCCTGTTATTAATCTTTCTCGCAAAAAACCATACATACATGGCAGGGGCGATTATCGCCAGTGGTAGCAGGCCCATCGGATTGTGAAAAAGTTTTGGCAGGTTTGTGATAAAAAACGAGCCCTCGATAACAACAAATAACACCAGAATACCACCAACAAGGACAGGATTCCACTTGCGGATGTAGAGCAGGAAATAAGCCAGAAGCAGGGATGTCATCATCATGGCTACGGTAATCGAGAAACCATAGGCCGCTTCCATATGCGTTGAATCCTGGAAGTACAGAATCATCATCACGCAGCCGGCCCAAAGCAGGGTATTCACACTTGGGATATAGATTTGTCCTTTCATCTCACTGGGTTGGCGTACCTGTACCCGGGGCCAGAAATTGAGAGACATCGCCTCGCTGATGAGGGTATAGGAACCGCTTATGAGGGCCTGTGATGCTATAACGGCTGCAACTGTGGCAATTGCAATTCCCGGAACCAGGAACCAGTCGGGCATAATCTGATAGAACGGATTTCGCCCCTCCAGTTTTGATCCGGCATGGTGCAGCAACCAGGCACCCTGCCCCAGATAGTTTATCACCAGACTTATTTTGACAAATATCCAGGTGATCCGGATATTTTTCTTTCCGCAGTGTCCCAGATCGGAGTACAGTGCTTCTGCGCCGGTAGTGCACAGAAATACTGCGCCAAGAATCCAGAATCCGTTCGGGTATTCGGTAAGCAGCCTGACAGCGTAAACCGGATTGAGTGCACGCAGGATATCGGGATAATGGGCAATCTGGTTAAATCCAAGCGCAAAAAGCATGGAAAACCAGAGTAACATGACGGGTCCGAAGATAGCTCCCACCTTGTGTGTACCGAAGCGCTGCATAAAAAATAGCCCTGATAAAATAATTACCACGATAGGAACGGTGGGGAGCCGTGGTATAATTGCTTCCAGGCCTTCGACAGCCGAGGCTACAGAGATTGGAGGTGTGATGATACCGTCGGCAAGCAGGGTGGTGGCACCCAGTATAGTCGGGAAAACCAGCACCTTGCCATACCGTCTGACCAGTGCATAAAGAGAAAATACGCCTCCTTCTCCGTGGTTGTCGGCCATTAGTGTCAGGATTACATACTTGAATGTTGTTTGAAATACGAGCGTCCAGAAAACGCAGGAAATACCGCCGAAAACTAGCATCTCGGAGATGTCTCTGTCGAGAATGATGGCCTTCATGACATACAGCGGACTGGTACCGATGTCGCCATAGATAATGCCGAGTGCAACGAGAAGCGCGCCAAAGCTGACTTTCTGATGGGAAGAAGCAGTTTTCATGTTTGTGTCGGAAATAATGCCGCAAAGGTGGAGTATGCTGTATTTCGGAGAAATAAAAGCTGTGGTTGCCTGTATAAAAAAAGTATAAAAATCAGGAACCGGAGAATCGGTATCCAATACCCGGTTCGGTGATGATATGTACTGGTTTATCCGGGTTTTGTTCGATTTTTTTGCGCAACTGGCCTATGTAAACCCTGAGGTACTGCGACTGAGTTGTATAGACGGGCCCCCATACTTCTCTGAGGATGTACTGATGTGTTAGTACCCTTCCTTCATTTTTTACCAGCAGGAGAAGCAGGTTATACTCGGTGGCGGTAAGATGTAGCAGTGTACCGGTACGATTAACAGTATGGGCTGCCGGATCAATGGTTATCTGCCCGAAAGAGAACAGTACAGGCTGCTCTTCCGATCTGGACGAGCGGAGAGCCGACCGGATGCGTGCCAGCAGTTCACCCATTCTGAACGGCTTCACAATGTAGTCGTTGGCGCCATTGTCCAGTGCGCGTACGATTTCCTGTTCATTATCGCGTGCAGACAGAATTATAACAGGTTTATTAAACCATTCTCTCAGTTTCAGAAGTACGGTTTGTCCGTCTTCGTCAGGGAGACCCAGATCCAGCAGGAGCAAATCGGGCGGGTGCATGGCA
>JAJTFM010000045.1 GCA_021298575.1 Saprospiraceae bacterium | reverse complement strand
ATCGCCGTAGCCCCTGGCGTCAATGAAAAACCTGGCCAGATCGAGCCAGCGCTTGTCGCCGGTGTTGCGGTACAGGCGGATCAGACCGATTTCAATTTCCTGGTGGCCGGGGGCCACGCGCAGTTTGCCGGGACCGAAGTCTTTAGCCAGCAGTTCGGCATTTTTCAGGGCTACATCGAGCAGGGTTCTCTTTCCTGTGGCTTCAAAGTAGGCGACAGCGGCTTCGTACAGATGGCCTGCGCAGTACAGTTCGTGACTGTGTTTGTCTTCATTTTGCCAGCGCGGCCCCTTGAGCCAGTCGAGATACGCCCCCTCGACCACAGGTTTTTCGGCAGAGCCCGATTTCCGGACCCTTTCCGAGATAGTGCGCCACGTATAAATATAGCCATCGGGTTCCTGGGCGGCCTTTATTTTTTCGATCAGTGCGTCCGTTTGAGCTTCCAGCGCGGGATCTCGTTTGATACGCAGGGCATTGGCTGCGCCTTCTATACTTTTATATACGTCGGAGTCGTCGAAAGGAAAGCGCGTACAGACATTACCGGGCACAGTTCCCGACGCCACGTCAAAGTTTTTGATACGGAGCGTTTCCTCGTTTTTTTGGTAAGTAGCCGGAACAGTAACTGAGCAGACCGTTTCAATTCTGGGTTTCCAGAATTTGTCTTCCATTTTTACCTGGTTGAAAGAAATGGGCTGAATCGGATATTGCTGGGCACAGAGTGCTGTGAGAGAAGAAAAAAGCAGTAGTGTGAGTGAATATTTCATGGGTAGCGTGTTGACCGACAAAAAACGGGCTGTACACCTGATTTTGTGTACAGCCCGTTGAGGTTTATGGAAGAACGGACTGACTTACTTCCGGTTCCGCATATAGAACCAGAGGGCGCCGAAGGCCACGACAAGGATAGCCGGGAAGGTTACCAGATTGCTGAGTGCTGCCTGACCTGCAACAAGTTCTGCTTCGCTACCGGAGAGCCCGCGGGCAGTAGCTTCAGATTGTGCGGCATCAATCCAGCCGCCTACGATTGGCTGGGCAATACCAGTTGCCAGCATACCGATACCGCCAATGATAGACATGCCAAGTGCACCGGATTTAGGGATATATTCTCCGACAAAGCCGAGCATGGTGGGCCAGAAATAGCATACACCGATGGCAAACATGATAGCTGCCAGGTAGGTAGTGGGGCCTGTAGTAACACTGAGCAGGTAGATACCTACTGTTGCAATGATAGAAGAGGCCCATAGAACACCTGTAGGGTTGAGCCTGTGAATAACCGGGCCAGCGAAGAAGCGACCCACGGCCATCAGTCCGGTAGTCAGTGCCAGTACGAGCATGGGCTGAGCTCCTGATTCTTTCAGGAGGATACCTACCCACTGCTGGGTGCTGAGTTCTGCGTTAGCGGTGAGAACCATACAGAACAGCATAAAGAAGAACAGAGGAGCCATCATGCCGGAGAGATTTTCGCTCACGCTGGTCTGGCCTGCGGCCTCCGCCTCGGGGAACTTCTGTCCGTAGAACAGGTAAGCGTAAACAGCGGTGGGGATCAGCATTACTGCAATCTGAAGCTGCCAGCCCATTCCTGCACCGGTCATAAATTGAGAAATCAGCGATCCAAGGAAAATACCCCCCGGAAACCACACATGAAAACGGTTCAGCATGGTTGTCTGATTGTTCTTGTACATATTGGAAATCATGGGGTTACAGGCAGCTTCCACCATACCGTTTCCGAATCCGATCAGAAAACTGGATACGAGCAGCATTGTATAGCCGGATGCGCCCATAGTCATCAGAATACCTGCGAGGTGCGTTACCAGCGCCAGCATCATCATCTTTTTGGGGCCAAGGTTGTTGTACAACAGACCGCCGGTTACCGTGGCTACCGGGAATCCGATACCCAGTACCAGCAGGTTGATGTAGCCGAGTTGCTCTTTTGTGAGACCGAATGCATCGCCCAGGGAGCCGAGAATCCCTGCCCTGATAGCAAATGCGAAAGCGGTGGTGACCAGTGCGAAGCAGCTGGCGATAAAGAGGCGATTGGCATTGACGCCATTGGCAGAGGGGTTGTCCAAAGTGTTGTTGTTCGTCATAGGATGAAGGATAGTAATGGTTTCAGACGTTTTCCATTTTGGAAAAAACGATGGCCAAATGTATAAACACCGAAATTATTTTCCGAAAAATAATTTGTCAACGAATTACAGCACCCTCCTGATTGATACCTGACAGATAGATATCGGCCTCAATTTTCTGTTTTTCAAAGACTTTTTTCATTGAAATACCGGCATTTTCTGCAACGAGGCTGTTCGGGCAAAGGGCGAAAATGGCGGGTCCGGTACCGGAAATACTGCAACCCAGTGCGCCTGCATCCAGTGCTGCGGCCTTCACGTCATAGAATCCGGGGATGAAGGCTGCCCGTTGCGGTTCAATAATCACGTCGTTCAGGCTGCGTCCGATGAGTGCGATATCGGCGTTGTAGAGCCCGATGATGAAACCGGCCAGATTGGCGTTTTGCTGAATATGGCTGGCGAGAGAGACTTCCTGACTGAGGCGGGTGCGCATTTCCCGGGTCAGCAGTTCGAGGTGAGGGCGTACAACAGCCATGAACAGTCCTTTGGGTACGTGCAGGCGGTGCACATCAAAGGTTAGCAGCGACGGAGCCACATTGTCCAGTTGTATTCCCCCCGAAACCAGGCGCTCACCGGCGGCGGCAAAGGGGAGCAGTTCCCGTTTGCTCATCCCGGTGCGGAGCACTTCACTAACCGCATATACCGCAGCGGCGGCACTGGCGGCACTGCTGCCCATTCCGCTGCCGAGGGGCATTTTTTTGTGAATTTCGAGTTCTATACCCTGTTTTTCGGCGCCGATATGCTCCAGAAAGCGGAGAGCAGCCACACCGGCCGTATTTTGTTCAGCCTCGTAGGGCAGCTTTCCTCCGGCGCCCGTTATTTTGGTAATTCTGACGCCCGGCGTGTTCGATTTGCTGGCGATGATCTCGTCGCCCGGCCGTTCCAGAGCGGCTCCCATGATATCGAAACCGATACCGATATTACCGACCGATGCCGGTGCGAATACTTTGATTCCTGACATATTGTTTAGAAAATTCCTTTTTGGGGATTTTTGCCCTGAACATCCCGGAAGTAATTCCAGATATAGTCCAGATCGGCCTGTTCGTTGTCGGTGGGATAGAAAAGAACCGGGTCGAAGAACACCTCTTTTTTAGCAAAATCGAATTTGCACAGACAAATCGGCACACCTGCCAGACGCGCGATGTGATAGAATCCGGTTTTGAATTTATCCACCTTTTTGCGCGTACCCTCGGGTGCGAGCACGAGATGCATGTGTGGTTCGCGGTTGAAGGCATCCACGGTAGCGCCCACAAAGTTGTGACTGGAGCGTCTGTCGACCGGGATACCGCCCAGCCACCGGAAGAAAAAACCGAAGGGGCCTTCGAAGAGGGTGTGCTTGCCTACATAGTTGGCTTTCAGTTTTCCGGCACTTTTCACCAGCACACCGAGCGGGAAATCGAGTGTGGAAGTGTGTGGAGCTACTGCAACAACAACCTTGCTGAGGTGTGAGGGGTATTGTCCGGTTATTTTCCAGCCAAGTACCCACAGGATAAATCTGCTGAGGAGGGAGAACATCTTTTTTGACAATTTAGGTGGCGCTAAGGTAGCTATTCGGCCGATTTTAAGGTAAAATTGAAATTCAATTCATTAAAATGACTGCTGGCTGCCCAATTGGGGGTACTTTTGTGGCATGAGCGACAAGCTACGCGCCTATTTTTATCTGCATTTCTGTGTATTCATCTGGGGATTCACTGCCATCCTGGGGAAGTTAATCACCCTGACAGCTGTTCCTCTGGTGTGGTGGCGTGTGCTTATTGCCAGCAGTGTACTGGCTGTTTTTATCCCGCGGGCGCAGTGGAAAATGGTTACGAGGACGGCCTTTTTTCAAATGTCGGGTATTGGTGTGCTGGTTGCACTGCACTGGCTTTGTTTTTACGGGGCAATCAAGTTGTCGAATGCTTCTGTGGCAGTGGCTACCATGGCCACCACCTCCTTTTTTGCCGCACTGACAGAGCCGTTCATTCTTAAACAAAGAGTGAAATGGTACGAACTGGGTATCGGGCTGATAATATTGCCGGGTATGGCACTGGTTGTTGGCAATATTGACTGGGATATGCGTACCGGCTTCGCAGTCGGCGCAGTCGGAGCACTTCTGGCGGCGCTGTTCTCGTCGCTGAACAAGAAAATGATCGAAAATAATCCGCAGCCTCCGCTGGTGATGAGTGCGGTTGAGCTCGGAGCAGCCACAATTACCTGCACAATGATACTGCCCTGGCTGTTGTGGAGCACGCCTGATACGGCAGTGTGGCCCGGCGAGGGCGACTGGTACTGGCTGCTGCTGCTCTCGCTGGCATGCACCGTACTGCCTTACTACCTTTCACTCAGGGCAATGAAGTATATCACAGCATTTGCGGCTAATCTGACCATCAATCTCGAGCCTGTTTATGGTGTTTTGCTGGCAGCCCTTTTCTTCCGCGAGGATAAAGAGTTAAACTCCAATTTCTATATCGGCATGGCAGTCATCCTGCTGGCCGTATTCAGTCATCCGTTTTTAAAACAACGCTTCGACCGCGAAGCCCTGTAAATATGCGCGAAAAATCAAAACTCAACGTACTGATCAACAATGATCTGTTCATTGCCTGTAACAAGGCACCGGGAATGGCTACCCAGCCCGATAAAACCGGCGACGAATGCCTGCTCGATCTGGTAGAGGTGCGCTGCAAACGTCCGGTACACGCAGTGAACCGCCTCGACAGGCCGGTGAGCGGTATTGTGCTGTTCGCAAAAACAAAAGCGATTATGACCGAACTGACCGATCAGTTCCGGCACAAGACTGTTGAAAAGGTATATCTGGCTATTGTACAGAACGAGCCGCCGGCACAGGAGGGCACGCTGGTGCATTACCTGCAGAAAAATCAGGCGAAAAATATAGCTACTGCCCACGCAGAGCCTCAGGCGGGTGCCGAGCGCGCCGAGCTGAACTACAAGGTAATCGGGAAAACAGACCGTTATTTTCTGCTGGAAATACATCCCGTAAGCGGCAAACACCACCAGATACGTGCCCAGCTTGCAGCAATTGACTGTCCGATAAAAGGAGATGTGAAGTATGGAGCCCGCAGGAGTAATCCCGACAGGTCAATTCATCTGCATGCCTGGAAACTGACGTTCGAGCACCCGAGGAACGGGATGCCTGTTGAACTGGTTGCAGACGTGCCCGATGAACCCCTGTGGAGATCGGCCATGGCTATAGCAGAGAACACTTCTGATCAGGATAGCGAATAAGAGCTTGTTCAGGATTCTCTCACCGAGTCAAAAACGTCTCATTTTTCGCCATTTTTCACCTTTTTTCAGTTACGTAGCTCCGGCTATGCGCCTTCAAAAATACAAAAACTGACAAAAAATCAGCCTGTTTTTGCCACCGGCAGAGAATCCTGAACAAGCTCTAAGCCCCGCTTTCAGGGTACTGTTACAGGCATCAACATAAACATCTCTGGCAATTCAGACCAGCTGAACTGCCAGAGATGTTGCAAGAAGTATGTGAAACACCTGCGAGAGGCGTTTCGGTAAAGTCGCTACCTGAATTAGCTGGCCATCGCGTTTACGTGGCGCGTCAGACCGCTCTTCAGGTTGGCTGCCTTGTTGCGGTGGATGTTGCCTTTCTTCGCGAGACGGTCAATCATGCTCACAACTTTGGGCAGGAATGCTTTTGCCTCCTCCTGATCTTTCAGTTCGCGGAGATTTTTGATTGCAGTACGAGCCGTTTTCTTGTAGTAACGGTTCTGCAGACGACGCTTCTCGTTTTGGCGGATGCGCTTGAGTGCTGACTTGTGGTGTGCCATATTCTATATCAGAATTGCCTGAATTTCTTAAAAAGAGTGTCCCCTTGCTTTTGGGCGTGCAAAGGTATGACTTTTGGACGGACTTTTTAAACAGACGCTAAAATATTTTTTTGACTTCTGTACGGGATTGTTAACCAAAACCTATTTGACCGGCAAATGATTCAGCTGGTTTGATTTTTGTCGCTTTTAGACAAATGCAATGATATGAAACGCATGTTTTTACTTCTGTTGCTGCCCGTGATTGTCATGTCATCGTGTGCGGTGTATCCAAAGGGTGAGTTTAACCCGCTAGAAGTGCCTGCCCCGCCTGATTTTTCGAATCTCGACAACTGGGCGGCTCATCCTGACAAGACGGATCCTGCTGACCGGACGCCTGCTGACTCTATTCCGAGTGTACAATCCGAATCAGGTGTGGATGTGCTGTTCTTTCATCCCACCACGCTATTCGGGAAAATAAGATACGGTGCGGTATGGAATGCGGATGTGCGCAACGAGTATGTGAACAAGCGTACCGATGACGGCAGCGCACTTTTTCAGGGTTCCATCTTTAATGGTACCGGACGGGTATTCATGCCGCGGTACAGGCAGGCCCATCTGGATGTGTTTTTCAGGAAGGCTGGCTCTGAATCTGCCAAAAAGGCACTTCAACTGGCATATACCGATATATCCAACGCGTTTGATTATTATCTGGAGCACTGGAACGGGGGCAGGCCCTTCATCATTGCCGGGCACAGTCAGGGTGCCCTGCACGCCATGACGCTGATCAAGAACCGGATAGAGGGAACCGCGCTGAAGAATCAGTTAATTGCTGCGTATATAGTCGGGTGGCCGGTCCATCATGACTATTTTACGAATCTAAAACCCTGTGAAACGCCTGAAGAAACGGACTGCTACTGTACCTGGCGTACATGGAACAGGGAGTATGTACTGAAAAACGGGGACAACGAGAAGCTTATCCCCGGCATAGTGTGTACCAACCCGATTCTTTGGACTACCGAAGAGGGAGTATATGCGCCAAAAGAGTCAAACAAGGGCGGATTGTCCTTCGATTTCACAAATCTGCATCCTGAATTTGCCGATGCAGAGGTGTACAAGGGCGTACTGATGGCCTCCAAGCCAAAGTTCCGTGGCAGTATCTTGTTCAACCGGGTGAACTACCATATAGGAGACCTGAACCTTTATTACATGAACATACGCGAGAATGCGCGCCTGCGCGCACGGGCATTCATGAAATAAGAAATCAGCCTTGTCGTTTCTCGTGGAGTTTTTTGAAGAAAGTATTCAGTTCATCCAGTGAATAGAACAGTACTTCGCGTGGTTTTGAGCCTTCGGCGGGGCCTACGATTCCGAGGCCTTCGAGCTGGTCCATAATACGTCCGGCGCGGTTATATCCGAGTTTCATACGGCGTTGTATCATACTGGTGGAGCCGTGCTGGGTTTCCACGACGAGCCTTCCGGCGTCTTCCAGCATATCGTCCATATCGGCCAGGCTGAATGACTTGGACGCTCCGCCTTCTCCGTCGGGGTGGAATTCCGGGAGGAAGAAAGGCTCAGCAAACCCCTGCTGATGGGCGATAAAGTCAATAACGCGTTCCACTTCCGGGGTATCCACGAATGCGCTTTGTAGTCGGATGATATCGCCGCCTACGGAGAGCAGCATATCGCCGCGGCCGATGAGCTGCTCGGCACCTCCGGAGTCTAGAATCGTACGCGAGTCAACTTTTGAAGTGACCTTGAATGCGAGACGTGCCGGGAAGTTGGCCTTGATGATACCGGTGATGATATTAACCGAGGGCCGCTGGGTGGCGATAATCAGGTGTATTCCGACGGCGCGGGCGAGCTGTGCCAGGCGACCGATGGGCAATTCCACCTCTTTTCCGGCGGTCATGATCAGGTCGGCGAACTCGTCAATGATGAGAACGATATAGGGCAGGAACCGGTGTCCCTTGTTGGGATTCAGGCGGCGTGCCACGAATTTGTCGTTGTATTCGGTGATATTTCTGGTTTCCGCTTTTTTGAGCAGGTCATAGCGGTTTTCCATTTCAATTACCAGCGAATTGAGGGTATGAATTACCTTGGTAGTATCCGTCACGATGGGTTCCTGCTGATCGGGGAGGAAGCCCAGGAAGTGATTTTCGAGGCGTGCATACGGGAACAGCTCCACTTTTTTGGGGTCAATAAGAATCATTTTGACCTGTGAAGGGTGTTTTTTGTACAGCAGCGACATGAGTACCACGTTGATACCTACTGATTTGCCCTGTCCGGTAGCGCCGGCTACGAGCAGGTGTGGCATCTTGGCCAGGTCGGCCACGAATACTTCGTTCTGAATAGTTTTACCCAGCGCGATGGGCAGTTCCATTTTTGCCCGCTTGAATCGCTCATCCATGAGCACCTCGCGGATACCCACGGTTTGCCGTTTTTTGTTCGGCACTTCGATACCAATAGTGCCTCTTCCCGGAATCGGAGCGATGATACGGATGCCGAGTGCCGACAGGTTCAGTGCGATATCATCTTCGAGACTTTTAATTTTGGAAATACGGATACCGCGAGCTGGTACAATTTCATAGAGTGTAACCGTCGGGCCGATTGTTGCCTTGATCTTCTCGATTTCGATCTTGAAGTACATCAGCGTCTGGAGAATCTGATTTTTATGCAGTTCCAGTTCTTCTCGGTCTATTTCCAGTACATTATTGTCGTGTTCGACAAGCAATTGCAGGTGTGGATATTCGTAGTGCGACAGTTCGAGGGTAGGGTCGTAGGGCTCGCTCAGTTCGGGATTGCTTTCCTGAACAATTTTGGTGGGAGCCTTGTAGGCGTCTGCCTGTTCGGGGTCAGCAGGCGGTGGTGGAGCGGCATTTACAATAATTTCAAGGTCGTCGTCCTTTGTTTGCGGCGTCGGTGGCTGCTTGACGGCGACGACACTTTCGTCCTCTGCAAAAAGTCCGGATCTTTGTGACAGGTCGAGGGAGAGTGGCGCGGGTACCGTTTGGGGCGGTGCGGCTGTTGCAGTTGCGGTGGCTTCCGGTTCAGGCGCTTCTGCGAAGGTACGCGCTTTGGCCTGTCTTGTTTTCGGGCGTTCGGCGGGTCTTTGCTTGCCATAATTCCCCGAGATCATATCGCTCCATGCCTGCCTGGTTTCGTGCCACAGGCTCTGCCACGTGAATTCTGTGAGATCCGGGTTGTTGGACCACACGAACGTACTCACCACGCCAAATATCATCAGAGCGACAGTACCGATATCGCCCAGCCAGTGGATGAGATACTGGCTGATTGCTTGTCCAAACACGCCTCCCCACGGGAATTCCAGCGACCGCAGGAAGAAGGAGCACAAGACGGATACGATTACTGTATAAACAACAGCCCGCTGGAAAGGGATGAACAGATAGCTCAGACTGGCCTGTCTGATCAGTGCCAGACCGAATTTGTACAGCAGATATACGACCCCATAAGAGGCTAACCCGAACCCCCAGTAAACAATGGAGTCGGATGCGAAAGCGCCAAGCCGGCCCAGCCAGTTGTCAACTGCTACATCGGCAAAAAACATTTCCCAGGAAAACCGGAACACTATATCGTGGTCATTTTCCCAGGTAAAAAAGTAGGAGGTGAAGGCGATGAGCAGATAAAACGACAGAAACAGGCAGAATACTCCAATCAGTTTGGATACCCGTTCTCCGTCGAAGTTGAAACTCAGTTGTCCTTGTTTTTTTGTTGCCATGTTCAGGGGGTGACGCTTCTGTCGGTACGCAAAAGTAATCGAAATGCTTTGATCGGACAGTATTTATATAGATAATCGGTATGACGCAAAAATCCCGGGTAAGCAAAGCCTGCATACCCGGGACGCGTTTTACTCAGTGTAAAGAGTCTATTGTCTGATCAGATAAAAGTATAATCTGATGTAGTTTGTTACCCCTTTACCCCTGCAACGAGCAGAGATACTTCATTATTCAGGCACTCCACGAAACCGCCGGTTACTTCGAGGGAGAGTTTACTGCCATCAGATTTCACCACATTAACGGTACCGGCTTTCAGAGACGATACGATAGCTGCGTGACCATCCAGCAACTGGAAACCTCCATCGGTGCCGGGCACCTGCACAGATTTTACTGTACCTGTGAAGATTTCTTTTTCGGGAGACAGAACAGTGAGATTCATAATTCAGCGAATTATTTGGAAGCTTCTTCGATGATTTTCTTACCCTTGGCAATTGCCTCGTCAATAGTACCAACGAGGTTGAACGCTGCTTCCGGATACTCGTCGAGTTCGCCGTCCATGATCATGTTAAAGCCGCGGATCGTTTCGTCAATCGGAACGAGTACACCTTTGATACCGGTGAACTGCTCGGCCACGTGGAATGGCTGTGACAGGAAGCGCTGTACGCGGCGCGCGCGCGATACAACGAGTTTGTCTTCGTCGGAAAGTTCTTCCATACCGAGGATTGCGATGATATCCTGCAGTTCGTTGTAGCGCTGGAGAATCTGCTTCACGCGCTGAGCGCAGCGGTAGTGCTCGTCGCCGATGATTTTCGGATCGAGGATACGTGAAGTGGAGTCGAGCGGGTCAACGGCGGGGTAGATACCCAGTGACGCGATTTTACGGCTCAATACGGTAGTTGCATCAAGGTGGGAGAACGTGGTAGCCGGCGCCGGGTCAGTCAAGTCATCCGCAGGTACGTAAACAGCCTGTACTGACGTGATGGATCCGCGCTTGGTGGACGTGATACGCTCCTGCATCAGACCCATTTCAGTAGCCAGCGTTGGCTGGTAACCTACAGCTGAAGGCATACGGCCAAGAAGAGCCGATACCTCGGAACCAGCCTGTGTAAAGCGGAAGATATTGTCCACGAAGAAGAGGATGTCGCGGCCGCCGGCAGGGTCTTTCAGATCGCCATCGCGGAAGTACTCTGCGAGTGTCAGACCGGAGAGTGCTACACGTGCACGCGCACCGGGTGGCTCGTTCATCTGACCGAAGACCAGTGTGGCCTGCGACTTGGCCAGTTCGGTTTTATCAACCTTGGAAAGGTCCCAGCCGCCTTCTTCCATGGAGTGATTGAACGCTTCGCCGTATTTGATAACATTTGATTCGATCATCTCGCGGAGCAGGTCATTGCCCTCACGTGTGCGCTCGCCCACACCTGCGAAAACAGACATACCGTCGTAAGCCTTCGCGATGTTATTGATCAGCTCCATGATCAGTACTGTTTTGCCCACACCGGCACCACCGAAGAGACCAATTTTGCCACCTTTTGCGTAAGGCTCGATCAGGTCAATTACCTTGATACCTGTATAGAGGATTTCGCGCTCGGTAGAGAGCTCCTCGTAGGTAGGGGGCTTGCGGTGAATAACATAGGCATCTTTACCTTTCTCCACCGTGCCGATACCGTCAATGGCTTCACCTACTACGTTAAAGAGGCGGCCGCGTACCTGGTTACCCACCGGCATTGCGATAGGAGAACCGGTGTCGGAGCACTCCATACCGCGGGTCAGACCGTCGGTAGAGTCCATCGCAATGGTGCGAACGCCGTCTTCGCCCAGGTGGCGCTGTACTTCGAGCACAAGCGATGAACCGTCGGGGCGCTTGAGTTCGAGGGCATTCATAATTTCAGGCAACTTGCTGTCCGGACCGCTGAAGTCAACGTCCACAACCGCGCCAATTATTTGTTTGATACGACCGATGTTAGCCATAAAACGAAATGATGTTTGGTTATTTGCGCCCTTTTTCCCTGTTTGGCCGAAAAAATTGGTGGTTCAGGACGCTCTTTCTGTAAAAAGCCGCGCAAAATTACACCTATTTTCTCTAATACAATAGGTTAACAGAACTTTTTATCGTGCGAAATAAAATTTTGAAAAAATAACACTGCTGGTACCCGCCTCCGAATTTCGGGTTACCGGTAGTATGGATTAAATTGAGCGTAAAATGCCTGTTTTATGCGGGAAAGTCTGGTGACCTGTATTTTACGCTGTGATAATTGTATTCAGTGGTCCCGGCTATTTTGCAGGGTTTCCAGAAACGTTCGTCCTTTTTCCGTCAGATAGTATTCCTGTCTGGAACTGTTTGGCTTGTCCGGAATGGTCATGGCCAGTATGCCCTGTTCCAGCAGAGGCGTGATATATTTTGCCCTGAATTTGCTCCGGTCTTTCCAGCCCAGCAGCGCCATGAACTCCCTGATATTACCCGATGTACCGATGCTGGAGAGCAGTATTTCTATCTGGTTCGAACCTGGTGCCGATCTGGCCCCGACTTGATGCCGACCTGGTGCCGACCTGGTGCCGACCTGGTGCCGGCCGGGTGCCGGCCAGGTGCCAAAGGAACCATCAGATTCAGTGACCTGTACGGCCGGGTGAAAGTTTTTCCTGACAAACTGTACCTGAAACTGTAACCCTCTCTCAAACCATTTTAACTCGATATCGGGGTAAGATCTGAGTTCTTCTGCGATGATTTTCAGCCCGTTACCCCACTGGTCAATGAGTCCGAGCCGCTTGAAAACGGGTGCTATGATACGGTTTCGGATATCGCTTTGTCTGGCCTCCATTTCATGAAAATCAATGGAAGGAGGCAGTGTGCCCGGACTGGTGATTTCCACCATATCGTCATAGATGGCCACCTTGATATCCTTTCCTGTCAGACTGTAGTCGCGGTGAACCACGGCATTTCGAAGTGCCTCTCTGATAGCGGCCATAGGATACTCCCAGCGGCTTCGGGTATAGACCCCCTCGATCCGGGAACTGCGGCTTACATGGCGCTGGATGAATTTGAGGGCTTCTTCAGGTTGCCTGCCTATCTGTTCTGTAATTGTTTTATCGTCAATCCTGGTATCGGTACTGATACCTTTAAAGCGTGCGCATTCGATTTTGGAAAACGGGAAAAGCTCCTTCCTGCTCTCATAGTCGGAGAATAGCGCCAGTGAATGTGTTGCCACCGGAGAACCCTGCTCCGTCCTCATCAGACCCAGTTTGACAAGTGCGGTATCATCCAGATCTTCATTGGTCAGTTCCTGATATTGCTTGCGAAAATCGGTCAGATCAAAATCGGAAGCTTTTTTGTCATATACAGATTCGGCATCGAAAGAAATATTTCGTTTGCGGCGTTTCAGTTCGGCGATAATGGCTTCGTCTGCCCGCCGATTGGTGGAGCCTATTCTGATATAGGTACCTTCCTTTTCACCTTTTGATCCGAGATGATAGGGCAAGTCGCTGCCCCGATGGATCTGTATCCTTATGAAATGCAGATTCCCGTCTGCATGAAAGGTGATTTCCGGTATTATGACAGGGCGGCAGTGGTCGTGAATGACGGATGCAATCTGCTCTTCCATTTTCATCAGCTCTGCTTCCGGTACGCCTGTCAGTTCCCTGGGGGTGTTGCAGATACCTATAAATATGTTCCCCCCTGCATCATTGGCGAATGCCACGATGGTCTTCGCCAGCTCGGCAGAAGCGGGCAGTTCCTGCTTGAATTCCAGTCGGCGTCCTTCTGGTCTGGTCAGTATCTCCCTGATTTTCATTTAAGTTATTTTGAAGTAAAAAAGCCGGGTTCAACTTGTAACGCCCGAACCCGGCTTGAGAGTTTGTTCAGGAATCTCTCGCCGAGTCAAAAACGGCTCATTTTTCGCCATTTTTCACCTTTTTTCAGTTGCGTAGCACCGGCTATGCGCCTTTAAAAACGCAAAAACTGACAAAAAATCAGCCTGTTTTTGCCAACGGCAGAGAATCCTGAACAAACTCTAAAATTACTTGATAACTTTCATTTTCATCTTCACATCTTTTTTCGGCCGGTCGCCGGGTGCTGTCTCTACGGCTGCGATTTTGTCAATCACGTCGAGGCCTTTCACCACATAACCGTAAACGGTGTATTCGCGGTCGAGGTGCGGGGTACCGCCCAGTTTCAGGTAGGCTTCGCGTTGCTCGGGCGTGTAGTGGAAGTTGCGCATGGATTCGATCTGGTTCAGGAGTCCGTCGGTAACAGGACCGCCCTGAACGAGATAGAACTGTGAGCCGGAAGACTTCTTCTCGGCATTGTTCGTACGCGCGGCAGCGAGTGCTCCCTTGATATGTACCATGGAATCCACCAGTTCGGCTGGCACCTGATAGTTGGGGCCGCCCATTCCGAGCATTTTGCCGGCGGGAGCGTTGCGCGAGTCGGGGTCGCCGCCCTGAATCATGAAGCTGTTGATGACGCGGTGGAAGAGCAGATCGTTGTAATATCCTTCTTCGGCGAGTTTGATGAAGTTGTCGCGGTGCTTGGGTGTGGCGTTGGAGAGCTCAACGGTCATTGTGCCGAACTCGGTCTCAATTTCCACGAGGCAGCGCTCGGGAGCTGTAACCTGAATCATCTGTTTGATAGTAGTGGTTTTGGAACCTTTTTTGGTTGTGAGCGATACCTGGTGGTTGCCCGATTGTGTGTAGCGGTGTACCGGACTGGCTTCTGTGGAGGAGGAGCCGTCGCCGAAATCCCACAGGTAGGAATCAACGGGCTTTTTGGCCTCACTGGTGAATATGACTTCCACCGGAGCTACCAGTTTTTCGGTGGGTACGGTAAATGTAGCGAGCGGTTTTTGTGCGCTTGCCGAGAGAATGAATGCTGAAAAGGCAAAGAATGAGAGTATTTTCTTCATCTGACGTTAAATTTCCTGCAAAGATGCAGTAAACTGAGTTAACTCAAACGATTCAGGCGTGCTTTTGCTTTGGCATGCAGCCCGCTTGCATACTCTTTTGGCTTCATATTCAGGCACTTGCGATAGTAAAGCCGGGCATTTTCCATATCTTTTTTTTCTTCCAGCAGGTATCCCGTCTGCAGGGCGGCATTACAGGCGAAGTACCAGGGCTGCTGTTCGCCACTGTTTATGGTTTGTTCGTAATACTGCCGCGCTTCCGCAATTTTTCCCAGTTTGTGCGCTATCCTCCCCATTCTGTATGTGTATTCGAGTTGTACACGCGGCTGATAGGTGAACTCGGCCTCCCGGTTTTTCAGAAATTGATACGCTTTTTCATAATCCCCCCCGTCAAACAGGATACGCGCTCTCAGCAGTCTGACATGGGGTATTTCGCCGGAATCTGCTTCCCGGGCGGCGGCCTTGTCGGCATCACTGCGGGCAGTGCCGGTCTGCTTCACCATCCACATTCGCTGGTAGTATCCCTGCTGGTCGCCGTTGAGCAGACTGATCCACGCCAGTTTCTGCCAGGCGGTTTTGAGGGCTGTTTTTCCCCCGAACGATTGCACAAAACGTGTAAGCGAACGCTCTGCCTCCGCCAGATCGAGCCGGTACACTTGTGCGGTGCCGTACAGGTAGTCGGTGTATGGAAAGGGGTGATATCGCCCTCCGCGCGGCGAGCCCTGCAGTACGGAAATGGTCTCGTCGGTGCGCCCGCTTCGCAGATGTGCCTGAGCGCGTGCGTAGGCGAAGAGCGCACTGTTGGCAGTTTTGACACCCGGGCGCTGCATTGCGTTTAACGCCAGATCTTCCCGGCCATTAATATGCAACTGAAGGGCTGAATAAATGACAATTGCTTCATTTTCAAATGGATAGTCATTGGTTTCGGCATATTTAAGCAGCAATTCCAGCTCGCCCAGTCCCTGTGCAACCGATCCGCGTATGCCGGTAAGCACTCTGATGGCCCACTGGTATTCGTCGGGTATATTGCCCGCCAGTGTATGCACCAGTCCGAGCCCTTTCAGGTTGGGTTTGAAGTCGGGAAACCGGTTCTGGTTGTCGCGGAGCAGCTCATAGCCCTGTTTTACATCCGATGCTGCCGACAGGTAATCGCCGAAGCGTACCTTCAGTGCTGCCCATTGCAGTCGGATCTCGGCCTGTGTGTAGCGAAACCAGGGCGACTGCGGATCGCCGCGGGAAACTTTCCACAGTCTTTTGTCCATGCCTGCGGACAAACGGCGGTAGGCGGCTTCGTCGTCTTCGGCCAGTATCCGCAGTACTTCAAGGTAGTTTTCCAGCAGCGGAATAACCAGGTTTTCGGGTGATTGCTGCTGCATGGACTGCATGGCTGTCTCCGCCTCGCCGAAGCGGAGGTCGAGTGCTGCCTGATAGACTCCGCGGGCACCGGCATCGAAGGCGAAGTATCCCGAAGCCTGTGCTGTACAGGGAATGGAGAGCAGCAAGACGAGAATCGTTGCCGGTTTCATTGGTTTTGCCTGGCGGGTTCAGTTTTTCGCCGTCTTTTTTTGTCTGAAGTAGAACCAGTATGCCAGCCAGCCGGCCACGGCTACCACCAGCCCGGCCACGGCCTTTTCCTGGCTGCCCACGATATTGAACAGGACGAACCACAGGCAGATTGCTACGAAAACTACTGGTGTAACCGGATATCCGAGCGTTTTATATCCACGCTCTGCATCCGGTTTCCTTTTTCTGAAGATGAAAATGGTTGTTCCCACCATCATCAGGGCGAGCCAGTCCATGAAAGTTACATATTCAATCAGGTTTTCAAAGGTACCCCAGAATGCCAGCAGGAAAAGTGCCCAGGCGCTTTGTGCGAGGATAGCCCACACGGGTGTGCGCCATTTGGGGTGTATTTCGGCCAGTTTTGGGAAAAACACACCGTCTTTGGCCATGGCATAATAGATCCGGGGTGCAGTCATGCAGTAAATACCGGTTGTGCCGAAAGTACTCAGAGCAATCAGGAAGGCCATCAGGTACCCGGCACCGGAGAATACCCCGCTCATGGCGTCGGCTGCTACTGTTTTGGAGTTGGCCAGTTGTTCGATCGGCAGCATGCGCATGTAGGCCAGGTTGGCCAGCACATACACGAGCGTGACGATGGCAGCGTCGATCATCATCGCTCTCGGGACGGTCCGTTGCGGGTCTTTGGCCTCGCCAGCCATGAACGACACGTGGTGCCATCCGCCGTAACTCCATAAAACACCTATGAATGCCACTGCCAGCGCGCTGCTCAGATTATCAGGAGGTGTATAGGCAAAAACGCT
>JAJTFM010000044.1:1789-17143 GCA_021298575.1 Saprospiraceae bacterium | reverse complement strand
ATCTGGGCTGGTGGCTGGGCCGAGGGCCGCGCGAAGGCTTACGGCATTACAGTGGATGAGTTGCCGGCCTATTACGCCAAAAGAACCCTGCTGAACCAGATTATTCTGCCGGAAGATATTGCGAATGCCTGCTTTGCACTGACGGGCGGACTGCTCTCCAAATCAACCGGCAATGCCCTGAATGTGGACGGGGGAGTGGCTATGGCCTTTCTCCGTTGATAAACGTATTTTCCATGATGCAACCGACACAATTTATTGAAGAGAGCAACGTCAAACTGGATGCCCGTCACCGGGAAGATCTCGCCTACATTTCTGCCAGAATAGCGAGAGATGGTGCAGATGCAGAGACCATCATCCGGAAAATCCGTGCCTTTCAGATTGCCATTCCGTCCTGGGCACTTGGCACGGGAGGTACCCGTTTCGGCCGCTTCCAGATTGGCGGAGAACCTCGCAACCTCGAGGAAAAAATCGAGGACATCGGATTGTTGCATGCCCTGAACAGGTCGTCCAACTCCATTTCCCTGCATATACCCTGGGACATCCCCCGCGATCCGGCGGCCCTCCTGCAGCTGTTGAAAGAATACGAACTCGGCATAGATTCCGTTAACTCCAACACTTTTCAGGACCAGCCCGGACAGCCACTATCATATAAATTCGGGTCGCTCGCGCACACGGACGCGGGTACGCGACGTCAGGCCGTTGAACACAACATTGACTGTATCAGACATGGTGCAGAACTGGGTGCAAAGGTGCTTACGGTATGGCTGGCCGACGGATCCAACTTCCCGGGGCAGCAGCATTTCAGGCGGGCCTGGCAGCGCACGGCTGATGCGCTGAGCGATATTTACCGTGAAATGCCCTCGGACTGGACCATGCTCATCGAGTACAAGCCCTATGAGCCCAATTTCTACTCCATGGTTATACCCGACTGGGGTACTTCCCTGTCGCTGTGTCAGCACCTGGGTAAACAGGCACAGGTGCTGGTGGATCTGGGGCACCACCTCCCCAATACCAATATTGAGCAGATTGTGGCCCGGTTGATGCATTTCGGTCGCCTTGGGGGCTTCCATTTCAACGGATCTCAGTTTTTCCTGATTTTCAATGAACTGGTGGATGCCATGCAGGATCCCGAAGTGAAAAATCCGCCGCTTGCCTGGATGATAGATGCCAGCCACAATGTCAAGGACCCGCTGGAGGATCTGCTTCAGAGCGTTCAGAACATACTTTGTACGTATGCCAGGGCATTGCTGGTTGATCGCACGGGCCTTCAGCAGGCACAGGAACAGAATGATGTGGTGGCAGCGGAGGAAATACTCCGGAATGCCTTTTCGCTTGATATCAGGCCGCTGGTAGCAGAGGCCATGAGGCGGGATGGCGGCGCCCTGGATCCGGCAAGCGTATTCAGAACCATGAAAATACGCGAAAAACTGATACAAAAACGCGGCCGCTCGGTGGCTACCGGTCTATAGTTATGAACCATTGTCTGGTATTCGACATCGGCAAAACCAACAAAAAGGCGCTGGTATTTGATGAACAGTACCGGGTGGTACATGAGTTGTCGGTCAGGCTCCCTGAAACCACCGATGAGGAGGGGTATCCCTGTGAGGACATTCAGTTGTTGGAGAAATGGATACTCGGGACAAAAGCGCAATTGCTGAAAGATACCCGATTCCGGATCCGGGCGATAAACTGCACTGCTTACGGCGCGAGTTTCGTCCATCTGGATGAAAATATGAACCCGGTCGGGCCGCTGGTTAACTACCTGAAGCCATTCCCGGAGGAACTGCTGGATGAGTTTTTGCATAAGTATGGTCCGGCAGACCGTCTGTCCATTGAAACAGCCTCGCCCCTGTTGGGAAACCTCAATTCGGGGCTGCAACTGTATTGGCTGAAATATCACAAACCAGAGATATTCAACAAGATACACCGCTCGCTTCATTTACCGCAGTGGGTAGCCATGTTGCTGGGCGGAGAGGCAGCCAGCGAGATGACCAGCATCGGCTGTCACACCATGCTCTGGAATTTCAGGGAGAACAGGTACCATGACTGGGTGAGAGAGGAGGGTATTGATATCCTTTTTCCGCCTGTTTCGTCCGACCCTGCGGCACTTTCGGGGCTTCACGACAGTTCTTCGGCTCTTTTGCCCTACCTGATTTCAATACAGGAGCCGTTTATTTTACTTTCCACGGGTACCTGGTGTATTGCCCTGAATCCGTTCAACAGCGAGCCGCTTACACCGGAGGAGTTCGCCTCCGACTGTCTTTGCTATCTGACGCCTGAGGGCAAACCCGTCAAGGCAGCGCGCTATTTCGGCGGGTACGAGCATGAACAGTCGGTAAACGACATTACTGCCAGACATGGAATCAGTCAGGAACAGCTGTTTCAGGATGAAAACAGCCCGGCTCGCCGTGAATATGAATTATTCATGGAAGAACTGGTGGAAAAACAGGCGGTATCGCTACGTCTGGCGCTTGGGCGCACGAGTGTGCGTACGATATATGTGGATGGCGGATTTTCAAAAAACAGACTATACATGGCGGGATTAGCCCGCAAATTTCCGGAAATGAGCATAATTCCTGCGGAAGTTGGGCAGGCCACGGCACTTGGTGCGGCGCTCTCGCGGCATCAAGTCTGGAACAGCTGGCCTGTACCGGATAATCTGATACAACCCGGATAACGTATTACAGGGCAATAAGGGTTATACAAATCATAAAAATGAGAAAAACACATCAATCATCACTTACCTTTGCGACCTTTGATTAAACAATAGAGCGGTTAAGCCGTTATGTTTGTCAGTTGAACTAATTGCACACAGAGATTATGTCACAACAAAAATCCGATGTAGAAAGCGTTGATGCGCTCGCGAAAGCGTATAAAGACCTTTCATCAGAAATAGGCAAGGTGATTGTCGGCCAGGACGACGTTGTTCGCGCCGTTATCATCTCATTGTTCTCCAATGGCCATGCCCTGCTGGTAGGCGTACCGGGTCTGGCGAAAACCCTGCTGGTAAGTACCATTTCCGAGGTGCTGGATCTCGACTTCAAGCGCATCCAGTTCACCCCCGACCTGATGCCATCGGACATTTCCGGTTCGGAGATCCTAGATGAAAGTCGTCAGTTCCGTTTCATACGCGGACCGATTTTCGCGAATATCGTTCTTGCCGACGAGATCAACCGTACGCCTCCCAAAACACAGGCGGCCCTGCTGGAGGCCATGCAGGAGCGTGTGGTGACAGTTGGCGGTCAGCGGCACTTACTCCCGTCTCCTTTCTTTGTTCTTGCAACCCAGAATCCGATTGAGCAGGAAGGAACCTATCCGCTTCCTGAGGCTCAGCTTGACCGTTTCATGTTCAACATTCCCCTCACCTACCCAACGTATGAGCAGGAGGTAGAGGTGGTGAAGAACACGACAACTTCCCGGGATGTACAGTTGAAGCACATACTCACTGCTGCCGATATCCTTGAGTTTCAGAAGCTTATTCGCAAGATTCCGGTAAGTGACAATGTACTGGAGTATGCTGTCGGGCTGGTTGCGAAAACCCGTCCGGGTACGCCAAGGGCTACCAAAGAAGCGAACAACTACCTTGCGTGGGGCGCTGGTCCGCGTGCGAGCCAGTATCTTGCACTGGGCGCCAAGTGCTATGCTGCGCTGAGAGGCAAATATTCTCCTGATATCGAGGATGTTCAGGCCATAGCCAGTCTGGTACTTCGTCACCGTATTGTTCGCAACTACAAGGCGGAGGCAGAGGGAGTCAGCGAGGAGAATATCATTGAAGCACTGTTGTGATTATGGCAATCATACTCCAGCAAGCGGCGCATCTGAAGGCATTCGGATGCGCCGCTTGCTTGTAGGGACCGATAATAATCTGCGATTACTGCGTTGTGTAACATTCATCACAAATATCCTTTTGAATACAGGGGTATCTTTGTATCAATTACTGCATAAGAGCAGTTCTCACATGATGATATTAGGTTTTCTCGCTTCTGTACTCATCGGGATATCCCTTGGCCTTATTGGCGGGGGAGGCAGTATTCTGACTGTTCCCGTACTGGTTTATCTCTTTGGAGTGGACCCGGTGCTGGCAACGGCCTACTCATTATTCATTGTGGGAGCAACCAGTCTGGCGGGTGTGTGGCCCAAGTATCGGGAGGGACTTGTAGACACCAAAACAGCCATTGTTTTTGGAATTCCCTCGATTGCAGCTGTATATGCCACGAGAGCCTGGATAGTTCCTGCGATACCCGACACTGTTTTTTCTCTGGACAGTTTCAGTCTGACAAAGCCGGCATTACTGATGGGGCTATTTGCAGTCTTGATGGTATTTGCCTCCTATTCCATGATCCGTGACAGAGCTGACAGTACTCAACAGGAGGAAGCCGGGCCGCGTTCATTTAACATTCCTATGATACTGCTCGAAGGTTTACTGGTAGGCGTACTGACCGGACTGGTGGGTGCAGGTGGTGGATTTCTCATTATTCCTGCGCTGGTACTGTTCAGCAAACTGCCCATGAAGCAGGCAATTGGCACATCGCTGCTCATTATTGCTGCCAAATCATTGTTCGGATTCACGGGAGATCTGGGGCATCATTCCATAGACTGGATATTTTTGGGGGAGGTTACTATACTCGCAATTTCGGGTATATTTGTGGGAAATTGGCTCAGTCGGCTGGTTGATGGCAGCAAACTTAAAAAGGGGTTCGGCTGGTTTGTGCTGGTGATGGGTATTTATATCATTGCCAAAGAATTTCTGATAAAATAAAATGACAGCTACCGGGAGGTAGTCACTTGAAACAAAACATTTGTCACACATGAAACTTGAACAAATTTACACCGGTTGCCTTGCACAGGGCGCTTACTACATTGAAAGCGAAGGTGAGGCAGTTGTAATTGACCCGCTCCGCGAGGTGAATGCATATCTGGAGAGGGCTACCCGGGATGGCGCCCGAATCAAATATGTGTTTGAAACGCACTTTCATGCTGATTTTGTGAGTGGCCACCTCGATCTGGGGAAAAAATCGGGTGCGCCGATTGTTTACGGCCCCATGGCAAATCCCACCTTTGATGCGTATATTGCCAGGGACGGAGAGGAGTTCAAAGTGGGCAAGCTCACATTCAGGGTATTACATACTCCCGGGCATACCATGGAAAGCACTTGCTATCTGCTGCTCGATGAAAATGGCGCAGAAAAGGCACTTTTTTCGGGCGACACACTCTTTATCGGCGATGTTGGTCGTCCCGATCTGGCACAAAAGGCTGCCAGCCTGACACAGGATCAGTTGGCCGGTTATCTGTTCGACTCGCTACGGAGCAAAGTGATGACACTCCCCGATGATGTGACTGTATATCCTGCACACGGAGCCGGGTCGGCCTGCGGCAAGAATATGTCGAAAGAAACCTTCGACTCCCTGGGGCATCAGAAAGCCGTCAACTATGCACTTCGCGCCGACATGACCAGAGAGGAGTTCATCAAGGAAGTGACAACCGGCTTGATGCCACCGCCCGCCTATTTCCCGTTGAACGTAGCGTTGAACAAGCATGGTTACGACAGTATTGATACTGTACTGGAGAGAGGAACCAAAGCGCTTTCTCCCCGCGCTTTTGAGGCCGCTGCCAACGAAACCGGAGCACTCATTCTGGATACGAGAAACGCGGAGACTTTCTCCAAAGGTTTTGTTCCCAATGCCATCAATATCGGTATTGACGGCAGTTTTGCTCCCTGGGTTGGTGCCCTCATTCCCGACGTAAAACAGGAAATCCTGCTGGTAACCGATCCGGGTCGCGAACAGGAGACTGTCACCAGACTTGCCCGCGTCGGATACGATTACTGTCTGGGCTACCTCGAGGGAGGAATTGAAGCCTGGAAGGCCGCAGGCATGGAAACCGACCATGTTCAGCGCGTTTCAGTGTCTGAACTGGCAGAAATCGTCGCAAAAGAGCCTGAAACTGCTGTGTTTGACGTTCGAAAGGGCAGTGAGTATCTCAGCGAGCACTATGCCAAAGCCTCCAGCGCACCGCTTGATACGGTGAACGAGTCCATGCTGGAGATCCCGCGGGACAAAACGGTGTATATCCATTGCGCCGGCGGTTACCGCTCCATGATTTTCGCGAGCATCCTGCGCGCACGCGGGTACGACAACCTCATAGACGGGAGAGAGGGATTCAAGGGGCTGAAGGACTCGGGGCAGTTTGAACTGACCGACTACGTTTGTCCTACCACATTGCTCTGACGAACAAGCTCTAAGAGCTTGTTCAGGATTCTCTCGCCGAGTCAAAAATGGCTCATTTTTCGCCATTTTTCACCTTTTTTCAGTTACTTAGCACCGGCTATGCGCCTTCAAAAACGCAAAAACTGACAAAAAATCAGCCTGTTTTTGCCAACGGCAGAGAATCCTGAACAAGCTCTAAGTTACACAACAAACAAAAATCACTGACTTGAACAATGGAGTTTCTAACTAAACCCTGGCCCTGGTGGGTTGCCGGTACATTTATCGGTCTGCTGGTGCCAACATTACTGATTCTGGGAAACAAGCACTTTGGTGTATCATCCAACCTGCGCCATATATGTGCTGCGTGTTTTCCCGCCAACATTGGTTTCTTCAAATACGACTGGAAGAAGGAGATATGGAATTTCTTTTTTGTGGGAGGAATTCTGGCGGGTGGCGTAATCGCTGCTGTATTCCTGAATGCCGGCGAGCCAGTGCAGGTACATCCCGAACTGGTGAACGATCTGGCAGCTTACGGAGTTGGTCAGCCTGAGGGACTGCTTCCTGCCGATTTGTTCAGTTTCGACAGCCTGATGACTGTCCGGGGCTTCATCATGATAGTGGTGGGCGGATTTCTCGTGGGCTTCGGAACCCGTTACGCCGGTGGATGCACCAGCGGACACGCCATCATGGGGCTCTCCAACCTGCAATGGCCATCCCTTATTGCCACCATTGCATTCATGGCAGGAGGATTTGCCATGACACACCTCCTTTTGCCACTCATTCTTTCACTTTGATAAAAAAACTGTCGTATGTCTGAAAAGTTGACTCCTCAGTTTCGCCCCTCCGATCATGATATCCGTTCAGTGGATGCCATGTGCGTAAATGAATCTGAACTCTCGCACCCGTGGTGGTACAATTTCAAGTACTCGGTAGCGGGCATATTGTTTGGAATTGTCCTTGTCAAAGCTGAAATTGTATCCTGGTTCAGAATACAGGAAATGTTCCGGTTGCAGTCTTTCCATATGTACGGTATCATTGGAACAGCAGTTGTAATCGGGGTAATTTCGGTTGCACTGATTAAAAAGCTAAGGGTGAAAACCATCTACGGCGAACCTGTCACATTCCAGTCCAAGACTTTCAGCCGTGGCCATATTTTTGGCGGCTTGCTTTTCGGATTTGGCTGGGCCCTGACGGGTGCTTGTCCGGGGCCGTTGTTTGCCCAGTTCGGAACAGGCGGTCTGGTCGTACTGGTCACCTTCCTGAGTGCGCTGGCAGGAACCTGGGTTTACGGGTATTTCAGGGACAAATTACCACACTGAATACTGTTTTACCGACAATACTTTCAACCAATCGGGGTGTAATCCCCTGACAAATGTCACATAATCATGAAAAAACTGTTCTATTCCGTTTTTACGCTCATTCTTTTGAGCAGTATTGCCTGTACCGGTAACGCGCAATCAAACCTCACAGCCGATCAGACCGAGGCCATGCTTAAAAAAGATGCTACGGTCCAGCTGATAGATCTGCGTACACCGGAGGAAATCAAGCGGACCGGTATGATTCAGGGTGCACGTTCCATCAACTTTTATGCACAGGACTTTGACTCACAGATTGCCCGGCTCGACAAGCAAAAGCCTGTAATTGTTTACTGTGCTGCAGGCGGTCGCAGTCCGCAGGCTGCTGCCAAAATGAGCAAAATGGGTTTTTCCAAAGTCTATGACTATTCAGGTGGGATGAACGACTGGAAGTCGAAGGGCAAAAAGACAGTTCAGTAAAACCATGGACTCCCTGCAAGTTTATTCAGTTGTCTGGCTGGCTCTCGCAGCTGTTGTAGCCGGTCTGATTGTCATGAACAGCAATCTGGACGGTTTCACTGCAGTTCTTCGATCCAATGAATCATTGAAGCGCCAGATTTCACAGCTGAACCGGTTACGGGAAAGCCTGTGGTTCGGAATTCTGCTGCTGGTTACTGTATCAGTTGTGGCCGCCGGTCAACTGCTGAGTGAACGCAACAGAGCGTCGGAGGCAATCAGAGCATCTGTCTGGCCGGTATATAATCCGGAAACAGTCTGGAAGGCACCCCATATATCCCTTGCAGAAACAGATGATGACGCAGATCTTATTGCTTACGGTCGCGATCTGATTGCGCGTACGCAGGACTATTTCGGATCGTCGGGGCTTGTCAGACCTGGTACAATCAACGACCTGAATTGTCAGAGTTGTCATCTCGATGCCGGCAGCAGGCCTTTTGGCAATAATTATTTTGCAGTAATGAGCACCTATCCGCAGCAAAGGGCTCGTTCGGGTTCTCTTGAAACCATACCAAAGCGTATCAACGACTGCTTTAAGCGAAGCCTGAACGGACAGCCGCTCGACACCACCAGTCGGGAAATGAGAGCGATTGTTGCCTACATGCGTTGGCTCGGAACCGGTGTGCCCAAAGATGCAAAACCCCGGGGGACCGGTTTGCCGGAGGTGCCGTTTCTGGAGCGTCCGGCCAGTCCGGAGCTTGGCCGCGAGGTGTATGTGAACAAGTGTGCCTCCTGTCATGGCGCCGATGGACAGGGGCTGCCGATACCACCCGACGGAACACGTCATTACCCACCGCTGTGGGGTGAAAAGAGTTACAATCAGGGTGCCGGATTATTCAGGATGTCGCGACTGGCGGGTTACGTGAAAGCCAATATGCCCTTCGGTGCCACCTACGAGAACCCGCAGCTTACCGATGAGGAAGCCTGGGATGTGGCGGCATATATCAACGCCCAGCCGAGGCCGGAGCATCCTTTCCTTGCTACCGACTGGCCGGATATCAGTAAAAAACCCTACGACCATCCATTTGGTCCATACCGCGATTCCTTTCCGGAGGCACAGCACAAGTACGGTCCGTTCAGGCCCATTGTGGCTTTTTACAAGAAGAAATAACACTCCTGAAACTTCAACTTTCATTTTATGAAAAATTCAAACAGGCGTAAGTTCCTGCGCAACAGTTTGCTTGCAGGCCTGGGTGCCGGTGTCGGCCCCGGCGTTCTCAGTGCCTCGGATAGTAAACAAACAGCTGATGCCAGGACAGTCGAAAATACTGGCGGGGTTGAATCAGGCTCTCCGGACAAAGGTGTTCTCACATTGCTCCATACCACCGATGTGCATTGCCAGCTTCATCCCCATGATGAACTGTTCTGGGAAAACGACAGGGCCGTCTTCAGAAAAACTGCCGGATACGCCTATATTGCCTCTCTTTTCAAAAAGACAAGGAAGGGAAATCCGAATACTTTTATCGTTGATACCGGCGATATGTTTCAGGGCAGCGAGTTGTCTGTCAAAACCACGGGGAAGGCTATGATGCCTATACTCGACAGTTTGGGATATGACCTCTATACCCCGGGAAACTGGGAGGTCGTTTACTACAAGGACAACATGCAGAAGTTGCTTGGCGGACTGCAGGCTCCCAAGGTTTGTGCCAATATGTACCACGATGCTGGCGACGGTAAAAAAGGCGAACTTGTTTTCCCGCCGTATCAGGTATGGTCTAAGCTCGGTGTCAAGATTGGTTTTCTGGGTTACACGGATCCGCTGGTTCCCTTGCGCCAGTCGCCCAACTACTCCAAAGGTATTATCTATACCAAGCCGGAGGAGAACCTGAAATACTATGTCAGCGTCCTCAAAGAACAGGAGCAGTGCGATTTTATCATCATTTTGTCGCATCTGGGCCTTTCGCAGCAGATCGCACTGGCCAATATGCCCGAGTGTGAGGGGGTAAACTATATATTTGGAGGTGATACACACGAGCGCGTGCGCGAGCCCATACAATGCAAGTATTCCAAAGTGGTTGAACCCGGCGCGTTTGGTTCGTTCGTCGGTCGCCTCGACCTGACGGTGGAGAGTGGAAAAATCACCGGAGAGAAATATGAATTGCTGGAGGTGAGTCCGGCCTCGATAAAGCCGGACAAGGAGACTTCAGCTATGATAACAGCGCTGGAAGCGCCCTTCAAGGCAGATATAGAGCGGGTAATTGGCTACAGTAAAACGCCTTTGTACCGATATTTCGTGGTTGAAAACACCATAGATACCATGATTCTCGATGCGCTGGCCTGGAAAACTGACCAGGAAATCGTACTTTCAAACGGTTTCAGGTTTTGTCCGCCGCGCAGTACGCCTGATCACACGGGCAATATTCCGATTACCGAATCGTATCTTTACGATATGTTACCGGTTGATTCCAATATTCGTACTGCCAGAGTGAGCGGAGAGGAAATCATGAAGTGGCTGGAAAAGGAGCTGAACAACGTGTTTGCCAAAGATGCGTCCAAACGCTTTGGCGGCTGGCTCGTCAAGTTCAAAGGAATGGAGGTTACTTTCAATGCTTTTGGTGAGTCCGGTCAGCGAGTGAAGACGGTTAAGGTCGGGGGTGCCCCGCTCGATCCGGCGCGAATTTATTCAGTGGCAGCCTGTGAGCGCGATGGTGATCCGCCCACCATGTTGTGTCGTATTCCAAAAGTGACTGATGGCGTTACTCAAAAATATACCCTTCACCAGATGATGAAGGAATATTTGGCAGCACATTCTCCGGTGAATCCGGTGCCGAGGGGGAATGCCGTTGCCCTTGATGCCCCGGCAACCCTGCTCACGCAAGTGACGGGAGTACCCTATCAATTCAGATAAGAGCTTGTTCAGGATTCTCTCGCCGAGTCAAAAACGGCTCATTTTTCGCCATTTTTCACCTTTTTTCAGTTACGTAGCTCCGGCTATGCGCCTTCAAAAACGCAAAAACTGACCAAAAATCAGCCTGTTTTTACCACCGGCAGAGAATCCTGAACAAGCTCTAAATCTCGGAACATGTCTGCTAATCCTTTTTCAAGAATTTTAAACGACTGGGGCACGGTAGTGATTGCCTGTGCCACCATGGGGCTGGCTCCTTTTACTCCCGAGCCGCATATTCTTGGCAAGTTGCGCTGGGTGGCCGGTGGTGCTATTGGAATGCAGCCGCTCGACTGGTTCGATCTTTTTCTGCACGGAACACCCTGGCTGCTGTTGCTCCGGCTTGTTATCATTCAAATCATTCGTAAAATCAAAATGCAATGAATATGCGACATCTTTTTCTCGTATTTGGACTTCTTGTTTCATTCAGCGCCAGCTCTCAGGTGATGACTGACGAGAAGTTGAAAGTGGTTTTTCAACTCACATCCAACGACACACTGGTTCACAAGGCGCTGGTGAAGCAGTTAAACAACCTGCTGACAGCGGCACCCAATGCCAGAGCCGAGGTTGTATGCCATAACAACGGCATCACTTTTCTGCAGTCGGCTGTGACAAAACAGTCGGCTGGTATTCGCGAACTGGCATCCAAAGGAATTGACTTTGTTGCCTGCGAGAATACCCTGCGCGAGCGGAAGATAAAGAAAGAGGATCTGGTTGACGATATCCGTACCGTTCCTGCCGGACTGGTGGAGATTATTCTGAAGCAGAAGGACGACTGGGCCTATATCAAGGCTGGCTTCTAGTACCGGGGTACTCCTCAGGGGTTCAAACGGGCAATGACGGTCTTGTTACCCTTTACCTGCTCATCCATCAGCACCTCTATATGGGTATCCAGAGGCAGGTAGAGATCAACACGGGATCCGAATTTGATGAAACCAATTTCTTCACCCTGCTCAGCCTCTTCGCCTTCGATGATGTACCATTTGATACGTTTGGCAAGGGCGCCGGCAACCTGTCGCATGAGAATCAGCGTATAACCGGTGTCATAGACAATGGTGGTGCGCTCGTTTTCCGTGCTGCTTTTGGGGTGCCAGGCTACCAGGTATTTGCCGGGGTGATATTTGAAGTACTTGATCAAACCACGGACAGGGCTTCGGTTCACGTGTACGTTGAAAGGCGACATAAAAATGGAAACCTGCAGGCGCCGGTCGTTGAAGTATTCAGTTTCGGTTACTTCTTCGATTACGCAAACGCGCCCGTCTGCGGGTGCGTACACGATCCTTTTGTCAGCGGCGGGAATAATTCTTACAGGATCGCGGAAAAACTGCACAATAATGCCGTAAAAAACGACAGAAAGCACCAAGATCGGCCAAAAGGCGACGGGCAGGTAGTTGTAAACAGCGAAATTCAGCAGGGCGAGCAGCGGGGCGAATACGGCCAGTGTAACGTGGCCTTCGCGGTGTAAGCGAAAGGACATTTCAGAAAAATATTAATTGATGCGGGGGTAAAGGTAAAAAAAAGCCTGAAATTAGAGAATCCGGACTTGGGCTTACTCTCAAAGGCTGCTTTCCAACTCTTTTCCCAGTTCTTTCAGGCGGCTGGTCAGCAGTTCATAATGTTCGTTGTAGCGGGCTATTTGTGTTTCCTCGTTGGCGAGCATGGCATCGAGATCGGTGAAATTTTCGGCAATGCGGCCTTTTATCACTTTGACATAGCTCCTCAGTTTGTTTTCCAGGGCTTCATGCATGGCTGCGCGTCCGCGTGCAATCTCGTCTTTATACCCGTTTACGAGTTTTCGGCGCTGAATACCGGCTGTAATTCCTGCAAAAAGTACGCCAATACCTGTCATTACTCCGCCAGTGATATCCAGTACAGAAATATTGGTGACGGCTGCCAGTACGATACCGATGATTGCGGCACCGCTACCGGCTGCGATATTGGGCGACACGGTGGCGTCTTTTGGAAACAGGCTGTCGGCGGTGAAGTTTTCCGAGCGTGCCATGAAGCGCCCGAAAGTTTCCTGAAGTTCTTTCAGTGTGGCAGAGCGTCGTTCGGCGATGGTTTCAAAAATATAGGAGTCGCCTTTTACGACCGTATCGCTGCTTTTAATCTTCAGATCAATCATCTTGGCCATCTGCTGTATGGAATCGGCCAGATCAACTACTCCCTCATTCAGTTTGTTTCGCAATTCAGCGTTGAACATCAGTTCGAGTTTCTGCGACAGTTCATTCAGCCAGTCGCTGATAGAGGCCTGTTTGCTGAAGATACCCATGACAGAGCGCTTGAGCAGCGAAGGGAAGGAGAGGCCATTCGACAGTTCGCGCCCGACGGACGACGTGATCCGGTCGTATCCGTTGAGCAGATTTTCGATGAGCAGATTGACGTGATGATTGGATTTGTTTTCCTGTCCGTCGAGGGTGTTTTTGATATCATCCCTGAATAAAACGTCGCGGCGGTACTGTTCAGCGCGTGTATCGAGGTCGGTACGAATCCGCTGGAGAATATTGGCTGATGTATCGAGGTTGTTCTGCAGTTTCAGAGCGGCTCCCCGTCCGCCCGTGACGTGCGTGCGTATGTAGTCGCGCACGGCGGAGAAATTGCTTTGATCGTAGTGGCCTTCCAGCTCGGCCTTGGCACTTACCGGGAAGATAACAGGTTCTGCAAGGCCGTTTTTTTTGGCATGGTCAAACAGGCCGCGTTCATTTACGGCGAGATCTTCTGCCGACATCAGATCCTTCTGCTGCAGCACGAAAATAATCTTTTTATGCCACTCCTGATGGATGAAGGAGAAGAAGTCCCAGGCTGATTGTCTGTACGGATTCTTGGCTTCAAACACGAAAATGACCAAGTCGCTGGCCGGGATAAAGTTCTCGGTAATTTCCTGATGTCGTTCAACAATACTGTTGGTACCCGGTGTGTCCACTATGGCAATGTCGCGAAGAATGTCCACGGGCAGAAAGATCTTTTTCAGGTACGGGTTAACCGATACCACGTCTTCTTTATCGCCGAACAGTATCTGCTGAATAGAATCTGTCATGGGTTGAGGTGCCACGGCACATATTTCGCGGCCGGCTTCCAGGAGGGCATTCACGAAACTGCTTTTGCCGGCCTTTACTTCACCGACGATGACGAACATAAATGGTTCCGACATCCTGTTCCGGAGTTCACCTACCACGGCGGCCAGTTCCTTGTGTCCGATTTCCTGCGCCAGTTGCTGAAGGTCTTTGACAAGGTCTTCGCATTTGGCGCGCAGTACGATGGTGCGCTGGTTTATAATCATAAGGCAAAGTTAGTTTTTTTTGCCTGGAAATGAACAATCTCTAACAAATAACATCAGGGTACACATAGCTTCCGCAGTTCCATACTGTCGCCGTTAAAGACATTGAAATCCACCTTTTCGTTGATACCGTTTATATTGCCCCGGTCAGAATGTTGCCAGAAATGCCAATCTTCATCGCCGGGCATTTCCAGACTGGCCACGTGATAGTGCGCTATCCAGCGTATGTAGCCGCTGAATTCTTCTCTTCCCTGGAAGTAGCGTTTGTAGAAGTCTTTGTTGGTGTAAAGAATAGGTTTTACCTTGTAGTTATTTTCGAGCAGTTCGAGGAATTTTTTGGTGTACTGACGCACCTGATTTACCGACATTCCGCGTGGTTCTTCCACATCAACAACTGGCGGCAGGTCGCCCGACCGGAGTCGTACGTGTTTGAAGAACAGCGCTGCCTGATCTTTCGGGTTAACATTCGGCAGAAAGAAGTGATATGCCCCCCTGATAATTCCCTGTTTTCGTGCATTTTCCCAGTTAAATTCAAAATTTGGATCCTTCATCCAGGTGCCCTCCGTTGCCTTTATGAAAGCAAAGCTTACTTTGACGTCACCCACTTTCATTTTTTTGACTCGCGTCCAGTCAACCCGGCTCTGCCAGCGACTCACATCAATACCGTGAACTGAATACGCACCCGGTATCCGGATACCAAATTCCTTGTATTCTCTGTAATGAACGGGGTAGGTAAGCAGTGAGCCCACCCAGAATCGGAATCTTTCGCTTACAAAGAGTGCTACGCAGAAAAGCAACAAGAGCAGGGCGGCCGCCTTTCTGCGGTCGCCGGGGCGGCTTGCGGGACTGGGAAAAATTTCGGGCAGCAAAACGGATATCTGCTTTCAGTGATTAAAAAAGTCGGGAATTCAGCGGGCTATTCACCTTTAAAAACCGGTTTCCTCTTTTCGAGAAATGCCGCTACGCCTTCCTTGTAATCGTGTGTTTCACCTGCAAGGCTCTGCAGCTGATCTTCCAGCACCAGTTGTCCTTCAAAATCGCAGGAGAATGCGTGGTTCAGGGCTTTTTTCGTGAGCGCAAGCCCGCGCGTGGGCATCTGTGCGAGGGTTTCTGCCATTTTCACACTTTCCGCCTCAAAGGTCTCATCGGGAAATACTTTCCATATCATTCCCATGG
>JAJTFM010000044.1:0-1758 GCA_021298575.1 Saprospiraceae bacterium | reverse complement strand
ATCATCAGGGCAGAGGCGCGCTGGAAGCCCACGAGTCGGGGCAGCGTCCAGGTGCCACCTGAATCGGGTATAAGTCCTATTTTTGAAAATGCCTGTGTGAAGCTGGCGGAGGCGGTTGCCACCACAATATCGCAGGCGAGTGCGATGTTCGCACCGGCGCCTGCTGCGACACCATTTACGGCAGCTACCACGGGTTTATCCAGATTCCGGATGCCGGAAACAATGGGATTGTAACCGGTTGAAATGATTTCCTTCAGAGACGGGCCGTTCGGGTCGGTTACTTCCTGAAGGTCTTCACCAGCGCAGAATGCCTTGCCGGTTCCGGTAATCAGTACGGCCCTGATGCCCGGGTCTTCCTGACAGATTCCGAGGGCTTCGAGTATTTCCATGCGCATATCGTGGTGCATGGAGTTGAAAACCTGCGGGCGGTTGAATGTTATACGCGCTACGGCGTTTTCGACAGAGAATGTGATGTATTGCATGTTGTTCGAGATGTTACGAGCTTGTTCAGGATTTTTTGCCATCGGCAGAGAATCCTGAACAAGCTCTAAAATTCCATTCTTATCCTGATATTCAGCCTTCGGCCTGTCAGGTAGTTGGGAATAGCGTACTGGGTGTTTTCAATAGTCTTGATCCAGGTATTGGAAGCCTCGTTGGCCACCTTCATCAGGTTGAATACTTCCAGACTTGCCCAGGTATCGCGGGTGAAGCGGAGGAAATGTTTCGGATGTTTTTTCCGCCAGGCGTCTTTCCAGAGCTGAAATCCGAATCCGATATCTACACGATGGTAGGGCGCGAAGCGGTACGGGTTGCGGAAAATGATATTATTGTCCACCACCCCGAACGGCAATCCGCTGCCAACTGTGAGATTGAGGTGCATTCTCACGTTTTTGTTGTTTCTCAGGTAGTCCTGAAAAAAGGTGGAGAATGTGAAAAGCCTGTCGGTGGGTCGTGGCACATCCTTCACGTCGAATCCGTCCAGCTCACCCACATTCCGGGCGCGGTGCTGCACGCCGTCGAGTGCCTCGCGCGTGCGCAGGAACGACAGATTGACCCAGCTTTCTGCGCCTTCCACAAATTCACCGTTCAGACGAAGATCCATGCCGGTGGCATACCCTCTCGAATCATTGGCACCGGAGTAGCGGATACGCACGTTGTCAATATCGAATGAAACCAGATCCCACATTTTTTTGTAGTAGGCCTCGGCGATCAGGCGCATTTTTACGGGTCTTCTATTGCCCCACAGGAAATCCCAGGTAAGGCCACCCACAGCGTGAGCCGATTTCTGGGCCGCCAGATCGGTATTTACAGAGCCGTTCAGACGGCGCATTTCACGATAGAATGCCGGCTGATAGAACAGTCCGCCCGCCAGTCTGTACGAAATATCCTTACTGGTATTCAGCGGTTTGTAGAGCATCTGGGCGCGGGGAGTAACAAACCAGTCGTTGTTTAACGTCCAGTACTGTCCGCGTACACCGGCTATTATCTGGAGTTCGCGCACTCCGTCGCGGCGCCAGGTCCAGGTGTCCTGAAACGATGCTGAAAGTCTGTCACTTTGGAGATTATTGGTGGTTTTCAGCACTTTTCGGACGTAGAGAGCAACTGTATCGTATGGCAGGGAATATAGTGCCGAATCGAGGCGTTCCCACTCATTTATCCTGTCGCTGATGGCTTCGTTTTGCCATCTTGCCGACCACTGCAGGAAATGACTTCTGGTCAGGCTGATACCTGCGTCGTCTTTTTGAAGTTCAATTCCGC
>JAJTFM010000043.1 GCA_021298575.1 Saprospiraceae bacterium | reverse complement strand
GGGTTCGAGTCCCTCCAGTGGCTCTATTCATTCCTGTTTTCAGGTTTGATTATTATTTGAGTTTTATGTCGTCAAGGGGGTGCCCCGGAGTCGGAGAGCCGGGCCAGACTGTAAATCTGGTGCTTTACCGCTGAGTAGGGTCGAATCCCACCACCCCCACACATTAACCCAATTGCGGTGGTAACTCAGTTGGTAGAGTGTCAGCCTTCCAAGCTGAATGTCGCGAGTTCGAATCTCGTCCGCCGCTCTGTGTTCGTTGTGCGTTGAAGGTTTGTCACAGCTTCCTCTTAACGGTTGAAGGGTGATGCACCCGAGCGAACAACGGTTTTGCTGTTGTAGCTCAGGGGTAGAGCACTTCCTTGGTAAGGAAGAGGTCGTGAGTTCAAATCTCATCAACAGCTCGAATTTTTTTGATTTTTTTCACTAACGTTTCTGATACAATTCTAAACCAATGGCAAAAGAGACATTTGTTCGCACCAAGCCGCACGTAAATATTGGCACGATTGGTCACGTTGACCACGGCAAAACGACGCTGACGGCTGCCATTACTTACGTTCTTTCACAAAAAGGTCTGGCTAAGAAAACTGACTACGATGCCATTGACGCTGCACCGGAAGAGAGAGAGCGTGGTATCACCATCAACACCGCTCACGTAGAATACGAAACCGAGAAGCGCCACTATGCGCACGTTGACTGCCCGGGTCACGCTGACTATGTGAAGAACATGATCACAGGTGCCGCCCAGATGGACGGTGCTATCCTGGTTTGCGCAGCAACCGACGGTCCTATGCCCCAGACTCGTGAGCACATCCTGCTCGCTCGTCAGGTAGGTGTACCCCAAATCGTTGTCTTCATGAACAAGGTTGACATCGTTGAAGATCCCGAAATGCTCGAACTCGTTGAAATGGAACTCCGCGAACTGCTGAGCACCTACCAGTTCGACGGCGACAATGCAAGCATTATTCAGGGTTCTGCCCTCAAAGCCCTCGAAGGCGACGCACATTACACAGCCAAAATCATGGAGCTGATGGATGCATGCGACAACGACATTCCGGAGCCTGTTCGCGAAGTGGACAAGCCATTCCTGATGCCGGTGGAAGACGTATTCACGATCACTGGTCGTGGTACTGTTGCAACTGGCCGTATCGAGCGCGGTGTTATCAACGTGAACGAGCCTGTAGAAATTATCGGTATGATGAAGCCAGACGAGAAGCCTCTCACTTCTACCGTAACTGGTGTTGAGATGTTCCGCAAGCTGCTCGATCGCGGTGAGGCTGGTGACAACGCCGGTCTTCTCCTCCGCGGTATCGACAAGGAGCAAATCCGTCGCGGTATGGTTATCTGCAAGCCAGGTTCCGTCAAGCCACACAAAAGCTTCAAGTGCTCTGTGTACGTCCTCTCCAAAGAAGAGGGTGGCCGTCACACTCCATTCTTCAATGGCTACCGCCCACAGTTCTACTTCCGTACAACTGACGTAACAGGCGACGTGAAGCTGCCTGTAAACGTTGAGATGGTAATGCCCGGTGATAACATTGAACTCGAGGTTAAGTTGCTGAATACTATCGCTATGGAAAAAGGTCTCCGTTTCGCTATCCGCGAAGGTGGCCGTACAGTAGGCGCTGGTCAGGTAACTGAAATCATCGACTAATTCCAACGTTCGTGTGGGTTCGGGTCAATCCCGAACCCACACTATCTTTTTTATTACACTCAGACTTAGGGGCATAGCTCAATTGGTAGAGTGGAGGTCTCCAAAACCTCAGGCTGCGGGTTCGAGCCCTGCTGCCCCTGCAAACAAACCGAACGTTCGTTAGCCGTCAAACGGATAGCGAACTTTTTTTAACAAGAGAGTACCCCGGTAACACACACTCTTTCTCCGATGGAAAAACTGACGCTCTACCTGAAAGAAAGCTATAATGAGCTTGTAAAGAATGTCTCCTGGCCAACTGCTGCTCAGTTACAGGAGAGTACGCTCGTTGTAATCGTAACAGCAGCTGTACTGACTCTGGTTGTTTTTGTGATGGACAGCGCATGCAGCGTCATCTTCAAGAATATCTACGGCGTCTGGAGCTAATCTCCTGATTGTTTGACTTTGCCCTGTATTCAGCCATGAGTAACGAAAAATTAGCCACCACAGCCACAGCCGGCGAGGAGAGAAAATGGTACTCTCTCCGTGTCATCAGTGGCAAGGAAAAGAAAATTCAGGAGCGAATCGTTCGTGAAATTGAACTCAATGGCTGGGAGCCCTTTATCTTCTCTGTGATAGTTCCTACCGAGAAGGTTTACAAGGTAAGAAATGGCAAAAAGGTCATGCAGGAACGAAACCTTCTGCCCGGCTATATTCTGGTCGAAGCCATAGGTTCCAAACTCAACGGTGACGTAGCCAAACTGATAGCTGATATCCCTAACGTGATTCATTTTTTGGGAAAGGAAGTTCCTATCCCAATGACTAATCCGGAAGCTAACAGGCTCCTCGGAAAGGTAGATGAAAGCTCAGAATCAGGAGAAACACTCAGCGAACCTTTCCTCATCAACGAAACCATCAAAATTATTGACGGACCGTTCGCCGAGTTTATCGGTGATATTCAGGAGGTAAATGATGAGAAAAAGAAGTTGAAGGTAATCGTTAAGATTTTTGGTCGTGGTACCGAGGTCGAACTGAATTTCCTCCAGGTTGAAAAAATAAGTTGAGTACTCATCAGAGCGCTCAGCCCAATGATAAATGAATGTTGCTTTTTGTTGCCTGTTCTCCCAGGCCCGCTTCCAACGGAAAAGCGTATTCAGGCTCATTTCAAACACTTGACAATCAAGCTTTAAAATGGCAAAAGAAGTTGACATTTATATCAAACTCCAGGTGAAAGGCGGTCAGGCAAACCCTGCACCACCAATCGGCCCGGCACTCGGTTCAAAGGGTGTCAATATCATGGAGTTCTGCAAGCGCTTCAACGCGCAGACAGGTGAGCAGATGGGTAAAATCCTTCCTGTTATCATCTCTGTTTACAAAGACAAAACATTCGATTTTGTTATCAAGACGCCCCCGGCAGCTATCCAGTTGTTCGAGGCATCCAAGCTGGCTCCCGGCAAAGGTTCCCCGGAACCCAACCGTAAAAAGGTTGGATCTGTAACCTGGGATCAGGTTCGTGATATCGCTACAAACAAAATGCCCGACCTCAACTGCTTCACGCTGGAATCAGCTATGAAGATGGTGGCAGGCACAGCTCGCAGCATGGGTCTTACCATTACTGGTCAGGCTCCCTGGGACGCAAACTGATTACCCTTTCGAAAAATCAAGCTACAACAGCTTCAGGGAGTTCCGCCCATCGGAACGCTATAACCTTTAATTTTTTTTGAAGTGGCTACAAAACTGACAAAAAAACGCAAAGCTGTCGACGGTAAGGTTGATCCTGACAAACTATATTCGCTTTCTGAAGCGATGTCGCTCGTCAAACAGGTCAATACTACCAAGTTCGATGCCTCTGTTGACGTCCACGTCCGCCTCGGTGTGGACCCCCGTAAAGCCGATCAGGCTCTCCGTGGAACTGTATCTCTTCCTCACGGTACTGGTAAAACTAAGCGAGTCCTTGTCTTCTGCCCGCCAGAAAAGGTGGAAGAAGCCAAAGCCGCCGGCGCAGATTACGCAGGTCTCGAAGAATTTATTCAGAAAGTCAGCGATGGCTGGATGGATATTGACGTGATCATTGCTACCCCAAACGTGATGGCTCAACTGGGTAAAGTTGCCCGTATCCTCGGTCCGCGCGGCCTTATGCCTAACCCTAAAACAGGTACCGTTACCGCAGATGTGGCCGGCGCTGTTCAGGAGGTCAAGAAAGGTAAAATCGCTTTCCGTGTTGACAAGTTCGGTATCGTACACTCTTCTGTAGGCCGTGTTTCGTTCACGCCCGAACAGTTGGCTGAAAACGCCCACGAACTTGTTTCTACCCTGGTCAGAATGAAACCGTCTAGTGCAAAGGGTATCTATATGAAGACAGTATCCGTTGCCAGCACTATGAGCCCGGGTATTGCTGTTGATCCAAAGTCTTTCAAAGTCTAAGGCACGGCAATCACAACATCCACGAATTCTTTCATTGTCAAATTCATAAGTAATGACTAGAGAAGAAAAAACGGCGGCCATCGAGGTGCTCAGGGAAGAACTGGCAAATACGCCTTTCTTTTATTTCGCAGACGCCTCTACGCTGACTGTTGCCAAAATCAACCAACTCCGCCGTAAATGTTTCGAGCAGGGTATCAAGATGAAGGTGGCCAAAAACACTCTCATCCGTAAAGCCCTCGAAAGTGAGCCGGAAGCAAAAGGCTTCGCAGCACTCTTCGAATCTCTCCACGGCCCAACTACGATCATGATCTCCGATAATCCAAAGGCTCCGGCCAAGATTATCGAAGAGTTCCGTAAAACCAATGAGCGCCCGCTCCTGAAAGCAGCCTATATTGATACCTCGGTTTATCTCGGCGATGATCAGCTTAAAACCCTGACTGAACTGAAATCCAAGGAAGAAATGGTCGGTGAAATCATCGGCCTGCTGCAATCTCCTGGACGCACACTCGCAAGCCAGCTCAAGGCATCCGGTTCAAAAGTGGCCGGTATCCTCAAGACGCTGGAAGAGCGCGGTCAGTAATTTTCGGCTTCCAAGTTCGCACCATAGCCCCGATTACCCGATTACCCCCGCTAAACCCAACTCATTCACACATTCGCAAACAAGTTTTAAATTTCTATTACAATGGCAGATTTGAAAGCACTGGCTGAAACGCTTGTGAACCTGACGATTAAAGAGGCCAATGAACTGGCTGGCATTCTGAAAGATGAGTATGGCATTGAGCCTGCTGCATCTGCTGTAGCTGTAGCTGCCGCTCCGGCCGCTGCTGCTGAAGCCGCTGCTGAGCAAACAGCCTTCGATGTGTTCCTGAAGGATGCCGGCGCAAACAAACTGAATGTCGTTAAAGAGGTTAAAAATATCCTCGGTCTCGGCCTGAAAGAAGCTAAAGACCTCGTTGACGGCGCTCCAAGCCAGCTGAAAGCCGGCGTTAACAAGGCAGAAGCTGAATCTATTAAGTCAGCACTCGAAGGCGCAGGCGCTGTTATCGAAGTGAAGTAAGCCAGGCGTTACTGAATATGACACCTGAACTTTTCGGTGCCATAACAGTTTAACTCACCACTTACTTATTTCGAGACAATGCACAGCTCCTTCCACCAATATTAAACCGACAATCAGGCTTAGCGTGTTTTCACAGCAGTGAAACATGCTAAGCCTATTGTTGTCTGTAAAATATCGGTTTTTCTGTGTTAATCCTGTCAGGAGCAGGTCTGTAGGGCATCCGGCCCCGAACAGGCCGCCCCGAAAAACAATCACCTGCCCATCAGCATTTCAAGCAATCAATTGCAAAATGACCAATAACGGCACTTCAAACGGGGTCTCTCCCAAGCCTGGCGTACAGGAACGCGTCAACTTCGGGAAAATTCGCCTCGCCGGTCACTATCCCGACCTGCTAGAGATACAACTAAAATCGTTCCAGGAATATTTCCAGCTGGAAACTACTCCGGAAAACAGGATCAATGAAGGCCTGTACCGCGTTTTTCAGGAAAATTTTCCTATCACAGACGCCAGGAGTATTTTCAACCTGGAATTTCTGGATTATTTCATCGACCCGCCTCGCTACACCATCGAAGAGTGTATGCAGCGCGGTCTAACCTATTCCGTGCCCCTCAAGGCAAAACTAAAACTCTCCTGTAACGATCCGGAACACATTGATTTCCAAACTATCGTTCAGGATGTATTCCTGGGTAATATCCCTTACATGACCCCCAAAGGAACCTTCGTTATCAACGGAGCCGAACGGGTTATTGTATCTCAGCTCCACCGGTCTCCGGGCGTTTTCTTCGGACAGTCATTCCACCCGAATGGCACCAAGATTTACTCCGCCCGCGTAATCCCTTTCAAGGGAGCATGGATGGAATTTGCCACGGATATCAACCTGGTCATGTATGCCTACATCGACCGTAAAAAGAAGTTCCCCGTCACCACGCTCCTGCGCGCTATCGGTTTCGATACAGACAAGGCTATCCTCGATCTGTTCAATCTGGCAGATGAGGTAACTTGCACCCGCGAAAATCTTGAAGCAGCTATCGGACGGAAACTCGCCGCACGGGTACTCAAATCCTGGACGGAAGACTTCGTGGATGAAGATACCGGCGAGGTGGTTTCCATCGCCCGTAACGAGATTATCATGGAACGCGATGCTATCATTGATGAGGAAAGCATCGAACTTATTCTCGACCCGGATACGAACGTGACTACGATTATCCTCCAGCGCTCCGACGTGGAAGAGGACTACTCGATTATCTATAACACGCTCTCCAAAGACCCGACTTCCAGCGAAATCGAAGCCGTAACCTATATTTATCGTCAGCTCCGCGGCTCCGATCCCCCGGATGACGAAACGGCTCGCGGTATCATCGAAAAGCTCTTCTTCTCCGATAAAAGATACAATCTCGGTGAAGTAGGTCGCTTCAAAATCAATCGCAAACTGGGCCACGATGTGGCCGAAAGTGAACTCGTTCTGACGAAGGAGGACATCATTTCTATCGTCCGCTATATCGTCATGCTCGTCAATAACAAGGCTGAAATTGATGATATTGACCACCTCTCGAACCGTCGTGTCCGTACGGTAGGCGAACAGCTCTATGCACAGTTCGGTGTGGGCCTCGCACGTATGGCCCGCACAATCCGCGAGCGCATGAACGTACGCGATAACGAGGTGTTCACACCGGTTGATCTGATTAACGCCCGCACGCTTTCGTCGGTGATCAACTCCTTCTTCGGTACCAGCCAGCTCTCGCAGTTCCTCGATCAAACGAACCCGCTCTCGGAAATTACGCACAAACGCCGTATCTCCGCACTGGGTCCGGGAGGTCTGTCGCGTGAGCGCGCAGGTTTTGAGGTGCGCGACGTTCACTACTCGCACTACGGCCGTCTGTGTACAATCGAAACGCCGGAAGGACCCAACATTGGTCTTATCTCTACGCTTTGTACCCACGCCAAAATTAACAAAATGGGCTTCCTCGAAACCCCTTACCGCCGCGTTGACAGCGGAAAGGTGGTCATGGTCGGCGATGTAGAGTACCTGTCGGCAGAGGCAGAAGATAAAATGAAAATCGCTCAGGCAAACACGCCTGTAAGTGAACAGGGTGCTTTCACCAATGATCGTGTAAAGGCTCGCGAAAGCGGTGACTTCCCTATTCTTACTCCGGAAGAACTCGATTATATTGACGTGGCACCAAACCAGATCGTGGGTGTTTCGGCTTCGCTGATTCCGTTCCTGGAAAATGATGACGCTAACCGCGCACTCATGGGATCAAACATGCAACGTCAGGCCGTTCCGCTCATCCGCCCCCACTCTCCAATCGTGGGCACCGGCCTCGAAGCCAAGGTGGCACGTGATAGTCGTATGCTGATCAATGCTGAAGGTAGCGGTGTAGTGGAATATGTTGATGCTAACGAAATTATCATCAACTACGACCGCACAGAGGAGGATCAACTTGTTTCTTTCGAAGAATCACGAAAAACATACCACCTCACCAAGTTCATGCGTACCAACCAGGGTACCTGCATTAACCTGAAACCTATCGTCCGCCGCGGCCAGCGCGTCGAGGAAGGCGATATTCTGTGCGAAGGTTATGCTACAGAAAATGGTGAGCTGGCACTCGGGCAAAACCTCAAGGTGGCATTCATGCCCTGGAAAGGCTACAACTTCGAGGATGCTATCGTAATCTCCGAAAGGGTGGTGCAGGAAGATATCTTTAGCTCTATTCACATCGAACACTTCGAACTGGATGTCCGCGACACCAAACTGGGTGAGGAAGAACTCACACAGGATATTCCAAACGTAAGTGAGGAAGCAACGCGGGATCTCGACGAAAACGGTATCATCCGTATCGGTGCATGGGCGAAGGAAGGTGATATCCTGATCGGTAAAATCACTCCAAAAGGTGAAACTGACCCGACTCCCGAAGAAAAACTGCTCCGTGCTATTTTCGGCGACAAGGCTGGTGATGTGAAGGATGCCTCTCTGAAGGTACCCCCAAGTATCAACGGTGTGGTCATTGACAAGCAACTCTTCGCCCGCGCCAAAAAGGACAAGGTGCAGAAGGAGTCAGAAAAAGCGCTGCTCGACAAACTCGACGACGATCATGAAGTGGCACTGAATAAACTGAAGACAGTCCTCATAGACAAGCTTCAGTTGCTCGTAAAAGACAAGGTTACCAATGGTATCCGGTCTATTTACGGCGAGGAAATGCTCTCAAAAGGCTCCAAACTCTCTGTAAGTGTACTTCGCGATCAGATAGATTACAGCCAGGTTGATTACACAAACTGGACGAACGACAAGCATACCAACTCACTTATCGCCCGACTGCTGCACAACTACAGTATCAAGGTAAATGAAGAGGTTGGTCGCTACAAACGAGAGAAGTTCAATATCAGTATCGGTGACGAACTCCCCGCTGGCGTTCTCAAACTGGCAAAAGTTTACCTGGCCAAGAAACGCAAGCTGCGTGTGGGTGACAAGCTCGCGGGTCGCCACGGTAACAAGGGTATCGTAAGCCGTATCGTTCGTATCGAAGATATGCCGTTCCTCGAAGACGGAACTGCGGTGGATATCGTTCTGAACCCGCTGGGTGTACCTTCTCGTATGAACCTGGGTCAGATCTTCGAAACGGTACTCGGATGGTCGGGTGAACGCCTCGGTGTCAAATTCGCAACACCAATTTTCGACGGTGCCAAAACCGACGAAATTGGCGAGTGGGTAGCCAAAGCCGGTTTGCCTGATCTCGGCCAGACGTTCCTCCACGACGGAGAAACAGGTGATCGCTTCCACCAGAAAGCAACAGTAGGCATTATCTATATGCTTAAACTGAGCCACATGGTTGACGACAAGATGCACGCCCGTTCTATCGGTCCATACTCGCTCATCACGCAGCAACCACTTGGCGGTAAGGCCCAGTTCGGTGGCCAGCGCTTCGGTGAGATGGAGGTGTGGGCACTGGAAGCCTACGGAGCATCCAATATCCTGCAGGAGCTCCTCACATTCAAATCGGATGATATTCAGGGCCGCGCCAAAGCATACGAGTCAATCGTTAAAGGCGATAACCTGCCGGATGCAAATATTCCGGAGTCATTCAATGTACTGGTTCACGAACTCCGCGGACTCGCACTCGATGTGAAATTTGAATAAAATTGTGTCGGGAAGGAAGGGGACATCACACCCTTCCTTCCTGAATAAGTGACTGAAAAGTGATTCATTTCGATCATTTCTGAACTTTTCAATATGCCTTTCAAAAAGAAAAGCAATAAAACTGATCAGGGCTTCGACAGCATAACGCTGGCACTGGCTAGCCCCGATGAAATCCTTGAGCGCAGCTATGGCGAAGTGCTCAAGCCCGAAACTATTAACTATCGCTCTTACAAACCCGAGCGCGACGGTCTTTTCTGCGAACGTATCTTCGGTCCCGTAAAGGACTATGAGTGCTACTGCGGAAAGTATAAGCGTATCCGATATAAAGGTATCGTATGCGATCGCTGTGGTGTGGAAGTAACGGAGAAAAAGGTGCGCCGCGAACGTATGGGCCATATCCGCCTCGTAGTTCCGGTAGTACATATCTGGTTCTTCAAGAGTCTGCCTAACAAAATCGGCTATATTCTCGGCCTCTCTTCCAAGAAGCTGGAGAGTATCATTTATTACGAACGCTATGTAGTTGTTCAACCCGGTGTCAAGGCAGAGGAAGGTATCAGCCGTATGGATCTCCTCACGGAAGAGGAATACATGGAAATCATGGATACGCTTCCAAAGGACAACCATATCCTCGATGAATCGAACCCCGACAAATTCGTAGCCAAAATGGGCGCCGAAGCTGTGTTCACACTGCTCAGCACCCTTAACCTCGACGATCTGTCGGCCCAGTTACGCCACGAATCGCACAACGAAAGCAGCCAGGCCAAGAAAACAGAAGCTAACAAGCGCTTGCGCGTGGTGGAAGCTTTCCGTGAGGGCCTCGAACTGGCAGGACAGCGCCCCGAATGGACGGTTATTCAGTATCTTCCGGTAGTACCTCCGGAACTCCGCCCGCTCGTTCCACTCGATGGCGGCCGTTTCGCATCCTCCGATCTGAACGACCTTTATCGCCGCGTAATTATCCGCAATAACCGCCTCAAACGCCTGCTCGAAATCAAGGCACCCGAGGTAATTCTCCGTAACGAGAAGCGTATGCTCCAGGAGGCTGTCGATTCACTGTTCGACAACTCCCGCAAGTCCAACGCCGTGAAGGCTGAGGGCGGACGCGCACTCAAATCGCTCTCTGATATCCTGAAGGGCAAGCAAGGCCGTTTCCGTCAGAACCTGCTCGGTAAACGTGTGGATTACTCCGGCCGTTCTGTTATCGTGGTAGGACCAACGCTCAAACTGCACGAGTGTGGTATCCCCAAGGCAATGGCTGCCGAACTCTTCAAGCCGTTCATTATCCGGAAACTCATCGAGCGGGGTATTGTCAAAACGGTTAAATCGGCAAAAAAACTCGTTGACCGCAAGGATCAGGTCATTTGGGAAATTCTCGAGAATATCCTCCGCGGACACCCGGTTATGCTTAACCGTGCTCCAACGCTGCACCGCCTCTCTATACAGGCTTTCCAGCCCCGTATCATTGAGGGCAAGGCAATCCAGCTTCACCCTCTCGTTTGTACGGCATTCAACGCCGACTTCGACGGTGACCAGATGGCCGTGCACGTGCCGCTTAGCCACGCTGCTATTCTGGAAGCTCAGATTCTGATGCTCTCCAGCCACAATATGCTTAACCCGCAGGATGGTTCTCCGATTACACTGCCCTCTCAGGACATGGTACTCGGTCTGTACTATCTTACCAAAGAGCGGAAAAGCATTGATGATAACCCGGTTAAGGGAGAAGGACGCCGCTTCTACTCCGCTGAAGAGGTTATTATCGCCTACAACGAAGGACAGCTCGACCTGCACGCAGGTATCGAATGTCGCGTTCGCTCCGAAGAAAATGGTGAAAAGACAGCTAAACGTATCAAAACAACTGTCGGACGTGTTCTCTTCAATCAGGCCGTACCCGAAGAAGTACCTTATATCAACGAGTTGCTCACCAAGCGTAACCTGAAAGGTATCATCGGTGATATTCTGAATCGTACAAGCTTCCGGAAAACAGCCGAGTTCCTCGACGGAATCAAGGAGCTGGGCTTCGGATGGGCGTTCAAGGCGGGCCTTTCGTTCAACCTCGGTGATCTCATTATCCCCGACCTGAAGAAGAAGGCACTCGTTGCTGCCCAGACGGAAGTTGATGAGGTGTGGGATAACTACAACATGGGTCTCATCACCAACAACGAACGCTACAACCAGATCATTGACAAGTGGACTTTCGCCGATAACCGTATCACCGACCAGCTGATGCGCGAACTCAGCAGCCACAAGCAGGGCTTTAACTCTGTGTTCATGATGCTTGATTCCGGTGCGCGTGGTTCCAAACAGCAAATCAAACAGCTGTGCGGTCTTCGCGGACTGATGGCCAAGCCGCGTAAATCCGGCGATACCGGTGGTGCAATTATCGAGAACCCGATTCTCTCCAACTTCCTTGAGGGACTATCGGTTCAGGAGTTCTTCATCTCCACGCACGGTGCGCGCAAGGGTCTGGCCGATACGGCTCTTAAAACGGCCGATGCGGGTTACCTCACACGCCGTCTGGTTGACGTATCTCAGGACGTAGTAGTACGTGAAGTTGACTGTAACACGCTGCGCGGTATTGATACAACAGCTTTCAAAGAGGGCGACAAGATTATCGTTAGCCTGAAAGACCGTATCAAGGGCCGCTATAGCCTGCACGATGTCTATAATCCGGAAACAGACGAACTTATCGTTGCCGCCGGTGAATATATCAGCGATGCTGTTGCAGCTGCAGTAGAAACTGCTGACATCGAGATGGTCTCAATTCGTTCGGTACTTACCTGCGAAAGCCGTCACGGGGTTTGTGGTAAATGCTATGGCAAGAACCTTGCAACAGGCCGTGTGGCCGAGATGGGCGATGCCGTTGGTATTATCGCGGCACAGTCAATCGGTGAGCCGGGCACTCAGCTTACACTTCGTACCTTCCACACAGGTGGTACGGCTATGCTCTCACAGACTGAAAACAGCCTGACAGTGCGTAGCAGCGGTAAAGTCGAGTTCGACACTATTCGTACAGTTGACGGTACCGACAGCGAAGGCAAAGCCGTCAGAGTGGTTGTTTCGCGTACGGGTGAAATACGCGTAATTGATCCGAAGAACAACCGTGTTCTTTCCAGCAACTATATTCCTTACGGTGCCTATCTCTTCGTCACTGATGGTCAGGAGGTACAGCGTGGCGACAAGGTCTGCGAATGGGATCCGTTCAACGCCGTTATCGTAAGTGATTACGCCGGTGTGGTCCGCTTCAATAACCTGGAAGAAGGAACCAACTACCGCTTCGAGCGCGATGATCAGACCGGTTTTGCCGAGAAGATTGTTATCGAGAGCAAGAACAAGAAGAAGATCCCTTCCATGTCGGTGCTGGATGCCCGTACCGGTGAAGAGTTGAAAACATACTCACTGCCGGTAGGTGCCTATATATCCGTCGAAGATAACCAGGAAGTAAAATCTGGTCAGCAACTCGTGAAGATTCCTCGCAAGCTCGGCAAGATTGCCGATATCACGGGTGGTCTGCCGCGTGTAACCGAACTTTTCGAGGCACGTAACCCGTCTAACCCGGCTATCGTTGCCGAACTCGATGGTGTAATCACTTTCGGCGCTATCAAGCGTGGTAACCGCGAAGCATTCATTCGCGCCAAGGATGGTCAGGAGTGCAAATACCTGATTCCGCTGACCAAGCACATTCTTGTACAGAACGAAGACTTCGTGCGCGCAGGTACAGCTCTGACGGAAGGAACAATTTCAGTGAAGGATATCCTTTCTGTAAAAGGTCCGTTCGCAGCCTCGTTCTACCTCGTAAATGGCGTTCAGGAGGTATATCGCTCACAGGGTATCAATATCAACGACAAGCATATCGAGGTGATTGTACGCCAGATGCTGCGCCGTGTCGAAATCGTTGATGCCGGCGATACGCACTTCCTCGAAGGAGAACCGGTTGATCGCAATGAATTTGTGGATTACAACGACTGGATCTACGACAAGAAGTATGTACTCGACGCAGGAGACAGTTCCAAACTGAAACCCGGTGCACTGGTAACACTTCGTCAGATTCGTGAGGAGAACTCTTTCCTGAAGCGCAACGACAAGAAACTGGTCGAATACCGCGATGCTATTCCGGCAACGGCTATCCCGATGCTGCTTGGTATCACGAAGGCTTCTCTGGGTACAGAGTCATGGATCTCGGCAGCTTCGTTCCAGGAAACTACCAAGGTGCTCAGTACGGCCGCCATCGCTGCCAAGAAGGATATGTTGATGGGCCTGAAGGAAAATGTTATCGTGGGCAAGAAGATTCCCGCGGGCACAGGTATGCGCAAGTACGAACACCTCCAGGTAACAGGCTCGGGTCGTCCGTTCCGCGATCAGCCGCAGGAAACGATCGAAACAGAAGGCTAATCGGTAAGCCGTTACTACGGCTGTGTTTTATAATCCCGGGTTCTTTAAACAGAGAACCCGGGATTTTTTATTTTTCCTCCAGCAACCGGCTGATATCGGCAGCCAGACCGGCATTGTTCAGTACAAGGCGAATATTGGATTCCAGACTTTTCCCTTCAGTAAGTTCTTCAATTCTGGCCAGCAGAAAAGGTGTGATACGTTTTCCCCTGATTCCCGTACGTTCAGCTTCCAGTACCGCCTCTCTGATTGTATTTTCTATCAGGGTGGCGTCCATTTGGAATTCCTCCGGAATCGGGTTGGCGATGACGGCGCCCCCTTCAAGGCCCATTTCCCATTTTACTTTAAGGAGACTGGCGATTTCCCCGGGTGTATCGAGGCGATAGTCAACAGTAAAACCACTTCTACGGGTATAAAAAGCCGGAAATTCACCGGTGCCGAAACCAATGACCGGTACACCATGTGTTTCGAGATATTCGAGTGTAAGGCCCAGATCAAGGATACTTTTGGCGCCGGCACTGACAACCGCAACAGGTGTTTGAGCCAGCTCCTGCAGATCAGCAGAGATGTCCATGGTGGATGTTGCACCCCGGTGAACACCACCTATTCCGCCGGTGGCGAAGATGCGACTCCGGCTCGCCTTCGGAATAGCTGCGCCTTCCTTTCCGACAAGTTCCAGCTCGTTGCTCGTAAGGCCCGCACACAGTTTACCCCCAATGATGGCGCAGGTAGCAGGGATGGCGCCCCGGCGTCGGATCGTTTCCTCCACCAGCATGGCTGTTTCCACATTGCGCGGATAGGGCATGCCGTGAGCGATGATGGTACTTTCAAGCGCCACAACTGGCTGCTTGTTGCTCAGGGCGTTCTTTACTTCTGCTGAAAAAGAAATCATAGTAAAAAAGAAAAAGCGCAATCACCTGATAACCAGATAATTGCGCCTTATTTTGCGCTCCCTCAAGGACTTGAACCTTGGACCTACGGATTAACAGTCCGCCGCTCTAACCGACTGAGCTAAGGGAGCTTTTTAATTGAGAATGTTTATTTCTCAAAAGCGGACGCAAAGATATGATGGGTCACTAAAATTTACAACCTTTGCGGAAGAATTTTTTTAAAAAAAATTGGTTTTCAGGAAAATGCCCTAAAACCAGCCAAAAACAGTAAAAAAAACGAGCATTATGAGCATTCTTTCTGTTGGCACTGTTGCCTTCGATGATATTGAAACACCCTCCGGAAGGGCGAACAATGTAATTGGGGGCGCGTGTACCTATATCTCTCTGGCTGCCACCTATTTTGTAAAGCCGGTTCGTATCGTTTCGGTAGTGGGGGATGACTTTCCTCAGGAAACACTCGACTATCTCCAAAAGCGGGGTGCTGATCTGGCGGGTTTACAGATAAAGGAAGGTGAAAAATCATTTTTCTGGTCGGGCCGGTATCATAAAGACATGGTTGGACGCGATACACTGGATACCCAATTGAATGTGCTTGCAAATTTTGACCCGGTGATTCCGCCTCAGTTCAAAAATTCGGAGTATCTCATGCTGGGAAATCTGGTACCTGAAATACAGATGAGGGTATTGAAGCAACTACCGAAACGTCCGAAACTGGTGGTACTTGATACGATGAATTTCTGGATGGACAATGCACTGGAAGACCTTAAGAAGGTAATCAAAAAAACGGATGTACTCACAGTGAACGATGAAGAAGCCCGCCAGTTATCGGGAGAGCACTCTTTGCTGAAGGCTGCCGGTGTGATTCATAAGATGGGCCCCAAAACACTCATCATCAAAAAGGGGGAGCACGGAGCGCTTCTGTTTCACAAGGGAGAGATATTCTTCGCGCCGGCACTCCCGCTGGCAGAGGTAGTTGATCCTACCGGAGCTGGCGATACCTTTGCAGGAGGATTTATTGGATGGCTTGCCCGTACCGACGATTTGTCTTTCCAGAACCTGAAACGTGCCGTGATCTACGGCTCCGCCATGGCATCGTTCTGCGTGGAGAAGTTCAGTATTGAACGACTGAAGGGACTGAATTCTTCCATGATACACAAACGGGTACAGCAATTCGCCGATCTGGTGCATTTTCAGCCGGTCTAAATGTGTATTTTATCGGAATGCATCATATTAATTCCACCGAAAAATCGTTTAATATGGAGGTTACATTCCGGTCATTATTGCAGTGGCAGGAGGCAGGTTCTGCGTTCGCCCGGATGAAATCATAACTCACTACTAACATGAATCAGATGCGATTGTTTTTCTTCCTGTTTTTCACCATGTCGGCAACTGCAGGAGCCTCGGGCCAGGCGGTTAACGATAAACTGGAGGCATATTTTTCGTTTGACAACTGTAACGGCGTTGATGACAGTGGTAACGGCTCTGCAGCCGCTTTAAAGGGTAATATCGGCTGCGATTGCGGTATTCTTGACTCTGCCATACGCTTTGCAGATAATAACGATGCCCTGAATCTTGTCGGTCCTCTTTCCGATATTTTCACCACCAGTGACTTCACCATCAGTTTTTATATCCGCCCGCCGGACGGACAGAATCAGGTAAACTCTCAGGTGATTATGGCCAAACAGGATACCTGCAATCTTTCCAGGTCTTTTTGGGTTCGATATGTGCCCAAGTTCAACCGGATTTCAGCAGGAATCAGTGAAAATGATACCCTGTTTGTAACACTGAATGCCAAACTCGACAATAACCCGTGCTGGCAGTACATCACGCTGACAAGAAGCAACCTGAACTTCTCTTTGTTCGTAAACGGAACACTGAGAGATTCAAGGAATTCCAAAGCGCGTATTAACCTGACCAATACTTCTCCATTGAGGGTGGGGGAGCCTGTTTGTCCGCTTGACATACCGTATAAGGGCATGTTTGATGAACTCAGATTCCACAGCAGGGCTTTTACCGAGGAGGACCTGGCCAGATATTACCGGAAGCCCGACCAGATTCTGAACAGGGATACTGTTGTCTATCTGGGTAATTCTGTACAAATCTCATTGTCAGATTTCTGTGCCGACAGCTACACCTGGATTCCTTCTACAGGAGTATCGGATCCGAACTCCCGGACTCCGGTGATAACACCGCTGGATTCCACCTATTATTCGGTTGAAATTGAGTATTCCGATGGTTGCCTTGCTGTTGACTCTATCTATGTAAGGGCAATTGACCCCAAAACACTCGATTGCGAGAATGTTTTTCTGCCCAATGCCTTTACTCCCGGTGGAACAGAGAACCTGAACGACAGGTTTGGAATAAGCAACCCCTTCATCGTTAATGATTTTATTTCTCTTGAAGTATTTGATCGGTGGGGTGGACGCCTTTTCAACGCACAAAATCCGTTTGATACCTGGGATGGTACGGCAAACGGACAAACTGTGAATCAGGGTGTTTATCTCTACAGACTCCGATACAGGTGTAATGGCGTGGAAAAATCACAGTCAGGTAACCTGACCCTGATACGCTAGCGGTGATGGGCCAAAAAGAAAAGCCCGGTGCGCTTGCCGCTCCGGGCTTTTTTACTAAACCATTTCTATTGTATGAAGACACAAAGATATCGCTAATCCCGTGCCAAAAATCGCACACAACACTACTTTACTTATATTTAACACAAGTGCTCCGTACTCATCAATTCAATCAGCCATGCGCACACTTCTGTTTGTCCTGCTTCCAATTCTGGTAAATGCCCAGAAATTCAACACAACCGGGACTACCAACGACAGAGCACTCTCTGCATACCGCGAGGGTATGAGAGAGGCCTCGTTCGGCCCGTCCGGCACAGCTATTGCTCAAGGATTTTTTGAAAAGGCAGTCAGGGCAGATCCCCTGTTTATCGAGGCCCGACTGGCTCTTGCCGACACATACAGAAGCGGAAGGGATTTTTTCAAGGCAAGGGAGGAGTTTCTGAATGCTATCGCACTGGATTCAACTTTTCGACCGCTGGCGTTTCTGATTCTCGCCGAAGTGGAATGGGAGCTGGATATGTACGATGATTGCGCAAAACATGCAACCAGTTACCTCAACAGCAACCCGATTAATCCCGGGAAAATCAAGACAGCCAAAAAATGGGTGGAAAGAGGGCTTTTTGCCTCAAAAGCGATGAAAAATCCTGTGCCTTTCAATCCCGTATCGCTGGGTCCTGGTATCAATACTGACAAGATGGAGTACTTCCCCTCTCTGACAGCCGATGGATCCACCATGATTTTCACCCGCAGGGTGGGCCTCGATGAAAATTTTTACAGCAGTACTTTCAATAACGGAAAATGGGAAACGGCTATCCCCATTGACGGAGTTAATACGCCACAGAATGAAGGAGCCCAGGCTATCAGTCCCGATGGCTCCTGGCTGGTTTTCACCGCATGTAACCGGGAAAATGACGGATCGCAGGGAAGTTGTGATCTGTACTGGTCTCAGTTGAAAAACGGCGTATGGACTAACCCCACTCCCTTCAGCAGTGCCATTAACTCGCCCGACTGGGAGGCCCAGCCAACAATCGGAGCCGATAACAAGACGATTATTTTCTGCAAGGCAAGCAGTCGCGACGGATCCCGGATATCTCTCTGGCAAACCAACCGCCAGCAAGGCGGAAAATGGTCGAAACCGGAAAAGCTGCCTGAACAGATCAATACAGGCGGCAGGGTAATTGCGCCGTTTCTGCATCCCGATGGTCAAACGCTGTATTTCGCCTCCGACAGCCTGCCCGGAATGGGGGGCAGTGATCTCTTCTTCGTCAGGAAACAACCCGACGGAAGCTGGGGAAATCCGGTAAATCTGGGCTATCCAATTAATACCAAAGGTAGCGAGGAGATGCTGGTAGTCAGCCTCGACGGTAAACAGGCCTATTTCGCCTCTAACAGAGGCAGCGGAGCCGGAGGACTGGATATCTATTCGTTTGAAATGCCGGAAGCAGCACGCCCTCAGCCGGTCACGTACGCCCGCGCCCGCATAACCGATGCTGTTACCGGTAACCCGCTGGTGGCAAAAGCCGATTTTATTGATCTGAAAACAGGATCGTCCTTTGTCTCGTCAAACAGTAAATCGGAAGGGACTGTACTGGTATGCCTTCCCGCCGGGAAATCTTACGCACTGAACGTATCAAAAGAAGGCTACCTGTTCCATTCTGAAAATTTTGACCTGCTCGAAAGCGCTACTGCCGCAAAACCTTTTGAACTTGATATCGCGCTCATCCCTTTCACCGCAGATACTGCCACTGGTGAGGTAAAAACACTGAAAAAGCCCATCGCTCTCCGAAATGTGTTTTTTGAAACCGGTGCCTCCGACCTGAAGCCGGAATCGGCCGCCGAACTCGACCGGCTGGCCGAACTGCTGAATAAAAACCCGCTGCTGAAAATTCAGATTAACGGACATACCGACAATACCGGCAACGACGAGTCAAATATGCTGCTCTCCGAAAAACGGGCAAAGGCTGTTTATGACTACCTTGTCACCCGGCAAATCAATCTACAGCGACTGCGTTTCAGGGGTTATGGAGAAACAAAGCCGATTGACTCCAATGACACACCTGAGGGACGCTCCCGAAACAGAAGAACTGAATTTGAAGTCTGGTAACTTGCACAATTTTATGATCAAGAAATTCACCTGCATAGATGCTCATACCTGCGGTAACCCGGTAAGGCTGGTGGCAGAAGGAGGCCCGGCGCTCTATGGCGCTGATATGAGTGAAAAAAGGCTGCATTTTCTGCGCGAATTCGACTGGATTCGAAAAGGCCTTATGTTCGAACCGCGCGGACACGATATGATGAGCGGCAGTACTTGTCATCCCCAAAACTCCCGGTCATCTCAACCTGGAAACTCCTGCCGGAATCGTGAGGGTACAATATAAACAGGAAGGAAACCGGGTGAAATCGGTAAAACTGACCAATGTACCGGCATTCATGGCCGCCGAAAATATCAGTGTGGAGTGCCCCGATCTCGGTATGCTTCACGTGGACGTCGCCTATGGAGGTAATTTTTATGCCATTGTTGATCCGCAGGATAATTTTCCCGGACTGGAACATTTTCGCGCCGAACAGCTCGTCGCGTGGGCGCGCGAACTCCGGAAGCGTATCAATGAAAAACACGAGTTTGTTCACCCGGAAAACCCCACAATACGCGGCCTGAGTCATATTCTCTGGACCGGGAAACCGATTGACCCTGCTTCTACTGCAAGGAATGCCGTGTTTTACGGCGATAAAGCTATTGACCGCTCACCCTGCGGTACAGGTACGAGCGCCCGTATGGCTCAGTGGTATCATAAAGGATTGCTCAAACCGGGCGACACATTTATCCATGAAAGTATCATCGGTTCCAGGTTTATCGGAACCATCGAGGAAGAGACGACTGTTGCCGGTCGTCCTGCAATCAGGCCCGGGATTGAAGGGTGGGCCATTATCATGGGTTACAACACCATATTGTTCAACGATGAAGACCCTTATGTACACGGGTTTCAGGTAATTTAGTCAGAATGGCACAGGTACAACAATTTGAATTCAATCCTTTTGCGGAGAATACCTATATCGTCTGGGATGAAACCGGCGAGTGCATTATTTTCGATCCGGGCTGTTATCACCGCGATGAAGAGAGGCAACTGGTCAATTTTATCACTGAACATGATCTGAAACCAGTCAGGCTGATTAATACGCATTGTCACCTGGATCATGTATTCGGAAACAGGTTCGTAGCAGATACTTGCGGACTTGAACTGGAAATACACCGCGGTGAGCTTCCCGTGCTGAACAGCTTCGAAAGCGTTTGCAGAGGATATGGTATCCCCGTCAACGGTAGTCAGCTTGTTCCAACCGTTTTTATTGAAGACAATCAGCGCATCCGGTTTGGAAACACGGAGCTACTGGCACTGTTTACACCGGGCCACTCACCAGCCAGTCTTTCTTTTTATTGTGAGAAAGACGGCTTCCTGATTGCAGGTGACGTACTTTTCCTGGAAAGTATCGGTCGTACCGATCTGCCCGGAGGTGATACCAATACACTGCTCAGTAGCATCAGAACCCGACTGTTTGTATTACCGGGAGAGACGATTGTCTGGCCCGGGCATGGCCCGTCAACTACCATCAGGCACGAAATGGAGTATAATCCGTTCCTGTAATCAGCGAAGTACCGTTACATCACCGCTGAATTCAACGTCGCGGCCATCGAGGAAGCCAACCACGGCATACCAGGTAAACACACCGTACATTTTTTCTCCTCTAAAGGTACCATCCCAGCCCAGATAGGGATCGT
>JAJTFM010000235.1 GCA_021298575.1 Saprospiraceae bacterium | reverse complement strand
GCTACTCTGTTACTGTCAATGCTGGCGGATCCTGTATCGGTACAGCATCCTTCAATGTGCCCAACGATATTGTAGTTGTGTCGCTGAGCGGATCTCCGGCACCAGTGGCATGTTTCGGTCAGGCTACGGGCTCGGTAAATCTGAATGTCAATTCCGGTACCGCACCTTTCAGCTACAACTGGCAACCCTTTGCCGGCAACGTGGAAGATTTGAATAACCTGACAGCAGGAACTTACAGGGTGACAGTTACTGATGCAAACGGATGCTCTGCCACCACGTCGTTTGTTGTTCAACAGCCAGCCTCCGCTGTACAGATATCCTGCCAGCTCGTTAATGATGTGTCCACTCCCACCTCAACCGATGGTAAAGGGGCTGTCAGCATCGCCGGTGGAACTCCACCCTACCTGGTTGACTGGACACCGGGCGGACTGCAGGGTAATGTGGTGCCGGGCGTATTCAATATCAGCAACCTGGCGCAGGGGGCCTATAATGTGGACGTAACAGATGCCAACGGTTGTCCGGCCAACTGTTCTTTCAATATCGGACTGGTTCCATGCGTGACTGCGGTGGGATCCATGTCGGGCAACCTGGTAACAACCTGCGGCGATGATGGCTGTGTAACGGCTGTTTACAACGCTGCCGGACAATTCCTCGACCCGAATGATGCGCTTCAATTCATTCTCCATGAGGGAAGCGGAAGTCAGATTGTAAACGAAATAGCGCGCAGCAGCTCCCCTACTTTCTGCTTCAACGATGCAACAATGCAGTATGGTACTACATACTACATATCGGCTGTTGCAGGTAATACAACCCCGGGAGGTGATGTGCTGCTGAATGCTTACTGTACGGTCATTTCGGCAGCCAATCCGGTGATATTCTATGCGAAGCCTGTGGCTTCCATAGCATTCCCTATTCCGCTAAACTGCGAACAAAGGGAGGTCAATCTTGTTGGCAGCCCGAACCTTCAGGGTGCAACTTACCAGTGGAGTACCACCAACGGACTTATCTCGGGTGCCGTTAATCAGGTAAATACCAAAGTCAGAAAGGCCGGTATCTATACCATGGTTATCACTGTGAACGGGTGTAAAGACACTACCAGCACTTCGGTAGTTGATATCAGCAACAACCCGATCGCTACCATATCTGCCACACCGGATGACCTGCTCGACTGCGTTATTGACAAAATCACGCTTCAGGGTACAGCAGAAGGCACCTTCAATGCCAACCTGATATGGTATAGTGGAGGCAACACTTATATCCCCGGCACTACACTGGAAATCAACGATCCGGGTGTTTATCAGTTTATCATTCGCGATACACTCACTCAGTGTGCCGATACAGCTCAGATCGTAATCAACCAGAATCTGCAGTATCCTCCACTGTTCATCAATCCGCACAGTGCGCTGACATGTGCTGTACAGTCTGTGGTACTCACGGGCGGTTCTCCATTCCCGGGCATTCAGTACAGGTGGGCTTCGGTAATCGGCTCGGATACTACTGTTATCGGCAATGGCGGCTCCCTGACTGTCTCGTCTCCTGGTGTTTATCTTATCATTGGTGTTGATCCGGCTAACCAGTGCACCAATAATCTGTCCACTACAGTTACCGAGAACAGAGTATTGCCCGTTGCCGAAGCAGGCAATCCATTCAGTATAAAATGCTACGGTGATGTGGCAACACTGAGCGGCTCCGCTGTAACAGGTTCGGGTGCAGCCGCATACTCCTGGACAACCAACAACGGTACGCTGCTGACGGGCGTCAACACAGCAACGCCATCAATCAGCAAACCCGGTGTTTATCAGGTACTGGTTACAGATCCGGCCAATGGCTGTACTGATACCGATCAGGTGCTGATTTCTCCAATTGACCCGACGGCATCCCTGGCAATATCACAGCCTCCCTGCTTCGGCAACAAAGGAGCCATTGTGGTGGAAGATGTTGTGGGCGGGCGTCCGCCGCTCACCTTCACACTGAATGGTGGAGTACCCACAGCTCAGAATGCCTTCTTCAATCTGTTACCCGGCGCATACACTATTGTTGTGGAAGACGCCGAAGGATGCAGTGCCACGCTGTCTGCCATTATCGAGGAACCGGAAGAACTTGTTATTACACTCACTCCGGAAGCCATCATTGAAATTGGTGATTCCTACCAGATTGTAGCCCAGGTTAATGTACCTGTGAGCGAATTACAATCTGTTCTCTGGACGCCATCTACCGGACTCAGTTGCGATACCTGTCTGACACTTATCGCTACTCCGCAGATTTCTACCCAGTACAAGGTGGAAGTAAAAACGGAAGTGGGTTGCCGCGATGATGCAACACTTCGACTGCTTGTTGACCGCTCGGTGGATGTGTATATTCCAAACGTCTTCTCGCCCAATGGCGACGGCGACAATGACTACTTTACCATTTTTGCCGAGGAGAAGAAAGTGACCAAAATACACTCCCTGCAGGTGTATTCACGCTGGGGCGAGTTGTTGTGGGAGCGCCTTGATTTCGATCCGAATATTCCGAATATCGGCTGGGATGGCAAACACCGAGGACAGGATATGAACCCGGGCGTGCATGTTTACCAGGCGGAAATTGAATTCATCGACGGCCGCAGGGAAATCTTCAAGGGAGATATCACGATTGTGAGATAGGAATCTCCCCGGTATAGTTAAAAAAGCGGGTCGTTCTCCGGTTACCGGAGCGACCCGCTTTCTTTTTCGGACACTACTGAATCAGTGATTTTCCGAGATCAGATCTGCCTGATCAGTTCTACTGTTTCCCGAACATTTTGCTCCAGTAGCGACCAGTCTTGACGCCCGACAATATCAGCCGTTATGAGTTTGCTTCCCATACCAACGCAGGTGGCTCCTGCCTGAAACCAGGCCTTCAGGCAGCCTTCTTCAGGTGTGACACCGCCCGATATCATGGCGCGCGTCCAGGGACAGGGAGCCAGATGGGCTTTCAGAAAAGCAGGCCCCAAAACATCACCCGGGGTAATTTTCACCAGTTCGCACCCCATTTCCTCGGCAATGCCAATTTCCGAACTGGTTGACACTCCGGGGATGACAGCCACTTTCCGCCGGTTACAGGTGCTTATCACATCCGTCCTCAGAAGAGGCGTAACCACAAAATCAGCTCCCATCTGTATGTACAGGGACGCCGTGCCGGCATCCTGAACAGACCCGATACCCAGGAGCATTCCGGGCAATTCACGCCATATTTCCTTTCTCAGGGTCGCAAATACCTCATGAGCAAACGGGCCTCTATTGGTAAATTCAATTACCCGCGCTCCACCCCGGTAACAAGCGGCTAAAACAAAGGAACAAAGCGCCCTTCAGACAGTACTTGAAGCACCTTTAAACGATCCATTATGGTGGTGTTTTAATTCTATTTGCCTGTACTTGTCAGGTATTTTGCCTGTCCTACCCAGTCTTCCTGAAACAGTTTTCCGGGACTCATACCGAGTGCACGTGCGAAAGTAATCACCGCATCGTCGTCCCACTTACTGATCTGTTCAAAGGTGAATACACCCAGCGACATGAGTTTTTGCTCTGCAACAGGGGTTATTCCTCTGATTACCTTGAGGTCGTCTGTATTTTCCGGAATTGCTCTCCCGCCCCTGCGTGTGCGCGAGGTGTTCTTGTCAACAAGAGCAGATACACGCATCAGCTCACGCTGCAGCCCCTCTGCTTCCGCCTTTGCCGCAGACAATCGTTCTGCGAGGAGATCGCGTTCCATTTCCAGGGTTCTGGAAGTTCGTTCGTACTCTGTCAGCCGCTGCTGCATCGCACGATAGTCGTTGTAAAAGCCGTCCCATTCAGCCAGTTCCTCTCTGGCTTTTTCCAGCTGCATAGTCAGGTCTGTGTTGCGAATCCGCAGCGTATCAGTCAGTGTATCGAGTGCATCCAGTTTTTCCATGAGTCTGGCTGCATGTACCTCGGCTCTTTCAGCCCTTAGACGCAAATCCGGGCTTTCGGTTTCTACACTCTCTTTTTCGGCTTCCAGCTGCTGAATATGAAGCTGCAGATGGCTCAACTCGAGGGAAACCCGCTTGAAGTCGGCCTCGCGCAAGTCGTGCTGATGTTTTATGTGGGTATACAGGCGGGCAAGGGTATTCTTTTCCTGTTCAATCTGCCGAAGTGAAGCTCTGACGCGCCTCTCGGAGGTAGTAGCCCTCAGTGTCCAGCCCAAAACGATACCCCCCGCTGTGAAAATTGCCCACAACAGCCAGTAGAAAGTATCATCCTGCAAAAGGTCGTTCATTTGAGTTCTTCAACAATTATAAGAGCTTGTTCAGGATTCTCTGCCATTGGCAAAAACAGGCTGATTTTTTGTCAGTTTTTGCATTTTGAAGGCGCATAGCCGGTGCTACGTAACTGAAAAAAGGTGAAAAATGGCGAAAAATGAGCCGTTTTTGACTCGGCGAGAGATTCCTGAACAAGCTCTAAAACAGTAGCAGCAAAAAATACGCCACTTTTACATTCAGTAAAAAACAGCATTGGCCATTATCAGCTTCCCTTGCTGCCAGAAACTTCTGAATAACGGATTGTCAATAAAATATACCGCATCTCCATAGCCCGATTTTTTTAGT